>NZ_PYHV01000023.1:0-144039 GCF_004766475.1 Pseudoalteromonas sp. KS88
CAATGGCTTGATAAATACTTGTTAGCGGATAAAACACCTGTTGAAGTTTCTCAAGCGCATTAGTGTATTAATGAAAATAAGCGCGGTAAATGAAGTAAATTTGAAGCGCCGCGCTTGTTTTATGTTGTTTTAAACAATGCAAATGGTTCATTAACATTGAACAATGTACATATTATTGCAATATAAAGTCATCAATAGGTTGCTTTGTCAGCTTACCTATTTGCATAAAGGTAAAGATAATCGCACCAACCAACAACACCATTGTAGGGGCAACAATGACCGGGTAACTGAGCCATGTCATGCGACCTAGCTCTTCTGCGTACTCAGTTGTACCAGGCATACTAACCACAATGGCTTTAGCCAAAAAATAATTTAATGTTGCTGATAAAAAGAACGCACTAGCAACAATAAATCCAGCTAAACGCATTTTTTTATCAAAAACAGCAGTATTATTTTGATCATCAAGGGCTTGAGTAAGCTTTTCAATATCTAACAGTTCAGGGTTAATCAATAACTTTCTGATCAGTGGGTAGGGGGTGTATTGGCTAATAAGTACGATGATGCCAATAATGGCTGGCACCATCGCTTCCTTAATGGCGATGTACTTAGGGTCAAGTTCAAATAAACTTATTCCCCCAGTGAGTAAGACACTTATAATCCCTAATATAGAGAAAAAATTAACTTTTCCAGATTGCTTGAGCTCCCATAAGCCAAAAAATAACGGAAATGCGAGTGCAACAACAACCGCCCAGACAGGACCAAGTGTGTCCGGTGTACTAAAACGGCTTAGGATAACCGCAGGTAAAATAATATTAAAAATAAGGTTACTGAAAAAATTACTTTTCTTTTTTTGAGTTGTCATAGGTTTATTTTTCTTACTTCAATTGGATTTAGTATATACATATCTGCTAGTAAGATACATATTTCTGATTCGACATTCTTATTATACGTACTAGGGTCTGTTTATCTTTCAATGCTATACAGGCGCTGCCCTTAGGGTTCTGCCTCGGGACGATGTACTTTTTGTTGCCTACATGGATGGTGGTAAGGGGCGTGAGCAGGACGTGCAAGCTTTGCTTGGTTTTTACTTAGTCCACTAGGTTGCAAACCTCGCGCCGCGACTAAAACGCCCCTGGCTTGAATAGATTTTAATCCGCAAAGATAAACAGACCCCAAAGTTTGTAAAGAGTGTTTAAAGCTCAGTTAAGTACAATAAAAGCATAAGATTAATTGACCTTTAACAGAGGGTATCTTATTGTTAAAAACGGTTCATTTTGTTTTGTAAACAAGGAAGGAAACGGTTGAAATTCCTACGAAGATTTCACGATATTGTATCGGATCAAACTCAAAGTTTTGATGAAAAAATTTATAGTTTATTGAGTTTTGGGCTCGAAGTATTCGATCTCGATATTGCGATTGTGAGTAAAATAGCCGAAGAATCTTACCTCGTTAAGTATGTAATCACACCCGATGACTCATTGCCTGTTAACACAAGTTTTGAATTATCAGGAACTTATTGCCTTCACACATTAGCGGCTGACGGTGCACTGGCGTTTCATCAAGCATCCACCAGCCGAATTGCAAACCATCCCTGTTATATAAATTTTCAGTTGGAGTCGTATATTGGTGCACCTATAAAGGTGGGCGCAGACACCTATGGCACAGTTAACTTTTCTGCATCTAAAGCATCCAAACCTTTTACAGAACAGGCTTACGACTACGTCGAGCTATTTGCACAGTGGCTAGGGGCTGAGTTTGCAAGGCGAATGGCATCCAAGCAGTTAATAAAAAATAACAACACACTGCTCAAACTAGAGAGTGTAGCTAATATTGGAACGTGGGAGGTGGATTTATTAAATAGAAAAGTAACGTGCAGTGATCAAGTAAGACGAATATATCAAGTTCCTATGTCATTTCAACCAGACCTTAAGTCAACGACAGAGTTCTTTAAAGCAGGAAAAAGCCAAGAGGACATAAACAAAGCCGTTGAAAAAGCAATAAAATCGGGTGAAAAATGGCACTTAGAGCTTGAGTTGTTGACCGCGAAGGGCAAGCATATTTGGGTATCATCCTTTGGCGAGGCTGAAATGGTTGATGGCAAATGTGTTAGGTTATTTGGGACACTTCAAGAGGTTACAGAGTCAGTTGAATTGAGGCTTGCGTTAAAAAATAAACAAGCTTTAGCGCAAAGGATGCTAGAAGACCGAAGTATGCTATTAGCTAAAATAAGCCATGAACTTCGCACACCGTTAAATGGTATAACTGGGATGCTAACAACTTTGTTAGGCGAGAACGAGGAAACCCGTCGCGTAGAAAAATTAAAAGTAGCGCTAAGAAGTGCGGATATTCTATTGAATATCATTAATGAAGTAATGGATTTTTCAAAAATAAATCACGGTGAATTAAAGCTCGAGCCTAATCATTTTCTATTAAAAACTATTTTTGTTGATTTGATCTCCCTATACATCCCATTATTTAAAGCAGCAAAAGTTGAATTTAAAACCAATATTAATGTTGCTGATGATTGTTGGGCATACTGCGATAACACGAGATTGAGTCAAATTGTTTCTAATTTATTAAGTAATGCGCTTAAATTTACCGAAGCTGGCTGTGTTGAATTTTCAGTGATTGCAGTGAAATCGAATAACGATTTATTACTTGATATCAAAGTTAGTGACACTGGAAGAGGAATGACTGAAGCATTTCTAGAGTCACTTTTTTCTCCGTTCACGCAAGAAGTGGATAGACAAAAAAGCGTAGGGGGCAGTGGCCTAGGTTTAGCGATAGTCAAAGAGCTTGTTGAATACATGAGTGGCTCCATTAATGTGGACAGTACTTACCTCCAAGGCACTACTTTTTCTTTGCATATCCCCTTAAAGGTAGGCAAAAGGCAGGACGAGACGTTACAAGCAAGTGATGGCACAATAGATACCAGTTGTTTATCTGTGCTGGTGGTTGATGATAATCAAATCAATCGGCTCGTTTTAGATGCATCATTAGAAAAACTTAATATAAAAGCTGATATGGCCGTTGATGGTCAAGATGCGGTGTTTAAATGTAAACAGCATAAGTACGACCTCATATTTATGGATTGCGTGATGCCTGTGTTAGATGGCCTAGAAGCTACTCAAATATTGAGAGAACAAAACATCAGCACTGTTGAAGACACGCTCATTGTAGCTTTAACAGCCAATACGTCTGCAACCGATAAACTGGCATGTACGGAAGCTGGCATGGATATGTTTATATCAAAGCCATTTAAGTTGCATGCAATAGAAGAAGCGGTAAAAAGAGTGATAGAAAAGCGAGCATCAAACAAATCGTAAACGACACATGTCTATTTAATGTGATAAATGCGATGAACTTACCCAAACCACCGCAAGGTACTAGCTTCAGTTGGAACTAAAAGCGATTTAGGCAAGGCACTGATTGCAAGTCGTATTGGTTTTATTGTTAAAATCAATAACACAGTATAAATCGTTTTTAGATCAGCCATTTGAGCGTTTCACAGGTACTGGCTCGTATCGTTGTAACTTCCTAACAGGGACTGCCATTATTGCAACGTAACGTCTTAAGATTAAGCACCCGTGTAACGCTGAATTCTGTATATAGAGGTGGCTTGGGTATTCACCTTTACTTCGCTGTTTCAAGCGTCTTAATAGAGAAAGTTGCGTTTATAGCTGTTGCCTATTAAAGAGCCGAATCGTAACGTTTCGGCCTGTATTGGAGTGACTATTTTTAAAGGTAACACCAATTCTGAGCAGCTCATTCAATAAGCAGAGTAAGCAATGCATAAAGCATTTGACTGAAATCATATTGCATTAAACTAAAAATTAGCTACTTTTTGAATTGGACATAGAGCTACCAATAGAAGCAACAATTACCAGCAAAATTGCGAGCCACTGCCACATACTCAACAGTTCTGCAAGAATTATAAAACCAGCTAAAGCAGCAACAGCTGGCTCCAAACTCATCATAATGCTAAAACCTTGTGCCGGCATATTGCGAAGTGCAACCATTTCTAGCGTGTAGGGGAGTGCACTTGACATGATTGCTACTAAAAACCCAAGCGGAATAACTTCCCAACTTAGTAAAGCTAAACCTTGGTGAAATGCGCCATAAGGCACTAGTACAATGGCAGCAACGCTCATTCCCAATGCAACCGTCATTCCGCCTGAACCCTGATTTCCGGTTTTTTTGCCAAACAAAATATAAAAGGCCCAGCAGGCACCCGCACCTAAGGCTAAAATTACACCTAAAGGGTCTAAGCGTTCTTCACCATTCATATCTGGAAGCAGTAAAACTATGCCAGTTATTGCACATGCAACCCAAAATAAATCGCGTTTTTTTCGTGAAGATAATAAGGCCACAGCCAAAGGGCCTGTGAACTCAAGGGCAACAGCAATACCAAGAGGGATAAGCTCAATGGCATAGTAAAACAAAATATTCATGCCTCCTAGGCTTAAACCATAGACAATGACAGGTACGCGCTGACCTAAAGGAGGAAACGTTTTCCAAGGTTTAAAGACAAGGCATAAAATAGCAGCAGAAAAACCTAAACGTAAGGCGGTGGTGCCTTCAGGGCCAATCAAAGGAAACAGTTGTTTTGCAACTGACGCGCCAGATTGAATAGTGACCATAGCCAGCAATACACAAATAACCGCAATAAAAAATGGATGGATAGAGCGCAGCATCACTGTCCTTTTGAAAATGGTGAAGCTAAATTTGCGGCGATTCTACTTACCTTTTGGCTTTTAAGAAATGTTTTTCGATAAATACCATAGTTGTTATAGACGCCTGTAACCAACTTGATCTTGATTTGCCGCATAAGCACTTGCTTTAAAATGATTTTTAATCAGCTATTCAAAATTGCCATGGCTAAATGCACGGCAGACCAAGTAGTCTATGCCAAAGCCACATCAGGATACACAATTCAGCGTTTCAAAGTGGCTAAATATCGAGGCATTACTTTGCAACAATGGCAGACCCTCTTAGAAAGTAACAACCATAAGAAGAAGTACTAGTGAAATGCCCAAACGGCTGGTTTATAAGCGATTTATACTGCGTTATCGATTTTTACAATAGAACAACTAACTTGCAATCAATGCCTTGCTAAATCACTGTTAACTGCAACTAACACTCACATCTTGAGGTGGTTTGGGTATACAAGTAAATGGTCAATTGAGTTTAAATCGGTTAATTTGCGTATTCAAGTTATTCGCTAAGTCGGCAAGCTCACTGGATGATTGCGAAATTTTCTCCGTCTGCATTTGAGTTTGTCGACTTGTGTCTTGCACATCATTGAGCCGTTGCGCAATGTCTTCCGTTACCTGTGATTGCTCCTCAGATGCCGACGCAATAGTCAAGTTTGCATCAGAGATTGAATTTGCTTGAATGCTGATCTCTTTGAGCATATCCCCCACTTTTTCTGAATTGATTACTGCCTCCTTAATCTGGTTATCACTAGCGCGTATTCGCTCAGTAACAGCACTACTAGCAGACTGGAGTGAGGTAATTTTTTCTTGTATCTCGATGGTTGAACTTTGCGTTCTGCTTGCTAAAGTTCTTACTTCGTCTGCGACTACAGCAAACCCTCGGCCTTGTTCGCCCGCCCGAGCAGCTTCGATAGCTGCATTGAGTGCCAGTAAATTAGTTTGCTCGGCAATATTACTGATTACACTAAGTATAACAGTCACTTCGTTGACTGAGTTTTCAAGGTTGTTAAGATCTCCTAAAGATTCAGTTAATGTTGTTGCAACTGATTCGACCGATTTTATTCCTTGAACGACAACACTTGAACCTTGTTGGGTTTTTTCATTTGCAGATGTTGCACTTTGCGCCGCTTCAGCACAGTTTTGCGACACTTCTTTTACGGCTGTTGAGTTCTCGTATACCGAACTTGAAATG
The DNA here is from genome assembly GCF_004766475.1 of Pseudoalteromonas sp. KS88. NCBI lineage: Bacteria > Pseudomonadati > Pseudomonadota > Gammaproteobacteria > Alteromonadales > Pseudoalteromonadaceae > Pseudoalteromonas > Pseudoalteromonas sp. KS88. The sequence continues at coordinate 5,908 of NZ_PYHV01000023.1, forward strand.
ATTTCAATGGCATGGCTTTGTTTATCATTTAATACTTTAGCTTGTTGAGAAACCTCATCAAGGTTGTTTGCAGAAATTTGCGCTTGTTCTGATTGACTATTTATTTCTTTAAGCAAGTTTGAAAGCTTATCAATCATTACATTAAAACTATCGGCGAGTTTTGCAATTTCATCATTCCCAGAATGCTCAATATAGCGTGATAAATCGCCTTGAGAGATTCTATTCGCCTCTTTAATGAGTCGTTGTGTTGTTTTAATAACTTTTTTCTCAAGCTGCAAGTAGCATAAAATTAATGTGACGATAATGGCAAGTACAACTAGTGTGCTGGTAAAACTTAACGTAGTCACCCGGCTGTTGTTTTCACTCACAAGTGCTGCGCTTTTTACTTTAATTGAGGATAAAAAGGCCTGCACAGGTTGTTGAATTTTTTCTACCTCGGTCATATATGCTGCATCAGTTAAAAGAGAAATAGCCGCAATCCAGTTGTTTGTTTCTTGGTCATTTAATTGGTTGGGTGATTTACCAATAAGGTTTGCGATCATCGCAAATGCTTTTTCTTCAGTGTTTATTAAGTCCAGAGACAGGCTGTTAGATTTTTCGAGTAATGCAAGGTCGGAAGCTGCCACATTGTATTGTTTTAGACGTGTCACATAGCTTCTTTTTGTACCATCCAACCAAGCAATATCACCTTGAATTTGCCCTACGAGTTCAAAATAATCATCTTTATAACTTTGCTCTAGTGTCACAACATGCTGGCGTGCAAGCTCTGTTAATTTGATTGAATTAGACGACGATAACTTAGCTAGATGACTTAAAGAGTAGCGTTGTTGAGCAGAATATTGACTCTCCTCTAAGCCTTCTTTGAGTAAAAGTATAATAACCAATAAGCCGACTGCGAGGCTGATGGTTGCTGCGAAAACTGCGCGTAACATATACCTAATAGACAAGATAGCCACCGATGAGCTTGTTGTTGTTATTAATAAATATAGTGCAATAAAAAATAAAATGTAAAAAAGATAAAGAGGTTTTTATACTGTGTGCAATGCCTATATTAGGGTACAGGATTTGGGGCTGCAGCTTGGCAGCCCTATTGTTTGCATTAAGTTAAGTCGTTGGGGTAAACAACCCCGAGTTGTTGTCTTGCTTGATCAAGAACAGCCATTACATGCTGAGATAATTTATGGGTATTGACTGAAGATTCGCGGGATTTTGCATTTATTGTTGAAATAAAATGCACGATTTCATGACGCATATAGTTTTCATCAAACTCAGACGATAAGTTTTCTACAGAACCGTTGTTTGCGATAAAGGTGATATTTTTAAGTAATGACACTGACTCTATTCGAATACGACCTTTCTCACCTTGGATTTCAGTAAAGTTATCGCCTTGCGATATTTTTGAGTAACTAATGACCGCTTGCTTGGTATCATAATTAAGTAATATATCGCCGGCACCGTCAACACCGGTATCAAGCAAAATGCCACTTGCTTGTACGCTATTTGGTGGTCCCCACAATGCGATTAGAATGTATAATGGGTATATGCCTAAATCGACTAATGCGCCATTGGCAAATTCAGGTAAAAAGGTATTGGGTTGTTCACCATTTTTATATTTGTCATAGCGCGAAGAATATTGACTAAATTGACCGATATATTTTCTTGGCGTACCAATTTTATTAATCGCTAATTTTAATCGTTCAAAGTTTGGAAGAAGCGTGGTCATCATCGCTTCCATATAGAGGCAGTGGTTTTGCTTTGCTGCTTTAATTATTTTTGTTAGTTCAGCACTGTTAGCAGCAGAGGGCTTTTCACCAAGCACATGCTTTTTTGCTTCTAAACAAGAAATCGCATAGTTCATGTGTAAGCTATTTGGTGCGGCAATGTAAACGGCATCTACCTGTTTGTCAGCACACACTTGCTCAATGTTAGTAAATACTTTGGCGTCGAGTTGATTATGCTTTGCTAAAAAAGCTTCACCGGTTGATACCTCACGTGAACATACGCCATAAAGGGTAAATTCGCTGACTGTGAGTGCCGCTTTTAATAAAGTATCACTAATAAAGTTTGTCCCAACGATTACAAAGTTCATGCATTGTCCCTTTTATAAAATTGTGTAAGCCATTGCTGCCAGTCGGCTTCTAATTTTAACATTTGTTGATGCTTTTTTGATTTAAAGTGCTTTTGTTTATCTTCGTCAAAGCAAAACGGACCTGCTCGGCACAGGCCACAATGATTTTCGGTTAAATAGCTTGGGTAGCTAAACACATTACATAGCGCATTGTTTTGCTCTGGGCTAAATACATAGGTAATTCCACTAGTATCTTTGACGTGCTTGTCTCTATCGACGTTGCGGATTTTATAGCCAGGGAATTGTGTTATGTCAAAGTTCATTTGGCCGAGGTAATGTGCATCAAGGTTTTGGACTAAGCTACCTTCAATGTTCCAATGTAAGTACGGTTTCACATCTTTAGAAGTAATATAGCAAAGTTGAGCTCCAGCTTTATCAAGAGCGAACTGGCAGGCGTTCTTTATAAATTGATGTAATAGCGCCCTATTGAGTGTGTTGGCACTTGTTGATTGAGTTTGTGATTTAAAAACATGCTCACTTTTAAAAGCAGGAATGAGAGGAAATTGAAATATCACCAGATCAAACTTTTGCTCGCCTAAGCGTTGCCAATCAGATTGGCAGGTTACGTCAAACTGAGTCAGTACACTAACCGCGGCTTTTTCTAATAATTCGAATGCATTATCACTGTATTTATCGCAAAGAGTTTTTTTACTGTCGTAGGTTGATGCAACAAGGGTGCTGGGTTTAATTGCATTAAACAGAGCATATGAAAAAGACAGATCGCCATCACCCACAGTGAGGATGCGCCATTTAGGGTTTAAATACATTTAATTATTCATTAGATTCATTCATACAATAATTATATCAAAAAGATGCTTTGCTGCGATCCGCTTTATGTGATTTATCAACATACATATTTTGATCTGCATTATGTAAAATGGTGTCAGGGTCTTGCTCTGCGCAAATTGGAGCAATGCCAATGCTTACACTCACCTGAAATTCCCTCATATCTGCCGTTAAGTATTCACGAAGCTCATTCAAATTAGGGCTGTCGTCATTACAAAATGCAATGAATTCATCGCCGCCAAGCCGAAAGCAATTGTGTTGTTTAAACTTAGTAGACAATCGTTTGGCAAAGCTGGTTAAAATGAGGTCGCCACATTGGTGGCCATATTTATCATTTGCGAATTTAAAGTTATCTAGGTCAAAATAATAAACACGCTGGTAATGGTTTTTCAGTTGTTCAAAGCGAGTGAAGCACGCGCGACGATTACCTAAGCTAGTCAATTGGTCTTGGTTTGCTTCTAATTCTAATTGTTGCTGAAGGGCTTGGCTAAGTTGTATTTCGTGGTTTAATTTTCTAATCGTCTTGCGCTTTTCTATAATTAATAGATATAAACCCATACAAGTTAATAAAAAGCCAATATTTTTAAGGGCAGTATCGAAAAGCAAAACAGGAAAAATTTCTGTATCGATTAGATCATCAAGCAGATCTAATACAAGCCCTGTGCAATAGATTAGCCATGCAGAAACTAAGAGTTTGTTACTAATGTATGCATATACTTGTAATGTCAACGATACTGATAGCGCAGCCCAAAAAAGCTCCTCTATAATATCAATATCAAATAGTTCACTGTAGAAAAGCTGCAAGCTACACACTAGAACAAACAGCCAAATTATTACTATCCAATAGGGGTGCTTCATCACATACCTTATGCTAAGTCGTTATTTAAGGTATAGCAGAAAAAACCACAGCAAGTTAGTTTTCAGTTGCTCGTTTGTGAGCCACAGCCAACAAAGCGATTCGGGTTTTCAGCCCTTCGATGGCGATTTGCTTTAGAATCAGGTTAAATGTAATCAAAACAGCAAACACAATATGCACTGGTCCATGCGTAAAACCTGCTGTGGGATCAAAAATCATGACACCAAATAACAGGAAAAGTACTACTAAGAATATTTCGATTAACTGGTTTGAATAAAACGATAAACGTCCTTCTCCTTTGCGATCCTTTTTTATATGTATAGCACAAAAAAATGGCAGTACTTTAATCTTGAACAAGCCATTTTTTTCAACATAATTTTCACCGAGTTGATCGAGTTGTTGGCGCAATTGGTCTATCATGCAAGCTCCTTAATATAAGGAGGCAGATACTACAACATTCAACCCTTGAGCACCACAGCGGCGTTTACTCTGGGTAGACACTCATGCCAATCATTAATATATGGCATACAAAAACAACGGATGTCAGAATAAATCGCATTTTTTGGTAGTCAGGGTGATATGTTTTCCACGCTAATGTCGACTTTTCAAAAAATAATACAAGCCAAAAACTCGTGCCCAGCCATGCAAGCATCCATTCAATAGGTAAAAATGTAAGAAAAGGAATTGGTATAACAGGGGCGACAGCTTTGATTGCGCCGCTGTAACTTTGATTGCCAGCATGCCATTGGTTACCGGCCATAAACGCTAAGATAGCGATACTGTAAAAGGTAAAAAACTCCAGGTTAACACTATTGCTGCCAGTAATTAATGGCCACCCCACACAACCAAGAAAGGGCAATAAGCCTAAATAACCAAGTTGGATGTGATTGATAAATTTTTCCATTACAGCAAACCCTTAAAATACAGTTTCATAGCGCCGCTATTGTAGCAGCAATACACTCAACAAAGTAAATACGTAATGTGGATTATAAAAGTTCAATCTGAAAAACTGATTGTTTTAATCTAAACAATCAATTTTATTTAATTTATGAATGGGCTTATTGTATTAACCAAGCCAACGCGATAGGCCAAACATATTGCTTGCGTTGGGCAACTTTAATCTTAAATATCAATGAGGAATACTATGAGCACTTCATTAATTAACACAAAAATTCAACCTTTCAACGCAACGGCATACCACAATGGTGATTTTGTAGAAGTATCTGAAAAAGATGTACTTGGTAAGTGGTCAATCTTCTTCTTTTATCCTGCAGATTTCACATTTGTATGTCCAACTGAGCTAGGTGACCTTGCAGATCATTATGCACAGCTTCAAGAGATGGGCGTAGAAGTTTACTCTGTATCAACTGATACACATTTTACCCATAAAGCATGGCATGACACGTCAGACACAATCGGTAAAATTACTTACCCTATGATTGGTGACCCAACTGGCCGTATTACACGTAGCTTTGGTGTAATGATTGAAGATGATGGCTTAGCGCTTCGTGGTACATTTGTAATGAACCCAGAAGGTGAAATTAAGGTTATCGAAACTCACGATTTAGGTATTGGTCGAAGTGCCAAAGAGTTAGTACGTAAAGTACAAGCTGCTCAATACATTGCCACTCACGACGGTGAAGTTTGTCCTGCATCTTGGCAGCCAGGTGAAGACACACTTGCCCCTTCACTAGACCTAGTTGGTAAAATCTAAATATAGTTTTTACCAGTAATAAAAGGGCAGGCAACTGCCCTTAAGCCAGCAGTGATCGCTGTTGGCTCCTCCCATATTAATATCGTTTATTAAGCACATCCGAAACTTGGTGTGGGAGGTTTGCTGCTCAAATTTCCACGTAAGGATTAAGCCATGTTAGATAACAACATAAAGAACCAGTTAAAAAGTCATTTTGAATCGCTTACACAACCTGTTGAGCTGCTTATTGCCTTGGATGACAGCAAAAAATCAGCAGAAGTCGAAAGCTTAGCAAATGATTTAGCATCACTAAGCGATAAAATTACGGTGATTAACAACCCAGACACTCGCGCCCGCCGCCCATCTATGGTTGTTCACTCATCGGCTAAAAATACCCACATTACGTTTGCTGGCGTACCGATGGGACACGAATTTACAAGTTTAGTGTTGGCACTTTTGCATACCGGCGGACACGAAAATAAAGCAAAAAGTGAAGACATTGAACAAATACAATCACTTGAGCAAGAGCTTAATTTTGAGATTTACATCAGCTTGAGTTGCCAAACGTGCCCACAAGTAGTTCAGGCGCTAAACACGATGGCGGCTACAAATAGCAATATTAAAGCAACAATGATTGATGGCGCGCTATTTCAAGAGGAAGTAGAAGAGCGCAACATTTTAGCAGTACCGGCTGTTTATTTAAATGGCGAACCATTTAGCCAAGGTGCATTGAGCCTAACTGATATATTAAACAAAGTAGATAGTAAAGGGGCGGCTCGCCAAGCTGCGGCACTTAGCGAAAAAGATAAATTTGACGTACTGGTTGTAGGCGGCGGCCCAGCAGGTGCGTCCGCAGCTATTTACTCAGCGCGTAAAGGTTTAAATACCGGTATTGTTGCAGAGCGGTTTGGTGGGCAAGTTGCAGATACGCTTGGTATTGAAAACTTTATCTCTGTTAAAGCCACTGAAGGACCAAAGCTTGTAGCACAGCTTGAAGAGCATGTTAAAGAATACGATGTAGATGTAATGCATAACCAACGTGCTGCAGGGCTTGAACGCGTCAATAATCAGTACGAAATAACCCTAGCAAACGGTGCTACCTTAAAAGCCAAATCATTAGTGCTTGCAACTGGGGCTCGCTGGCGTGAGATGAATGTGCCAGGAGAGCAAGAATATCGTGGCCATGGTGTAGCGTATTGCCCACATTGTGATGGTCCTCTATTCAAAGGTAAACCAGTAGCTGTAATTGGGGGGGGTAACTCCGGTATTGAAGCCGCAATTGATTTAGCAAATATTGTAGAGCATGTAACGGTACTTGAATTTGCAGATACATTACGCGCTGATGAGGTTCTGATCCGCAAAGCGAACAGCTTAAATAATATTACTATTATTAAAAATGCTCAAACCACAGAGGTGGTAGGTGATGGTAACAAAGTCACTGGGCTAGCTTACAAAGACCGTGTAACAGGTGAAAGTAAAAACCTGGGCTTAGCCGGTATTTTTGTCCAAATTGGCTTAATTCCTAATACTGAATGGCTGAAAGACTCAGAGTTGGAACTTAGTCAATTTGGCGAGATTTTAGTAGACGCTAAAGGTGCTACCTCATTACCGGGTGTGTATGGTGCAGGTGATGCAACTAATACACCATTTAAGCAAATTATCATTGCGATGGGCAGTGGTGCAACAGCAAGCCTTGGTGCATTTGATTACTTAATTCGTCACACTGAGCAAAACAGTGACGCTGCTTAAAAACTCTTGATTTAACAGCCATACACCCATGACTGTTATTCTCCAAAGTCGCCCTCTCCAAAGGCGACTTTTTTCGTGTCTTAAAATAGGCGCTTGTGGTATGTTTTAAAATAATTAAAGAGATTTATTGGAAAAGGCATGTACCAAGGAAGTTGTTTGTGTAAAAAAGTAGCGATTGAGGTCAATGGCCCAATAAGCAGTATTATCCATTGCCATTGCTCATTATGCAGAAAGTCTAGCGGCACAGCCTTTGCTACGAATGGTTTTGTTCAACGTGCTGATTTTAAAGTTGTTAAAGGCCAAGAAAGTTTAACGGCTTTTGAATTTAAACCGGGTCGTATTCGTCACTTTTGTACAGCTTGCGGCAGTCCAGTTTACAGTGAGAATCTCGATGACCCAACGCGCTTGAGGTTACGTTTAGGTATTTTAGACAGTGATATTAATGAGCGCCCACTCAGTCATAACTTTTGCAGCTCTAAAGCAAATTGGGAAGACTTTGATGCAAAGCTCGCTCACTATGACGGGTTTGAACCAACACGGTAAGTTTATTGGTATTTGGCTGCACTAATAAATTCGTCAAAGCTTTCGCACCAAATGATTACTGTATTAAAATCTGCAATATTAATGTCTTGCGGTATCTTGACTATAAAGCTGTTGAATGTTTTGATGCTTGCCACTCTTGTGAATGTTCCTTTAAATGCAAGGAACTCAGTTTCATTGTCTACAAAGCGATCAGCCAAATAAATTTGATAGTCTGGGCCAGGGCTAATTTCCCCTTCAAACGAAATGTGGCTATTGCTTAATTTTACCTGACCTTGAGCGAAATGCAGAAAATCAGAGCCCGGTAATTCGGCCTTAAACTCTCCTGTATACATCGCTTTTTGCGCATGATTGGCAAGCTCTAGTTTACTGGGTGATGCGGGTGCTGTGAGAATTGGCAAGGCATACATGCCTGCTGCAAAACCAATTCCAAACACAATGATGTAGCTGAGTAGACGAATTAAAAGAACCATCGTAATTGCCTTATTTTAAGTTAAATACCTTTCTAGAAGGTAAGTTCAAAGCACTGTATGAGCGGCTAATATAACGTTGATAGAGTTCGTCGAACTCACCGCTTTGTTGCAGTTTTAATAAACCACGTTGTAGTCTTGTTACGAGCAACTGGTCTTTTTTATGGGCATAGAAGTGATAGAAATTTTCATATTGCAACATTATTGTAGGTTCTATCATAAGCTGCTTGTAAGGTTGTTTTGCTATTTCAGTTGCAATTGCTGAGACAGAACGAGGAAAGTAATCAGCCAATCCTGTGGCTAATAACTTAAGCATTACATCATAGTCATGTTCGCCATTCACTGTTAGGCCATTCCTTATTAGGACATCGTAATCAGACCAAGTATGCTTTTGCAAAGCGACGAGTGGTTTTAGCTCATCGAGTGAATTGATATTTGCAAAGCGGTGTTGTTGCGACTGATTGATCATTAGCAATCGCTTTCCATGAAGACCTTTGTACAGCGGGAGTGTGGTGTGAACAAGGTTTGAATGTGCGCTTTTAGACATAGAAAACCAGGCTAAATTAATGCTGCCTTGGTGGCTTAGCTCTTCAATGGCTCGTTTACGATTCATCGGGATGGTTGAGTAAGTAAATTTAACATCAAAGTTTTCTTTTTTCAGGCTTGCACGCAGCAATGCATGCATGTAATCATTTTTTGGCGAATTGATATCACTCGGCGTTGCTAAGTGAAGGTTAATCACGTTTTCTTGCGCACACAAACTAAACACATGACATAGCAATACAAAACCAACAAACTTTGTGAATGAACGCAAGCGCATAATGCTATACCTACCTTGTTTAAATACTTTAATTATAACCACTTCAGCCTAACAGGTGTAATTTATTGCATAAAAAATAACGCAAACTAAGAATTGCTATTATACTAATTTTATCAATTAAGTATTGCGAGATAGAGATGTTAAATAACTATTCAGTTCGTACTCGCCTGGCTGTATTAGCATTACTGCCTTTAATAATATTTTCCATTGTGTCTATTTATTCAATAAGCACCATGGGGCGATTAGTATCAGGGATTGATAGTTTATATGATGACCGTATTGTTCCACTTAAACAGATAAAAACGGTATCAGATAATTATGCTGTAAATATTGTTGATTTGTTGCATAAATACCGTGCAGGGACTATTGAGCGTACTTCGCTTATATCTGCAGTAAACGACGCTAAAAGTACAGCAGAGCAACAATGGCAAGCCTACTTACAAACAACGCTGACAAGTGAAGAATTACGGCTTGTGTCTAATGTCGAAAATAAACTTTTACCAGTGCAAGAGCATTTAAGTGCTTTGTTAAAGGCGATTAACAACGGCGAATTTTCATCATTATCGCAAAAGCAATTCGTTGCAGATCTTTATACGCTTTTTGATCCCCTTAGCAGCAGTTACCAAGATTTAATAGATTTACAGCTTAAAGAGGCAAATAGCTTTAAACAACAAGCAGATGAAAACTATCAACTAATTAGATTCGCCATGATAGCAGCCATTGTAATACTCATTTTGCTTTTATTAGTTGTAGCTTATTTTATTTATCGGTCAATACAAAACCCTGTAATGTGTTTGCGTCACACTATTACTCAAATAGCGAGTGGCGCCGATTTGACGCTTAGAGCAGAGGTAAAAGGAAGCGATGAGATAGCAGATACTGCACAGAATTTTAATGCTATGCTATCGCGAATTCATACGCTAGTAACCGATATGGCAGGGGCGACTTTAACGCTTTCATCGGCTGCTGAACAAATGAACTCTATAAGTATACAAGTTGCCAGCACAGCTACTGAGCAAGAGCAGCAGTCAGCTATGATTGCAACAGCAATTACCCAAATGAGCAGCGCCATAGAGCAAGTTGCGCACAATGCCTGTGCTACATCAGAGAAAGCAGTCAATGCCGACACAAAAGCGCAACAAGGGCAGCAAGCCGTAGCAGATAATATTGAGTCGATTAATACCTTGTCTGCATTGGTCAATCAAAATACCGTGTTAATAACGGATTTAAACGCCCAAACAAATGAGATAAACCAAGTAGTAATGATGATTCAAGGGGTTGCTGAGCAAACTAACTTGCTTGCTCTGAATGCGGCGATAGAAGCTGCACGAGCTGGTGACTCTGGTCGCGGTTTTGCTGTTGTAGCAGATGAAGTCAGGCAGCTCGCCCACAATACCCAAAAAGCGACAGCCAGTATCAATGAAATGATCACTAAATTGCAAAACATGGCGCAACAAGCAGTTGGTGCAATGGAAAATGCTGAAAGTAGTGCAAAAGAAAGTGTTGATCATGCTCAGTACTCGTCTCAAGTGTTAAGTGAAATTAATCATGAAGTTACTGAAATATCTGATATGAACACGCAGGTATCAACTGCGACCCAAGAACAGCAATTAGTCGCAAATGAATTAAGCAGCAATATCAATGAATTTAGTTCAAGTATTACGTCGGTAAGTGAGAGCTCACAGCAAAATGCCCAAGCTTCACAAGAACTTGCTGAACTTGCATCAAGATTACAAGAGCAAGTAGGAGCGTTTAAGATCTGATTTACTGATTAGAGTCGCTGATATACATCTGCGACACGAATTTCCATCATTGTTTCAGGGGCAGTTAAAGGTGTAAAACCAAACTGCTGATACAATGTATGGGCATCCGCTGTCGCTAAACAAAAGCGACGGAGGTTTTGTAGATCAGGGTGAGCCATAATTTCCGTTAGTAATATTTTGCTTAAACCTTTGCCTCGGTGTTCTTTTAGAATGAATACGTCTGCTAAATAGCCAAAAGTTGCGCAATCTGAGATGACTCTGGCAAAACCAACTTGTCCATCTTGCTCATGATACACGCCAAAACACAAAGAATTTTGTATAGCCTTACGCATAATCTCAATGGGGATCCCTTTCGCCCAATACGTGCCACAAATGAACGCATGTATGAGATCAATATTTAAACGTGATTGATTACAGCTTATTTGGTAGTTCATTATGTTCGGCCTCTACTATTTCATATTTTCTGCGAGCGTATACAACCTAAAATCTGGTTAAGAGATGTACTGCTATGTGCTGATATTAAATAACAAATGTGTTTATTCGTCTTTAGCGTTCAAGTTATTTAGGTATTTTTTTAAAGTAACTATCAATCACTTTGCAATGCCTCAATGGGATCAAGCTGTGAAGCCTTAATTGCAGGATAAACACCGAAAGTTAAGCCTACTAGCGCGCAAATACTAAATGATAATAAAATGGCAGTTATAGACCACGATACAGCCCATTGCGAATAAATAGAAATAATCTCAGATAAAGCAATCCCAAATACAACACCGAGTAAGCCCCCGAAGATAGAAATGGTAAAGCTCTCGGCAATAAATTGTATTCGAATATCTTTTTGCGTGGCACCAACAGCACGAAGCAGACCAATTTCTTTGGTGCGCTCTAGAACGGTTGCTAACATAATGTTCATGATCCCAATACCGCCAACTAATAAAGAGATGCCAGCTACACACGACATCACAATATTAAAAATTTGTTGAGTTTGTTTTTGTTGTGCAAGTAATGCTGCGGGTATCACTAATTCATAATCATCAATATCACTGTGGCGGTTTTTGAGTAAGTGATTAAGTGCTTGAGCCGCGACTATTGGATCCACAGACTTATCAATTGCAAATTTCAAACTGCTTAATTCGCTTTCAAGTAAGCCATTTTCAAAGCGGTGTAATGCGGTGCTTAATGGGATAAATACTTGGTTTTGTTCACTGCCCAATTTAATGCCTTGGAATTCTTTCTTTTTCAAATATGGCGCCTGCAAAATCCCTACAACTTCGAACCACAAGTGATTAATCTTTATTTGTTGACCAAGTGCATCGCCCAGTGGAAAAAGCTGTTTAGCCGTGTTTGCGCCAAGTAATGCAACTTGTGCGAAGTGCTTATTGTCGGCTTGATTTAGCGAACGACCTTGAAATAGCTCAAAATGAGACAACGCAAAATAATTTGCACTGACCCCAATAGCTCGGCTATCGCTGTCAGTGTACTGACTAAATATATGGTAAGTTTTAACATTCTTTTGTGATGCAAAATCGGTTATAAATGGGAGTGACTCATGGGCAACTTGCGCGTCTCGCAAGCTCAAACCTGCCGAATGCTTACGTTGCTCCTTTAACTCTTCTTCATTAAATTCCTTGGTATTTACAATTAAGTTATATAAGCCCATGGAGTCAATCATTTTCATTGCTTCTCGTTCAGCGCCTTCACCAATATTAAGCATGGCTATAACGGCGCCCACACCAAAGATCATGCCTAACAAGGTTAACAGCGTGCGTAATTTATGCTGTGCAAGCTCCATGGTTGTGTCGATAAATAAACTGAGATACTTCATTGGATGTCCTTTATATCTATCAGTGAAATAACATCTTTGCTTGTTAAACCATCTACTATTTCAACATGACTTAAGTTATGTTTACCCAACTTAACCGTTGTTTTTACAAACTCTCCAGATTGTTCAAGGTAGACATAATGTGCATTTTGTTCAGTAAATACACTTTGCTTAGGTACAACCAAGCGTTCACTCCGTGGAGTAACGAGAATACGGGCATCAAGCTTTAAGCCTGGGCGCAAAATAGGCGTCTGCTTTGTAATGCTAGCCTTTAGTTCGTAATACTTTTGTGGGTCGCCGCGCTTTATTGACTTAGGAAAAGGGGAGACGTTAATGACCTCGCCGTTAAATTGCTTTTCAGGCAAAGCAATCAGTTGAAATTGCAGTGATTGGCCTGGCGCTAAATCGATTGCTTCTCGCTCAGGAACATACAGCTTTAATTGCATCTGGCTGATATCAGGTAGGGCTGCAATTTTTTGACCCGGCCATAAAGTCTCGCCAGCACGAGGCTTTTCACCACGCCAATTAGTATTGTGGGTTAACAGTCCATCATGGGGGGCAATGATTTCAAGTTGAGACAGGTTAGTATTAAGCATGGCTAATTTTTGCGTGTATTGATCTTCCTGCATTTTTAATAACATGATCTCCCCCGCAGCACTTTGCTCAAACCGCTTAGTTTGCCATTCGAAATAATCGTGTTTAGCATTTAAAAATTCAACGTTTTGTTGGGTTTCTAAGATATCTAGTTTTGAACGAATACGCTCATCTTCTATAGAATAATCTTCAGCAAATTGCTTTTCTTGATTTACCATTACAATATCGTGATTTAGGATGGCTCTATCTTTACCAATAGCCCCTGATTTTTGCGTTAAATCTTGTGCTGTTTGAGCCGCTTTATTGTTGTGCTTTTGGCTTTGGCGGCGCATTAACTCGCCGTCAAAACGGGCAATAACATCCCCTTTTTTAACTTGGCTGTATTCAGGCATGAGCCAAGCTATTGTTTGTGGTCCTTTTGATGACGCTGGCGTACTAATAATGGTCTCATTTGCCGCAATCAGGTGACCCTTAGCTTGTACTTCAGTTAAAAACTCTTGTCGCTCAACCGTGTATGTCAATGCGCTTGGTGCGATATTTTCTTTTGAACATCCTGCAATTAACAGTGCTGATGAAAAAACAATCAATGTAAAATGTGTTTTCATAATTTCACCTCATCACCAACTTTTAAACCGCTTGTAACGACAGCAATATTATCTGAAAAATGACTTATCGTAATAAACTGTTTATCGTTTTCAGTGGTTGTTACATAAGGGCCTGTTTGGTCGTATCGAATACTCGCTAATGGAATACTAAGTACCTGCGAAAGTTCCGCGGTTGTTATTTCGAGTCGTGCAGTCAATCCAGGACGAATAATGCTGGTATCAAGATCGTCAATGCTCACTATGGCATCAATAATACGGCGCTTATCTTGAGGCGATTTTTCAGTGAACACACGGCCTAAACGTTTAACTTTACCTGAGACAACGATTTCAGAGCTGCCATCAATCGTTATTTTTACAATTTGGCCAGGCGCTATTTTACCGCTGTCAGGTTCATCTATTTGCGCTTTGATTTGCATGTCTTGTAATACAGCAAGTTCAATAACAGGTTGACCAAACTGGACGCTTTCGCCAATTGATGACTTTTCGCCCTCATAATTAGTTTTATAAGTGACTAAACCATCAATAGGCGCCTTGACTTTAAGTCGTTCAATATCCTTTAAGAAACCGTTAACTTCGCTTTGAAGGCGCGCAACCTTACTTTCTGCAGTTTTTAAATTAAGCTTTTTGCTTTGTAGTTGATACGCTTGTTTACTCTTGGCAAGAGTGAGGTCATTGTCCGCAATGGTAAAATCAATCTGTGATTTTTTACGATCAACCTCTGAGCGTGAGTTATCAACTATCTGGGCTCTGCGCTTAGCTCTATCGTAATTCATTTTCATTTCAGCAACTTTAAGAGCCAGCTCTTGTTCTTTTATTAACTCTTTGTTTTGCGCATTTTCGAGTTGTTTTTTTGCTCTTTCCAGTTTGCCTTGCTTGTCTATTAGCCTGTCTCTAACAGGTTTATCATCGAATGAGATAACTACTTGGCCTTTTTTCACATGGCTGTTTTCTGGTTGCATGGTTTTTATTTGATATTGCCACATACGAGCCACAGAGGGCGGGGCAATCATTGCACTTGAAGATGACTCTAATTCTCCATTAGCTTTTACAGTGAGCACAACATCGTTGCTTTTTACATTAAAGTGCTGGTTGTCGGGTTCACTACAGGCTGATAGAAATAGCGCGGTCACAATGAGTAGCGTTTTAAAATAATTGGCCTGTTTATTCATGCCCAGTAGCTCCCATTGTTAATTTTGCACTCATGCCAGGTAACAGATTTAAACCAGGTGCGGTAAAGTTAAAACGCGCTCTAAAATAGGCATCTTTACCCCATTGTAAGCGCTCTTCTGGTTGAGTGGATATTTCAGTAAGTGTGGCCTGTAATGGGTGTTTCAAATAAGCATCAAAGAGCAGGTCAGCCTGTTGTCCGACTTTAAGGTCTTTATAATCAATTTCGTGGATCCAAGCTTCAATATACAGCTCGCTCATGGCAGGAATTTCAGCAATTTGCCAACCCGGTTGCGCAGTCATTCCTACAAACGCTTTTTCACCGTTCCATGGGTGATTAGCATAGAGCACAGGCCCTGTGCGCAGTGCTGAAATAGTCATACTTTCTAGTTGAGTTTTATTGTACTGCAAGTCGGTTTTTAGCTGCTCAATGATAAGCTGTTGCTTGTTATGTGCGACGATGTTTTCAGTTTTGACTTGAATAAGTTCTTCAGAAGATTTTTGTCGATTAATTAATGCTTTTTCTAATTCAAGTTGATTTTTTTGATAATCATATGTGCTCAGGTTATCTTGCGGAATGGCAGCATCAATGCGCGCTCGTTGAACTAATAGTTCAGTGCGTTTATAGTTAAACTCAGCTTCAATTTGCTTTTCTTCATTGCTGGTGGTTATACGGACTGACTCTTCTTTTGCCGCTTCCAAGCTTACTTCATCTTGTTCAATGTTGGTTGCGATAGAGCCACTGTCGAATACAACGACAATTTCACCTTGTTGAGCAATGTCTCCTTCTTCCATCATCCACTGAACTTGTACCCGCCAGTTATCAGATTTAGGAGCATAAAAAGTTTGTTGTTCACTTGCTTTTAACTCACCACTCAATAGCAGAGGTTGTGCAAGGGTTGAATATGTAACGCAGCACAGCAAGAATACTAAACTGGTTTTAATGTATTGTTTAATTAACATCCGCTGTCCTCAATAACGACGCCGTCTTTCATCCTGATAATACGCTTCGCGTAGGCTGCAATATCTTCTTCGTGCGTAACCATGACTAAGGTATGGCCTTGTTGATGAAGCGTACAGAGTAATTCCATAATTTCATGTGATGTTTTGCTATCGAGGTTTCCTGTGGGCTCATCGGCAAATATGACGTTAGGCTCGTTTATAAGCGCTCTTGCTATGGCAACGCGCTGGCGTTGACCACCGGACATTTCAAAAGGCTTATGATGTGCTCGTGTCTCAAGACCCACTTTGTCTAACATGGCCATGGCTCTCTCGTTGGCTTGATGTTTGGGTATGTCAGTATAACGAAGTGGAAGAGCAACGTTGTCTTGTGCGCTTAAACGGGTTAGCAAATGAAAGGTTTGAAAAATGAACCCAATTTTTTTGTTACGAATTGATGAAAGACTTATATCATCAATTTCTTTTATACTTTCCCCAGAAAGTAGGTAGTTACCAGATGAAGGAGTATCTAAGCAGCCTAAAATATTCATTAGGGTGGATTTACCTGAGCCGGACGCGCCCATAACAGCAACAAACTCACCTTCCTTGATGTGTAATGAGACATTTTTTAATGCCATCACTTTTGTTTCACCGGCACCGTAGGTACGGCAAAGGTTTTCAACCCTGATCATATTGTTACTTTTTTTTATAGCTTTGGATTTATAAACTATCGATAAATATGACAATAAACAAGCTAAAATTGCACAGTAAGTGAAATTATAAAGTATTTATTTTTCAATAAAATCAATTGTTAATATTTTGTTTTGTTGCTTTTTTGAGAATAATATAAGCGCTTAGCTGGGTATTAATAAGGGGTCATAAATGTGTGGTTAAGTAGCGCGTATTTAAAACTACGCTACTTGTGTTATCGAGCTTGAAGAGTCGGTGTTAGATTGCTTCAACCCAAAGTATGCCTACTTCTTTTTTTATTACTTTTACATGGGTTCCGGCAGGTAATGGTTGGTGGCTTTTTAATTTCCAATTAATGCCAGAGTACGCATGCGTAGTTAAACCTAAATCATCAACATCATTTTTAATTATAAAATTTAGCTCAGCAAAGTCGCTATTTATGTCTTTGCTGTCTACGTTGTTTTGCATGCGCTTTAGCGGTTTCCACAATAAGACAGCACACGCTGAGGTGATCAGTGTATTACTCCAAAGAGCTGTCGTTAGTGATGTTTCAAGTAGGCCTACGTTCATCATCAGGCCGGTTGAAAATAATGAGATGCCTAAAAAAAGCAGTATAAATGTCGATAGCCCAAGCACAGCCACTTCGATAATTAGAGCTATTACACCTAAGATCATTAAGGCTTCGGGTAAATTATTAACAATATACTCCATCGGTTACTCCACTGTGTTAGCTTTTTTGCTTTTGGTTTAATGAGTTGATAATTGACATGCCTTGCGCGACTAATGAGCTTGCATCGGTGCCGTTATCAGGTAACAAAACAACGGATGATTCACGCGCAATGGCTTCTTTTGCGGCAATCGCTTTTGTTGCTAAATCGAGTTGTATCGCTTTTTGACCTTCTTCAGTGTCTGCTGCTTCACCTACTTTACGCAGTGCATCAGCTTGCGCTTCAGCGACAGCTATGATTGCTTTTGCCTCACCTTCTGCTTGCAGTATTTGTTCAGCTTTGTCAGCTTCAGCAGCTAATACTTGCGCTTGCTTCTTACCTTCTGCGACATTGATGTTAGCTTGACGATCACCCTCTGACTCTAAGATTTGTGCTCGTTTTACACGCTCCGCTTTCATTTGCGCTTCCATCGCTTCCATTACAGATTGTGGCGGTACAATGTCTTTAATTTCATAGCGCAATACTTGAATGCCCCAAGGCTCAGCCGCTTGGTTAATTGCAGTGACGATATTTGTATTTAACAGATCTCGCTCTTCAAAGGTTTTATCTAATTCCATTTTACCAAGCTCAGAACGCATAGTGGTTTGTGATAACTGTGTAACTGCAAAAACGTAGTCATCAACACCGTAAGTTGCTTTGTACGGGTCTAGTACGCGGAAATAAAGCACGCCATCTACAATAAGTGAAATGTTGTCTTTGGTTATAGCTGATTGAGAAGGAACATCTTGTGCCTGTTCTTTAAGGCTTCTATCGGCGGCAATGCGATCTACAAATGGTACAATGAAATTCAGCCCCGCTTCTTTGGTTGATTGGTATTTACCAAAGCGCTCTATTAACCATGCGCGATTTTGTGGAACAAATTTAACGCTACTTTTAAGCAGCACTAAAACAAAGATAAGTAAAAACGCTTCAACAGTGAAAACCATGTTGAGAATTTGCGTAATGGGGTCCATAAGTGCTCTCCTTAGAATCAAGCAACGATGCTTGTTTTTGAAATGTGTCCAATTGCAATTAACTTCAGATTACCACTAGTGTATTAATTCGACTAGTAAAAGTTGTTTAAGCAGCCTGACATATAAAAAGGCTCTACAAGCTATTTATCAAATATGCTGATGGTGTTACGTCCTGAGTTTTTAGCGATGTACAAAGCGCTGTCTGCTGCGAGGATCATCGAGTCCTCTGTGGTTGCTTTATCAGGAATACCGGTATAACAACCAACACTTAGAGTCAGGTTTTTAGATATACTTGAAAAAGGGTGGGCTATTTGCAACTCGCTAATACATTTTTGCAATAACTGCGCAAATTGACTGCATTGCTCTTTATCTAAGCAAGGTAAAATAATTGCAAACTCTTCACCTCCGTAACGCGCTGCTAAATCTCCTTCGCGCTTACATAGTCGATGGAGTGCTTTAGCTACCTTTTTAAGAACCTGATCACCTTGTTGGTGGCCATAGTTATCGTTGTAGAGTTTAAAGTAGTCAATATCACAAATTATTAAGCTGAGAGGTTGGTTGGCACGCGCAGCTCGAAGAATTTCAGTTTTTAAGGTTTGATCAAACCTGCGCCGGTTTGCTATTGAAGTCAAGCTATCAATATTGGCTTGTGTTTCTAGCTCTTTATTTACTTTAAGTAATTGTTGTTGCATTTGTTCAATATGCAGCTTGTAGGATGCATTTTTCAATGCGCTAGTAAGTATTTCACCAACTAATTTTATTCTAATTAAATCCGTTTCTGTCCAATCGTGTGCATTGCTCACACAGTCACACCCTATAAATCCAAATAAGGCGTTTTCAGAGTGTAATGCTATGCATAATAGGGACTTTATACCTTCAGCTTGAAATTCTGCTTTTTCTGGAGCGGCTTCATGAGGCAGTTTATTCACATCAGAGACAATAAAAACGCCCTCGCTTTTTAGCTTACTAAAAAAGTACGGAAGAGCCTCTTGAGGAATATTCTGTAAGCGTTGTTTAAAGGGAATTATGGTGTGATTGACCCACTCATGAGTATTACTCATCAGCATCCCATCTTGGCTAAATTGAAACAAATAACTCCGATCGGCATCACAAAATGTGCCTATTGTTTGTAGCACATCTTCTATTTTCTTATCAACACTGTCTGATTGTATATCAATGAGTTGGCTTGATATTTTAGCGATGACTTCGTCAAAGTTATCGGACTTAGTGGTATTATTCAATTGGTCAAAAATATAAATGCTTGTGCGGTTATCTATATTTGTAAGTTTAACACGGACTCTATTGTGTAAAGGGCTTATTAAAAAATCATCATCCGCTAATGCATGTTCAGCAGACAAGAAGGTCGCCAGTGTAGTTGTATTGCGTGATAAAGTTGATGTAATAGTTATGTGCTTTAATTTTTCAGAAGTAATTTCGATTTGCTCAGGAAGGTTGAACATATTCCTTGCAAGTGCGTTTGAGTGCACCGAGGACGAGGCATCGCGCATTATTATAGCATAAGGGAGTGCTTGCAAAGTACACCATATAGTTTTGGAGTCCAGTTGCGTTTTGGCTGACGACACGATGGTAAATAACCCTATAACTTCCTATTAACATAGTTAGTTTACAATCAATTACTGAAAAATGGTACTTTTTGACTGCAATTGATTAATATATTACACACTGTATTATGCGCGGGACTTTTTTAGTGCGTTTGAGCTCGGGAAGTATTATAATTGATATTGTATATCATTACTGTTTGATTCTTTCATAAATGATGCTATTTCCTTCTATTTTATACAGGTAAACCACACCTTCATGACCGATATTACGACGCATAAAGCTTCTCGGCGACGCCTTTTAATTGCACTTGCAATCACTTGCTCTTTTATGATTATCCAAGTCGTGGGTGCTTATTATGCAAACTCTCTTGCCGTGCTAGCAGATGCAGGGCATCTATTTGTACATAATAGCTCACTTTTTATTGCTTTATTAGCATCTAGCTTAGCAATTCATTTGGCCAAAACATATAACGATGGTTATCAAAAAGCTGAGTTAACGGGCGGCTTAATCAATGGTTGTCTTTATTTAGCGATCAGCTTGGTTATTTTGTTTGAGGGAGGTGAGAGATTACTTCATCACCATGAGGGAGAAGGTGTTGCTGTAAATAGTTATTTAATGTCTGTAATCGCTGCGATTGGATTCTTATTTCATGGCGCTGCTGCATGGGTATTATATAAAGGGCGTAAAGCAAGCATTAACGTATATGCTGTATTTCTTCATTCATTCTTTGATCTTATATCAACTGTTTCGACTTTTATTGCAGGTGTCCTTATTTATCTCACCGGTTGGACAGTTATAGATATATTATCAAGTATGCTTATCGCATTATTTGTATTTTTCACTGGAATTAAAGTGATAACCTCTTGTGTTAAAGGGTTATCGCAAAGTAACGCCAAATTACCAGACGTCAATGATATTGAATCATCGATCAGCCAAGTTGAACATGTGGAAAATGTCCACAATGTGACAGTAACGCGTCGCGAAAAGAAGCTAGTTGTAGGTGCCCATGTCGTATTGAAACAACATTGCACTAAAGAAAAGCATGATGAAGCTTGTCGATTGAAAGTAGAGCAGCTGTTGGCTAAGCGGTTTAATATCGCAGAAAGCGTTTTACAGATTGAAAGTAACGGATGCCTTCATTAACTCTGAAATTGGACAGTTTTTAATAACTTTAACTTGGCAAAGAAGGTTTTTTCCCTTACTTTTAGTGGTAGTTATTAATAATTAGGACATGTTCTTGGTTATATTTCAGCATCGTTATTTTGTACTTTTTTGCTCCATTATACTGGCGGTGCTAGCTGGTTTTGCAAATTTATTGCCATTTTGGTTTTTAGACAGTTCAGAGTTTTTGTTCGGCCAGCTTTTTGTTTTACTCTCCCTTTTGTTCTTTGGTTTGCGCTATGCCTTGTTTGCTTGTTGTGTTAGTGCGGCTTTCATATTTTATCGCTGGGGACATTGCTGGCCTTCGATCGTTTTCATGGGGGAAGTTTTTTGGCTCTATTATTTCTGCTACTGCCGCGCTAAGCCACTATTTTTTATAGGCATAGCCTATTGGTTAACTATAGGTTTACCGCTGCTTGGTTTAATTGGCGTTTTTGTTGTAGATATTCACCTGTTGGGTGTATTTACAGCCTTAGTTAAATACTTTTTAAATGCTGCAATCACATTAATCGTTATTGATTTAATAAGCTTCTTCTTTATCAGGCAAACTTGGCAACGCAGTGGCTTATCCTTGTATCAAATTCTTAACTATATAGTGAGTTTGTTGGTCGTACTCGTTGTGTTGTTAACCACCATTTTGTTAACAAACAACCACTATACTCGTATCGAATACGAGGTTAAATCACAGCTGCTGGATAAATCAAAAGATATTGCCGCCAAGATAGATCTTTACTTAAATGATTTTCGTCGTGGGGTAGTGTTAACGGCAAAAGCAATTGAACATGGGATGGATGAAGAGGTTGCACTTGAAAACTTAATGGCGCAATACCCAAATTTACGCTCGTCAATAATTAGTGATGCAAATGCGATTGCTCGTGTATTTAATCCCATTAGTCTTAAAGAAAGTTTAAATGATGACGCACCATCCATTGCTGATAGGGATTACTACATTATTGGCAAAGAAAGACCAAACGGTTATATCTCAAATATATTTGAGAGTCGTGGGTTGGGCGATGTTCCTATTGTGGGAGTTTCTGCACCAATTGTAAAAAATGGTGAGTTTCAAGGCATCGTTGAAGGGTCACTGGTATTTGGCACATTATTGCAATTTAGACCAAGCTTTTTTGATAATGAAGGCGAGCTTATTGTTTTGGATGCTAGTCAGCAAATTGTTTTTAGTACATTAGCTAAGCAGTACCCTGTACTAACCCCAATTAGTAACTCAGACTTGGCGCAGCTTAAAGGCAATGAACG
The DNA here is from genome assembly GCF_004766475.1 of Pseudoalteromonas sp. KS88. Lineage (NCBI taxonomy): Bacteria > Pseudomonadati > Pseudomonadota > Gammaproteobacteria > Alteromonadales > Pseudoalteromonadaceae > Pseudoalteromonas > Pseudoalteromonas sp. KS88. Next base: position 28,186 of record NZ_PYHV01000023.1, read on the forward strand.
AGCTATTATGGAGCAGACAATTGATGGTGAGCAATATTATGCTCAATTATTTAAATCTCCAGAGCAGCAGTGGTATGTCATTACTTTATTCAATAGAAAGCATGCTAATTTGGTTGCAGCTGGCGCATGGCTTCAATCGCTGTTTTTAGCCTTTGTTATTATTGTCCTCATAGGTATATTTATCACGCGTTTGTCTAGGTGGTTAGTAAGGCCGATAGAAGATTTAAGTACACAGATTGATGAGTTTGATCCTAAGGAGTCTACAGTTACCTTGTCTCATGACAATCGCTCATGGCTAGAAGTGCACAATCTTCAACAACAATTTGGCGTACTGGCGATTAAGCTCAGTAATAGTTTTAATGAACTTGAACAAGCAAATATTGAAAACAAAGCCCTCAATTCAAAGCTAAAAGACTTCAATTATAAACTGGAAGAGCAGGTAAACGAGAAAACAAACGAATTAATAAAAGCGGTGGCTCTTGCTAATAAGGCAAGTCAGGCTAAGTCACAATTTTTGGCCAATATGAGTCATGAAATTCGAACACCTCTCAATGGCATTATTGGTTTAACGGATATTCTATTGACCGAAAATACGCTTGAAAATGAAAGTTGCGAGCAACTGCAAATGATCCAGCAGAGCGCAAACAATCTATTATTGATATTAAACGACATTTTGGACTTTTCTAAGATAGAGGCGGGTGCGCTGAAACTTGATGACCAAAGTGTGAACGTGCGTCAATTACTTAATCAAGCTGGGCAAGTGTTTAGTAATACAGGCGTTAAAGAAGGCGTGACTTTTGAGTTACTTATTGCGCCTAATGTTCCCAAAGTTATATTGGTTGATGGGTTGCGTTTAAGCCAAGTCATCAATAACCTATTAAGCAACGCAGGTAAGTTTACAGCTAAAGGTAAAATTAAATTACAGGTTGATCATAAAGACGGGAATTTACTAGTCGCAGTTCAAGATACTGGTATAGGTATTTCGCAATCGCAACAAGCTTCTTTGTTTAAGGAGTTTACTCAGGCTGATATATCAACAACTCGGCACTATGGTGGCACAGGGCTAGGGTTAGCCATTTGTCAGCGTATTTTAACCTTGATGGGTGGTAAGCTTGAGGTAAGCAGTGTGGTAGGCGAGGGGAGCTGTTTTTCTTTATCATTACCAATTGAGCTTGCGCAGTCAGCTGAAATTGAAGAAAAGCAGATGGCAATACCTGACTTGTCCAATTTTCGTATTCTGTTAGTAGAGGATAACCCTATTAATCAAATTGTAATATCGAAAATGTTGGCAGACACTCGGTGTTCTTTGCAGACTGCTGGGGATGGTGAATTAGCGCTTTCGTGTATGCGCAAGCACGAATTTGATCTGATATTAATGGATTGTCAGATGCCGAATATGGACGGTTATCAATGTACCAGAGAAATACGCAAAAATGCGCAACAGTTCGGCCCAGTCACAATTATTGCTATCACTGCTAATGCCTTTGAAGAAGATAAGAAAAAATGTTTACAGGTAGGTATGAACGACTTCATATCAAAACCCGTTGATAGAGCTCAATTATATAACTGCTTAGTTAAGTGGGCGAACAATTAAATACAGTCTAATTGCTTTATTACTTGATTTAGCGTCGACTCTTTTAAGAGTTCAGTTGCTGGCATCGGTTTGGCAAAGTAATAACCTTGAAAATCGTGACAGCCCAGCTTGTTTAGAAACTCTATCTGCTCAAGTGTCTCAACACCTTCAGCAATACAATAAAGCCCTAAGTTCTCAGCAAGCAAGTAAATTGTTTTGATAATTGATTCATTTGAAGCGTCAGAGCCGATATTTCTGACAAAGCTCTGGTCTATCTTAATAACATCAATTGGAAATTGACTTAAATAAGTCAATGAAGAGTAGCCAGTACCAAAATCATCAAGTAATAACTTAAACCCTGCATTTCTCAGTGAATGTAATTGTTTTGATGCTTTTTCTTTGTCTTCTAGCAAGGTGTTTTCAGTGATCTCTAACCGCAGTTGAGATGGCTTAATATGATGACGGGCTAAAATTAGAAGCAGTCGCTCACTTAGATTAGATTTCAAAATGTGTACCGGTGATAAATTTAGCGAAAGATAAAATCGAGGATTTGAGCGCAGTAACGAAGAGAGCTCGCTTAAAGCTCTGTCTAACACTTGTTCAGTCAACACATCAATTAAGCCTGCTTCCTCTGCGATAGGAATAAACTTAGCGGGAGATACAAAGTTGTCCTCGTGTTTCCAACGCATCAATAACTCAACCGCATTGATTTTTTTAGTTTTATTATTAACTATGGGTTGATAATAGTTGAATAATAAATCATCTTTAAACGCATCCTTCAAAGCATTTTCTAACAGGAGTTTTTGGGTGATTTTGTCATTCATTTGCTCTGTGAAAAACTTAAAGCCATTTCTACCTGCTTGCTTAGCATGCATCATGGCAATATCAGAGTGGCGAATTAACATATCCGCAGAGTCGGCATCAAAAGGGTAGAGAGCAACACCTATACTTGCTGAAATATTAATAGCAAAGTCATTAATTTCGACCCTTTTTCCTAATTCTTCGGAAACGGATTTAACCAAAGTACTCAATGATTGAGGTGATTTTAAGTTTTGTATCAATAATAAAAACTCATCGCCGCTTTGTCGGCCTAAGACAGAGTTTTTACTCAACATATTATTTATTCGCTGGGTTATATTACAAAGAAGCTGGTCTCCTACTGCATGCCCAAAGGAGTCATTTACAGGCTTAAATTTATCTAAATCGATAAATAGTAAGGCTGCTAGAGTTTCATTCTTATTGGCATCTTGAATGGCTTCATTGATTTTCTGGTACATCAAAGTACGGTTAGGTAACTTTGTTAAAGGGTCGTAATTCGCTAAATAGCGTAACTCGTTCTCAGCTTGCTTTTGCTCTGTTAAGTCTGAAATAACAATCACGTAATAACTGATCGCTTTGGTTTCCTTTGCAATAGCAGTAATACTGATATGGATAGGGTGTGACGGGTTTGTTTTACTTTTTATATATGCATCACCACGCCAGTTTTCTTTTGCCTTTAAGGTTCGTAGTACATTGATATATTCAACATATTGACGTTTACCTAAAGCGGATAAAAATCGTTTTATATTGAGCTTATCTGCATCTGAATTAATAGAAAATGCATCTGAAAAGCTGTTATTAACAGAAATAGGCTGATAATTACTATCTAAAATGAGTAGCCAATCATTTATTTGGCTAAAGGCCTCACCTAAAACTGCAGCAAGTTGAGCGTTGGCTCTGTGTTGGGTAATGTTGGTGTAAATACCAGAGACCTTGGTTATTTCGCCCTGTTCGTTTCTTTGTGATACACGGCCTGTATCTTGATACCAAAGCCAATGCCCTTTTGCATGTTTAAGCCTGTATGTAGCTTGCCATTGATTATTACTATTATTAGAGACGAATTCGTTCCATGCTTTTATTAAATGTGCTTTATCATCTGGATGTATTAGTTGGCCAAATTCTTTAACACCGACTTCATGACTAGTCACCTGATACCCAAGCTCTTGGGTTAAACGGTTTTGTGAGCCTGAACTTGTGCTTAAATTGACCTCCCATACCCCACTATTACTACTGTTTAGTGCCAAGTCTGTTTGTTGTTGAGATAGTAAAACTCGCTTGTGGGAGTTTTCGATTGTGTTGCGTTTTGTTCTGTATTGCCAAACAATAATAAAAACAATAGATAAAGAAATTAGTCCATATACAAATAATGCCAATGGCGAACGCCACGGCGCATAGGCAACATTAAAATTAAGCTTTGTGGGTTTGCTCATACCATTGCTATTGTTAAGGTAAGCAGCAATAGAGAGTTGATAGTTTCCTGGTGCAAGCTTTGTAAAAAAGACTTTATTCTTTTTGTACTTATCATAAGTAAACGAAGTCGGGCCTTTCAAAGTTACCTTATAGCTTGTTTTGTCGATATTTAAAAAATCAAAGTTAGAGAAACTAACTTCCAAGCCCATATCTTCAGCACTTAATTGTAATACGTCGTTTTTATATTGTTCAGGGTGATAATTAAGATCCCTCGAAAATAATTCAATTGCAGTGATCTGTGTTTTTAAATTTTCTTCTGAATATGGCACACTTAAAAAATCCTGCGGTGCTAATGTCAACAATCCCAAAGTAGTGCCAAAAGCAATGCGGCCATCATTAAGTAAAGAATGTGAATCAAGGTTAAACTCATTAACTGTTAACCCATCTTTAACGGAATAAGCGTTTATTTGCAGTGTGTTTAGATTTACGCGATATAAACCATTCTGGCTACTTGCCCATAGAAAGCCAAACTGATCTATTTGTAATGCAAAAATAGACTTAGTATTAATACCTTGAGCAAAATTAATGCGAGTTCTTTCTTCATATGTTGTTGCATCTAATGCAATGAGTCCTTCATGCGAAGAGGCAAGCCATAGTGTATTGTTGTAGTCGATAACCGTGTCGTAGGTGACAACATATGTAAGGGGGTTATAGTTCTCAACTTCATAGATTAAGGTCAGTTTTTGTGTTGTCTCGTTATAGCGGTATAGCGCACCAGAAACACTTATAAGTAACTCATCAGGCTTATTTGAAAGGGGTTTTAAAAATGCATAAGAAGTTTCAGGGTCAAGTAGGTCTCGAAGACCTTTAATAATGCGAGTTTTCCCTGTTTTTCCATCATATAGGTAATAATTATCACTGTTGAAGAATGCGAAAGTGTCAGCTGTTATTTGATGAAAACCATATACACCCGGTTGATTAATAACATCATTTGTTAGTCCTTGTGAGGGAAGAGGCACAAGCTGTTTAGTTTGCTTATCAAAAAGAGCTAGGCCTTCATACAACAACAGCCATAAATAGCGAGTAGGTTCACCTAGATCTGCGTTTGTAATGCCATACACACTAAACTCACCATAGAATGCTTTCTCATCTAGGGTATCTAAAAAAGTAGTGCTTTTATAATCATTATCAAGATGAGATATCCCATTTTCTGTACCTAACCAAATTGAATTCTGTTCATCTTGAAACACGCTATAAATAACGTTGTTGTGTAATTTCCCACTATGGGTTATTTGAATATTACTGAAGCGTCGAGCGAGTGTTGGCCACGTAAAAACCCCCTGAGAGCGTGATGCTAACCACATACCCCCAGATTTATCGACTAATACTTTAAGTATTGTGTTATCTGTAAAGTGAAACTTACTTTGGTCAAATTTAAGGATTAGCTCTTTTTGGCCGCTTTGGCTGTGGTATTGGTAAAGGCCAGCTTCAGTTGCTATGAAGTCGCCGTATTGTGTTGTTGTATAGTCCCAAATGTTATTGTCGTTCACCAGTGTTTTAACGTTTGCTAAGTCAAGCTTTGTACCTTGGATTAAGTCGATGGAGTAAAGTCCTTCAACAGTTCCGATTATCAAACTAAGCTGTTCATCGATGGATAGATATTTAACGTTTGTGTTGTAATCATTTTGTTTTGACTCGGGCAAAAATGGGATTTTTGTTGTGTAATCATCAATGATTGATTTAGAGTAAAGGCCGTTACTTGTGCCTATGTACAGGTAATTTTTATTAACAGTGAGCGCTCTTACAATATGGTCTTCTTTGTTAATTGAGAACTCGCGGGACATTGACTTTGTGGTCGTGTTATAAAAATAAACGTGGTGATTAATTGCAAAGTAAAATGCATTTTCGTCTTGAGCCACCGCGAGGATAGGTGAAAACACTTTATCTTCTTTATTTAATTTACCTGAATAAATCTGTTCTGCGGCCAATGTGATTGGATCAATTATAAAGGCACCAGAAAATTCTGTAGATACAAGAATCTTGTTATCGCGTGTTTTCTTAAGTAAAACGATAGAATATTGATCAAAAGCAGGGAGGATATTGACTTTGTAGCCATCAAAACGATTAAGGCCTTGGAGGGTGCCAACCCAAATGTAGCCTAAATCATCTTGAAGAATATCAGTGACATAACCTTGTGAAAGGCCTTCATCAGGCGACAAGCGCTGCAATTGTTGGGCATAGTTGTTAGCATATGCCTTTTGGGTACAAATAGCATACATCATGGCTAAGATTAGCATAAAAAAAGTACTGAAGCGCACGTATAAGTTGACCCTGCTCAATTCGTTACTACAGACTAATATAGCATAGCAATAGTGTATTAATGAGTGAATTATAAGTGTATTTTTAACAAGTGTAAAAAAAATGCGCCAATAAATTACGCTTATAATAAGGAACTAACATGGAAAAAACATTCTCAGTAAGTTGTTCACAAAGCCTTCTGTTAGTAATTGATATTCAAAGTAAGTTAAGTCCTGTGATGGCTCAGTTTGAGCAAATTAAACATGTGACCGAACAGCTTGCTAGCGCTGCTAAGCTGTATGATATTCCACAGCTTGTAACAGAGCAGTACAAACAAGGGTTAGGCACCACGGATGAGGCATTAAAAGCAGTGTTAAATGGGGCAACTTATTTTGATAAAACGCATTTTAGTGCTTTTAAAGAAAATGGATTTAAACAGCTTCTTGCAGATTACAATAAACCCCAGATTATTGTTGTTGGAATGGAAGCACATGTGTGTGTACTACAGACATGTTTAGATTTACTTGCTCATGACTACAGGGTGTTTGTGATTGCTGACGGTATTTGCTCACGCAAAGAAATCCATCGTGATATTGCGCTTAATCAATTGCAAAGTGCTGGTGCGGTGATTACAAGTGCAGAAAGTATTATTTTTCAATGGGCAGAAGTGGCAAATTCTGTAACCTTTAAAAAAATACTTAATATCGTAAAGTAACCTATAATACTAAAGTAACTTTGCTGTGCGCAGTAGGGCACCTCGAATTTTTTATCATCAAATGATCTAAAAGAATGTAATAAACGTTTAAACTACTATTTTTTAGGGGTATACATGACTGATAGAAGCCGTCTTTTTACAGTTTTATTTGCTTTGCTTTTTGTTGAGTCAGTCGCTCTAGGCATTTATTTTTCAACTCTGATGCCTGCTTTTTTAATAGGTCTTCCCCTGTGTATATTGCCTATTTGGTTGCTAAGGACACACCCTGAACGCAAGTTAACGGCACATGTTGCAAGCGCTGCGCTTATTATGTTTTCATTTTTGCACATTCAACAATCGTTTGGCTTAATTGAGGTGCACTTTGAAATATTTATTTTAATGGCTGTCTTAATTATGTTTGTGCAATGGCAGGTATTCATAACTGCCATTGTATTAGTAGCCATTCATCACCTTTCATTTTATTTCTTGCAGACTCAAAACTCAGGCTTTTACGTTTTTGATCCAGACCGTTTAGCGTTTAGCACGGTTATCATTCATGCTGCCTACGCTATTGTTGAGGCTTTGGTTGCTGGCTATATTGCTATCACTTTGCAAAGAGAGCGCCGTGTAGGACTATCACTTACCGCAGCCACTGATAAAATAATGAATGATCCTGAGCATGTTCTACTTTCAACCCGCGCCGATGAAACAAAAAATACTACAGTTCAAGGGTTTAACTCGCTTTTGGAGTCTTTAAATACAGTGATTGAACAAGTTAAGATGCAGTCTTTTTCGTTGAAGAGTAATTCCAAAGAATTGGTTGAGGTCCATGATGAACTTGCCGCTGCTGCCGATAAACGTGCCCAGCAAACTAATGATATAGCGCACTCAGGCAGTTCCGTTGCTCATGGTTTTACGTCGGTAGAGCACGAAAGCAATGTATTGAAACAACAGGTTGACGCAATTACATTGGCCGCAGGAGACACGTTAAGTGATGTTGAAAAAACAGATGACAAAAGCCAAGAGTTACGTGGTCACTTAAATCATACAGATGAACAAATAAAATTACTTGTTGCAGCTGGGGATGTAATATCTAACCTCCTCAATGAGATATCAGGCATTGCAGAGCAAACTAATTTACTTGCTTTAAATGCAGCGATCGAAGCGGCTAGAGCCGGGGAACAGGGGAGAGGTTTCGCGGTCGTTGCGGATGAAGTGCGCTCTCTTGCAAATAGCAGCAAAAAAATTACAGATAAAATTTCAAATACCCTTAAAGATTTAGTAAGTAATAGTCAAACATCAACTCAGTCGATGAACCAATGTATGAGTGTGGTAGAAGAGCTAACAGATATTAGCTTCACTATGAAAGAGAATATTTTAGGCATGTCGCAGCAAATAGAAACGGTTGCTAGCAGTACGACCTCTGTGGCGAAAGTTGTCGCTGAGCAGGTAGGTAATACAGAACAGATATCAGCGAGTGCAGACGCGTTACGTATGAGTCAGGAGCAAGATTCAGCGATTGTTGCTAAGCTAACGGCTAAAGTGCAAATGATTGATGTAAGCATCGATGTTCTAGAGCAAAGCATTGCAAAATTTAAGTAAGAAAAACATCAAGCTTTACGCCATTATTCTTATATGGTTCATCAGCGTTGTAGCAGGGCTTGTCTATTTTCAATTTTCATCAATCAGTACTTTTGATCCGCAACAAAAACTGTTAAAAAATGGTTGGCTTGATGACTTTAAAAAACAAACTCAATGGCAAAACCCAAGCGATGCTATTTTAACTATTGTTATTGATTCCGAATGTGGTTGTTCTAAACGTTCAGCGGACCATGTAGAGCAGCTAACCTCATTAGCAAATACTTACGATGTTAAAGTAAAGGTATTAGATGCCGCTAAAATGAGCAAAGAACTGTTGCCAAATAGACCTGGTGCTGTACTTGTCGATTCTGCAGGAGAACTTGCCTATGCGGGACCACTTTCAGAAGGTGTTGCTTGCTCATCTTCCAATGGCTTTGTGGAACTTGTAATGAATAATTTGCAAGCAGGGTTTAATTCACGCTTAACCGTTACACAAGCGCAGGGGTGTTATTGTCGAGGAAGTTAATAATTGTTTCAATGCTTAGAACCGTTGCTTAAGCATTGATTAAATATGATCAGCAAACCGTTTACCCTTCAAACCATAACGAGATGTTGATTCCCTTTAAAATGCTCTTTTTGCTTAATTGTCGACCTTCAACCTTGACTTTCTTTGTTAGCGTGGTGTGTAGTTGATACAATCAGTTTTAACTATAATATGTACAATTAATTTAAAAAACAAAGCACTATTTGGTGTTATTAAGGGATTATTGGAATTGAGTAGGGAAAAAGAATACAATTTTGTAAGATTCATAACCAGTGTATGTGTCATTCTATTGGCAGCGTTTGTTATAGATAGGCTTGAGGTGACTTATCGCTTTCATATAGGGACTTATAATGTAATCCCTCTACTAATGCATTTGATTATGTTTAGTTTACTCTATTACCCATTTATTAAGTTTTTTAGCTGGTTGTATGGAGAGTTTAAAAAGTAAAATAGTCTACTTTATATAATACATGTTAGGGCTGATGCATCCATCACAAAAGATTGAAATATCTCGGGGTAAAAATGAACAAAGCAAGTATAGCGGTTATTGCATTTTTACTTGGTGCAACTGTGAGTGGATTTATCGGGTTTAAGCTCCTGATGGAACTTGGGTATCAAACAGTTATTAGTAAGTTGGCTGATAATACAATTTTTTATCAGCAAATAGAAAAGGGCCAATCAGCGCTAACGCAAGCTTCAATAGCATCTTCATTAGAACGGTTTATATACTTAGCTGATGAAAGTAAGGCTTCGATTTGGCTTTCCCCCTCACAACATGACAAGCAAATTATTATCAGAGCAAAAAAATTGCAGGCACAGCTGGGAAAAAGCAACTATCAATGTAACTTTCATTATTTTTAATAATTTCGGATCGTGTGCCTATAAAGGTATTTATAAAACGTTACAGTCAATCTGGGACTACCTCTTCATAAAATTCAGTTCTATTACGGCCACTATTTTTAGCTCTATATAACGCTTCGTCAGCTTTATTGATCTGCATGTCGATTACGTCCGGATAAACTAAATCCTCAGGTTGTAAAACGGATACACCAATGCAAATAGACAATGTACTGTCTGAGCTTGGTTTCACTTTTCTGGCTTCTTCGTGCAAGCGTTTGCAAAAAGCGCGAGTATCTTCAAGGTTTGCTTTATATAGTACAACTAAAAACTCCTCTCCACCCCAGCGTGCAACAATATCACTAGCACGTGTAACCCGTTTTAAAATACATGATAGTTCAGTTAACACTTCATCCCCTCGGTTATGGCCAAAGCGATCATTAATTTTTTTAAACCAATCAATATCAATGGTTAAAAACGACACCGGCATAAACTGCCTTTTTAGCTGATTAATGATTTTAGCTAAATCGTCTGTAGCAGCTCGTCGATTATCTAAACTCGTCAGCGGATCTATTCTGGTAAGAAGCGTTAGCTTTTCAGTTTTACTTTCTAGGTGTTCCCTTGCGGCCAGCAGCTCTTGATAGAGCTTATCACGAGCCGCCGCAACGTAAATTGACCAGTATAGTTTTGAATCCAAAAGCTTGATATGAGCAACTGCTGGTGCTTTCTTTTTATCACTTAAAAGTAAAGATATCTGTATTTCTTCGCAAGAGCCGACACTAAAAATAGCGGGTTTAATATAGCTTTCAAATAAAATAGAACTAGCCTTTGAAAGAATATCAAATAAGTTATTTTCAGCATTCACATTTAACCCAAGCAGATCGTTTGCATATTGATTGCTATATTCGAGTTTATTAGTTTCCATGTCAGTTACAATCAATAAGCAAGGAAACGAGTCAAGCGTCGGTTTATTCATCTAAAAATTGATTAATTAAACTAAATACGGTTTCAGGGTCCGTCATATGTAAACAATGGCCATGGGCGTTTATGATCTCTAAAGTTGAGTCTGTTATTTTCTCATGCATATATTGGCCTATTTCAACAGATGCTAAATTGTCTTCTTTGCTTTGTAATATCAAAGTGGGCAGTGTGAGCTTTTCAAGTGCTGCTCTGTCATCAGAGAAGAAAGTGGCTTTGGCAAAAGGTTTGGCATAATTAGGATCGGTTGAGCAAAAGCTTTCAGATAATTCGTTAATTAACTCAGTTTTATTATTTTGTCCCATTACGAGAGGTGCCAAATAATTAGCCCAGCCAATGTAGTTTTTATCCATTAAATCAATTAGTTCTTCTAAGTCGCTTTTGTCAAAGCCTCCAAAATAGTTTGGTGGTAAGTTAAGAAAGCAAGGGGAGGGGCAAACCATTATAATTTTTTTAAACAAACTCGGTGATTCAATAGCTGCGAGCATTCCTATAATGCTGCTGACAGAGTGACCAATGAAGACAATATCTTTGAGTTTTAATGCTTCACAAATCTCGATTACATCGTGTGTATAACCGTTTAGTGATTGATAGCGCTGTTTACTAAAAGCAGATGTGTCTGATTGACCGCACCCTACATAATCAAATAGCACCAATTTATAGTTTGGGGCTAACATAGGCTGGATAAATCGCCACATATTTTGGTCACAGCCAAACCCATGCGCGAGCATAATTGTTGTATCACCATCGCCAATTATTTTGACGTTGTTACGAGCTAATATGTCTTTAGGCATAAATTAAATCCAGTACAAAATGTGTGGGTATGATGTGCATTTTAAGTCACCACTGCAAGCAAAAAAAATAATCCAACCAAATTCTATAAAATCTGCCTATTCAATTGGTTAAGTAAAAGGAACGCACATGATCGTAAAAATCGCGATGCTTAAAGTATAGGCCAAGAAGGCACAGCTGCCTACGTAAACAGTAGTATTAAATGATAGCGCAATTAGTTAACTAAAAATTGAGGATCACACAACTTCAATAAAGTCCTCTAAAAACCAAGCTGCAAATTCATGGCGCCCCTCAACGTTTGCTTTGCTGTAAATGACCGATGCTTGCTGGCGAACAGTTTTTTCCTTGGTATGCCTTATTGCACTTATTTCTTTAAAGCTTAACCCCTTTAATAACAGCATGGCGACCTCTTGCTCACTGGGAGTGAGTGACCATTGTGTAAATTGAGAGTGGATCATGGCACTGTATGTATGACGCGCTGTTTTCATTTCGGCTGAAATATTTTTTAGTTTATCGTCAGAGATGAGCAACTCTTGCCTCAAATGATGCAAATCAAATGTGCGAGATTTTATATCTAAAATTAAAAAAATAGCCCCCACCCCGGACATCAACACAATCATGCCCTCAGAAATAATATGCCAAGTAGGAACACCTAATGAGATATCAGTCAGTACGTCAAAAAAATTAAGCACCATAATTAGTAACAATGTAATGGCTATCAGTTTATCTCTCATTAAAGTTCTCTTATATCAGTTGCTTATAAATTCAATGGGCATGTGTACCATAGCGCAATAATAAGTTTTTATAGGTACAGTTAGGCAGATGCCGCATGATTTTAGTGCATTAGCATGGCACATTGCATTCACATTAATTTTGGAAACTAAATTTTTATATGCAGTATTCAACGTATAAGCAACAATTAAACAAATGCATAGTTAATTACTATACGTTATTTTTTTTCTTGGTTGTTGTTCTATCTCAAACAATATTCGTTTGTGCAGCTCAAGCAGTTGAACAACTAAAAATAAACCAATTAGGCGGCTTTGAAGTTAAGTTTGCAGCTGTTAAGCCTGCGCTGTTTGTAAAAGAACAAAACCTAATAGGGGAAGTGACTCATAAACCAGGCGACAGTTTCTCTGTGCATTTTCCTTTTGACGTACAACGAGTTCATTATTTGGTCAACAATGGTGATGCGGTAAATGCCGGAGATGTCATTGCTACTGTTGAAGGAATAGATGTACATCACTTTATTGAATCCTATTTGCTTGCAAAAAAATTATTAAGTATTGCGCAAGTACATTTTGATAATAATAAGCAACATTTCAAAGACAAGATTATTAGAAGTTCAGAATGGGTTGAGATCACTAAAAGCTACTACACAGCAAAACTAAACGTTGAACATATCGAACATCAAATGTCAGTAATCAAAATTGGCAATGATGAAGAAGTATCATTGATCAGCCCACATAAAGGTATTGTAAAGCTGATAGACCAAACCAAGCAGCATTTACAAGGCGATGTGGCATTTAATGTCATTAGCCAAGATGCATTACGTGTAAAGTTACTTACTGTATTGCAATCCACAGCGTTGAATACTTACTTTCAAGTAACCCCTGAGTGCCAACTAGTGCTTGATCATCGGGAAGAGATAGCCGACAAATACCATCAAGTTTTGTGGGCAAAGCCTGACTTTGATAAGTGTGATCTTAGATTAGGAGAGCGATTAACGGTGACTCCTATGAAGAAGTTAAACGGTTACAAAATAAATAAGTCTGCGGTGTTTGAGTTTAACAGCAAAAACCTTATTGCAGTTAAAGACAATGACTCTCTTAAGCTATTTGAAATAGAGCTTATTAGTGCTGATAAGAAAAATTACTTTTTTACATCACAGCATGCATTCACTGATCAGCAAGTATTGATTAGCTCGGTAAGTATTTTACAAGGCTTACTATTAGGATTAGGGGAAGAATAAGTGTTAAATCAACTCATTAAATTTTCTCTTTCTCAACGTTTATTTGTCAGTATCATCGTGCTTTTTACACTGTTAATTGGTGTTAAAGCATGGTTGAGTATGCCAGTGGATGCATTTCCTGAGATATCGCCTACGCAAGTCAAAATTGTTTATAAGTTACCTGGGATGAGTGCCTTGGAAATTGAATCACAGGTTACTCGTATAATAGAAACAGAGCTGCTGGGTATACCTTCACAAAAAATGCTGCGCTCGACAACAAAATATTCCATTACAGATATCACCCTAGATTTTGAAGATGGTACCGATATTTATTGGGCTAAACAGCAAGTAAATGAGCGACTATCAAATGTATTACCTTCACTGCCACAGAATATTAGTGGTGGAATAGCGCCGATGAGTACGCCGTTGAGTGAAATATTTATGTTTACCATAGAGAACCCCTCTTTATCATTACGCAAAAAAAGAGAGCTACTTGACTGGGAAATTCGGCCCTTATTGAGAACGGTTCCGGGAGTGGCAGAGGTCAATAGTTTAGGTGGTTTCTCAAAAGTGTATGAAATTACACCGTCTATTTTATTACTCCAGCAGTACCAACTAAGTTTTGATGACGTGACTACTGCGATCAATAAAGCCAATCAAAACGGCGGGGTTGGCCGACTTGTAAAGGGGAATGATGCAATTATTTTACGTACAGAGGGAAAGTACACAGGTATTGAAAATATTAAAAGTACGGTTATTAAAACAATTGAAAATAAAGTGATACGCCTGGATGATATCGCGACTGTTTCAGTAGGCAGCTTGACCCGGTATGGTGCAGTGACCAAAAACTCTAAAGAGGCTGTTCAAGGAATTATTATTGCTTTAAAAAATAGCAATACAGCTGAGGTGATCAGCGCAGTAAAAACAAAGCTTAAGTCAATTGAAGCCTCATTACCTAGAGGCACTAAAGTAAATGTTTTTTACGACCGCTCTCATTTAGTTAATACCGCAATTAGCACTATAACGAGCGTATTGGGTCAGGCAATCATTTTAGTCATTGTGATATTGGCGCTATTTTTGGGCGATATTCGTTCTTCGTTGGTGGTATCTTTATCGTTACCCATGGCTGCTTTATTCACCTTTATTTTAATGGATCTGTTTAGCTTATCGGCGAATCTAATGAGTTTAGGTGGGCTTGTGATTGCTATTGGCATGCTGGTGGACTCATCCGTTGTAATCGTTGAAAACATAGTAAACAGACTAAGCAGTAATAAAAATTTACCAAAATTACATGTTATTTACCGTGCATGTAAAGACGTTGCATCGCCTGTGTTATCAGGTACCTTGATCATAGTAATAGTGTTCTCCCCGCTGCTCATGCTTAATGGGCTTGAAGGTAAGCTATTTACGCCCGTAGCATTAACCATCGTGTTTGCTATGCTCAGTGCGTTATTACTTTCGTTAACAGTGATCCCAATCTTGGCCTCACTACTTTTAAAAGATGAACCAATCAGGCAACCTGTATTAGTGCTCACCTTACAAGCGTTTTACAGCAAGACGTTAAAGCACGTTATCAATAAACCTCAAATTATGATTTTACTTACATTGCTGACTTTTTGCCTCAGTATTGGTCTATTTCAAGGGCTAGGGAAAAGTTTTATGCCCGTACTAGATGAAGGCGATATTATTGTCCAGCTGGAAAAATCACCGAGCATATCTCTTGTGGCCTCAGTTGATATAGACGCGCAGATTGAAGCGCAGCTATTGAAAAGCACTCCTGAAATTGTACAAATTATAGCACGAACAGGCTCGGATGAACTCGGCCTTGATCCAATGGGGTTAAATGAAACCGATGTATTTATGGAGCTTGCACCAAAAGAGCTGTGGCGCTTTGATACTAAGGCTCAGCTAATAGATGACATTCGTCAAACACTAGATCAGTTCCCAGGAATAAATATAGGTTTCACGCAACCCATTCAGATGCGAGTTTCAGAAATGCTAACGGGCAGTACCGGGGATATATCAATCAAAGTATTTGGCAATGATATTTATACTCTTGCCGACATAGCAGACAAAATCTCGCAGCTTGCCAAGGAAGTTCAAGGCGCAGCCGATGTACAAATGGCATTAATTGAAGGTGGGCAATATGTGAATATTAAACTCATTCCAGGTGTGGCTAGTCAATTTGGTTTAACTACACAGGCACTGAGTGACTACTTAACGGTACAGTTAGAAGGAAAAAAGCTGTCTACATTATTAGAAGGGGATAGAGTTGTCCCCATCGTTTTATCAAGCACAGGTGTAGTTGAAAATAACTCGACAGATTTATCTTCTATTCAGGCCTTAAAAGACTCGCTTATTTTAATGCCTGATAATACCTTACTTCCTCTGCATAAGGTGGCTAGTATTAGTTATAAATCGGGGCCACAGTTAATTGAAAGAGAAAAAGGTAAACGATTTTCTTCTGTCAGTGTTAATGTACATAATCGCGACGTTGTCAGCTATGTCACTGAGCTTAAAAAAATTATTACCGAAAAAATAAAGCTACCTCAAGGTATCACCTTATCATTCGGCGGTGAATTTGAGAGTCAACAACGCGCCACACAGAATTTATTAATCCTAATACCACTTGCGCTAATTATCATTTTTATAATTTTATTTACTACTTTTAAATCAGTCGCAAAATCAGCTTTGATCATCGCCAATATTCCTTTTGCTTTAATGGGGGGGGTGATTGCACTGTATATTAGTAATGAATATTTATCAGTACCAGCCTCCGTCGGTTTTGTCGCACTGCTTGGTATTGCTGTATTAAACGCAATTGTTATGATCAGTTACTTTGAGCAAACTAAGGTACACGCAGTCAATTTAACACACTGCGTAATAAATGGCGCAGTTCGCCGGTTACGCCCGGTGCTAATGACAGCGACAACCGCCATGTTTGGCTTAATTCCCTTAGTGTTTGCAACAGGCCCAGGTGCCGAAATACAAAAACCACTTGCGATAGTTGTCATCGGTGGGCTCGTTACATCAACGGTGACTACCCTGTATTTACTCCCACTGTTTTATCGTTGGCTGGAGACAAAGCATGTCTGAACAAGTTATTTTTACATTGAACGTACCCAGTTTACTAAAAGATGATGTCATCGATATTTTAATCGACCTTGATTACATCAGTGGCTTTAACCTCAATAAAATTCAAGGTTTTAGTAAGGAGCACAGCCAATTCGATACGGCTGAACAAGTTGCAGGACATAGAACCTTTTACCAATTTGAAGTGCTTATCTTGTCCACTCACTATATTCCTATTAAGGAAGCGTTAAAGACAATTTGCCAACCAGCGAGATTAAAATATTGGCTTACTCCGGTTATTGACTGTGGTAAATTCTGAGGTTGATGGCCTTTTTTTAGCGCGCTAAATTTTTAATATAAGGGGTTTATGGGGCGTATAATATGAGCCAAATCTCGAATTACACACAGAGTTTAAGAGATAGTTCCTGTTATAGGTGGGACAAGTGCGCAAATTACGTAGCTTGCGAGCAGGTACACTATTGACTCAAGTTGAACTGGGCTGTGAAAGCGGCTATATTAATTTTTTTGTGATGTAGCTTATTGAATGCGTATTTTAAGTCTTAAATGCTGGTTTATCTTTTTTGTTATTCTTTTGGTAGCGAGTAGTGTTCAAGCCAATGAGACAATAAGAAGCTCTGTCTCTAGTGAGTTTCGCGATGGGCTACAAGAAAAGTACCTGCGCTACCTCTCAGATAAAATGTCTATGGATCTACACATTTTTCCTATGCCATTTGCCAGGCGTATAAGAGCCCTCAAAAAAGGGGAGATTGACATCATGGTGGGTTTGAAAGGGTCTCAACCCCAAAGTGATATGTATTATAAGCTTCAACCCTCTTACGAACAGATCCGAAGCTCATATTTCTTGAGAGTTGAAGATGAAGGCACGCTTGCTAATCGAGAGGATCTTAAAAAGCTAGTCGCTGGGTTAACGATAGATGAGCAAAGCATGCTCAAAGACTCAGAAAAAAAATACCTAGATATCGTTACTGTTACTACGTTGCATCAAAAAATTGAATTATTAATGTTAAAGAGGATTGATACATTTTTACATTTTGAGCAAAGTGCTCAACATGTTTTAGAGCAAGAAGGGCTGTCTAACAAAATCATCAGTGCATCGCTCAAAGATGGTGTTCAAAAAGACTACTACATTGCAATCAGTACAAAATCTCCTCTGTACCATTACAAAGAAAAACTCGAAGCGGTAATTAAGCAGGGTATTGAGTCTAATGATTTTATGCGTATTAGGCTTCAGCATTACAAAAGCCCATAGGAGCACAGGCAATAAAGCCTTCCTTAAACTTAAAATCGCAGCTTAGGTTTTTAGCAATGAGAAGCTGTGCTTTTAACGTAAGCAAAGCTCTACGTTTACATTAAAAATGTTGGCGGTAGTGTTACTAAAAAACCACCGTTATTGTTTTATTAAGCTTTTTAAATTTTTACTGTACGTTCTACTCACCTTTAGGTTTTTTTCATTATCTAACACTGCCATGTATTCAGAGTTACGTAATGGGTTGAGCTGTTTGATGTGGCTTAAATTAACAATGGTTGATTTATGTATGCGTAAGAAGTCTTCTGGTAAGGTGTTTTTTTCAAGATCTTTTAAACGCGCTCGCATTACATAGGTTTCTATCAGTGTATGAACACACATATAATCGCCAGCGGCGTCGATCCATAAAATTTCTTTAAACGGAATTATTTGAATCGGGTTTTTAGCATCTTGGATCACTAAGTTTTCGGCTTCAAATTTATAGTCAGAATTAGCAGAAACGGCGATTTCGTCGGGGTCATTTTTCACCAATGACTGCTGTACTTCAATGAGCTCGTTTTTACTATTTAGCTTTGCAGTATTAATAACTCTATCAATCGCTTCAGCTAAACGGTCTAACTTAACGGGTTTAAGTAAGTAATCAAGTGCGCGCACTTCAAATGCTTTAACCGCATGTTGGTGAAACGCAGTAACAAAAATAACCGCTGGGCAGCTTTCTGGCTGAAAATGTTTAATTAACTCAAAGCCTGATTTTGTTGGCATTTCTATATCTAAAAAAACTAAATCTACGTCATGTTTGTTCAATATATTAATTGCTTCATCAGCACTTTGGGCACTGCCAATCACGTCTATTTCGTCAAAAGCTTCCAAACGAATACGTAACCCTTCAATAGCGCTGTATTCATCGTCAACCAGTAAAGTTTTTAATCGCATCATTATTGCAAACCATTAATAGGAAGAGAAATACACAGCCATGCGCCGCCTGTTTTGGCATTGCCTTTTTCAATGTGGTGGCTGTTTCCATAGATTAATTTTAAGCGTTGCTCACAATTAGCTAAGCCTATGCCTCTTTTTGATTTTTTATTGTCGTTAAACCCTTTGCCAGTATCTGCAACTTTAATGAGCAATGCGGTTTTTGTTTTTTCAACATTGATTGTGATCACCATTTTTTGATCTGCTCGCATACCATGTTTTAAGGCATTTTCGACTAACGGTTGAATTAATAAAGAAGGGATTAATAAATCGTTGCATGGTTCATCAACGCTTATATTAACCTCTAACCGGTCGGTAAATCGACACTGCTCTATATCTAAGTAGGTTTTTAATATGGCAATTTCTTCTTTAATCGCTACTTTTTCAAGTGGGTCGGTATACAAGCTATGACGCAGTAGGTCACATAGTTTTTCGAGCATATTAACAGCCTGCAAACTTTCTTTTTTTAAGATTAAGGTGCAAATGGCATTAATGCTGTTAAACATAAAATGCGGGTTAAGCTGGTATCGTAGCATTTTAAGTTGCGACTCTTTGGCAAGGTGCGTCGCTTCTGCGGCTTTTTGAGTTTGCTCTAAATTATCTAAATAAATTTTAATTGCATAATAAAAAGCAGTCCATGTTGAAAGCATAGTTAACGATGCTGACGTCCAAGTACCAAAGTCAAACCACGACATGGCAAGCCAGCCATTGCCATATAACCATTGCAAAGTGACCCACTTTATTTGTGTCCAAACTAATGTTGCAGTTAACAACAGTATTAAGTGTGATGCGACTTTCGTTTTGAATGCGTGCTTGCTTGAGCAGTTGTAAGCTCTTCTTAAAGCTAGCGTGATCAAAAAACCACATGTTACATCAATGATTAAATGCGGTATGTGTATTGACCACGGCTCTTCGCTGGGTATTTTAATCATCAGCTCAGTTAGCATTGCATATACAATCCAACCACAACTTTGAAATAACCAGAAAAGGTGGCTTCTGGGGTTTTTGGCATTCACATTCGTAGATCCAGTTTTAAAGGCAGCCGATTATCTGTTCTTTGTCGACTGCCATTGAGTGTGGCTAATTTGCGCAACTTAATTTTGAAGCATTATTATCTGGCTTCTTCGTTAAGGTTACATCTGCAATTGCTAAGCGTAAGTTACGACTAGTTACGCGCAGTACATCTGTTATCTCTGCAGATACATCGCCATTATTACAATTTAACGGTATTGCCAAAGTATGCCAGCGTTTATCAGACATTACCTTGTTTAACGATGAAAATTTAATGCTTCTTAAACAATTACTTTCGTTACACATAAGCTGTAATTTAGCGCCTTGCTCAGGCGCTTTATCTAACCGCAGTTTTAATTCAAGATAGGCGTTATTAAATTTGCTATCAAGTAGTTCAGGCTTTAAATAGCTTAGACTCAGCGTTGCATTAGCAAATTGAGATGGCCAACTAAATTGTCTTGCATCTTCTTGATACGACAAGTTCACCGACTGCATGAGCAGGCTTTTTTTATCACCACTGGTTGCCGATGAGCCGGTCGTTAAAACGTGCGCTGTTGTGCTATCTGTTAGTTTCCAAGTTAGGTTTTTAGCTAAGCTTCTTACAAACAAAGGCTGGGCATTACTTTTTACGTTCTTTCTAGGCGTGGTTTTTTCACTTAAGGCGGACATATTGATGCTGTCTTGATAAGTTAACCCATAACCATACGCAAACAAGGGATCGTAATTGGCATCACCACGGTTTAAATTAAATTGCTCATCGTATTTTGGCCATGAAAAACTCAGCTTACCGACAAAATCAAACTGAGCATTCCCTTGTTGGTCAGTGAGTAATACATCGGCAACACCTTGGCCTTCAGAGCCTGGCAACCATGCAGCAACAAAAGCATCAGATGCATTGAGCTCTTTATTTACCCAAAGCGGGCGGCCACTCAAAAAGACGGTGACAACAGGAATATTATCGGCCTTAAGTTTACGCAGTAATTTGAGAGCCTGTTTAGTTTCAGGCTGAAACTCTAGTCGTTCTATATCTCCAAACCACTCTGCATACGGTTCTTCACCAATAACTACAATGGCTACGTCTGGCTTGGTTTTATACTCACCAGACTCACTTAAGCTTATTTCACCACCTGCTTTTAAAACGGATGATTGTAATCCTGAGAAAATAGAGGTCGCATTTAAAAAGTCACTGTTGGTGTTGTCAGTGCCTTGCCAAGACACACTCCAACCACCTGCTTGCATATTGATTGCATTAGCGCCTTTGCCGGCAACCAAAATATGGCTAGCTGGGTTTATTGGCAACAGGTTATTGTTGTTTTTTAATAACACTAATGACTTTCTTACCGCTTCTCTTGCCAGCTCTCTATGTTCAGAAGCACCTAACCATTGTGGGTATTGTGACTCAGGACGCGAGGATGGTTTACCCTTTGTAAACACACCCCAGCGAATTTTAGCTCTTAAAAAACGTCTAACAGCATCATCTATTCGTGATTGAGGTATAACACCCGCTTTAACTTGCTCAACAGTATTATGATAAAAGGCTTCAAAATGCTCTGGCACCATTATCACATCAACGCCCGCGTTAATTGCTTGCGCACATTGCTCTAAATCGCAGCCTTCTACAAACTTATGCGCATTCCAATCGCTTACAACAAAGCCATCAAAACCTAACTGGTTTTTAAGTACATCCGTTAATAAATGTTTATCGCCATGTACACGTTTGCCATTCCAGCTATTGAAGGATGCCATAACGGATTGCACTCCCTCACTAATCGCTGAAAAGTAACCCGGGCTGTGAATATCTCTTAACCCTTTTTCATCAATTAGCGTATTACCGCGGTCAATACCTCGCTCAGTTCCTCCATCACCCACAAAGTGCTTAGCGGTGGCAATACGGTTACTGCCTTTTAAAAAGTCAGCGCCTATGTCACCTTGAATACCAGTCACCATGTTACCCGCATAGTATTTAACTAAGTCAGGATCTTCTGAATAGCTTTCATAGGTTCTCCCCCAGCGATCATCTCTGACAACCGCTACTGTGGGTGCAAAACTCCACTCAATACCCGTGGCCGACACTTCCTTTGCTGTTGCTTGCCCTATACGTTTTATTAAATCGCCATCGCGCGCTGCGCCTAAGCCAATATTGTGCGGAAATAACGTAGCACCATACACATTGCTATGCCCATGCATGGCATCGGTCCCCCACACCGTCGGGATTGCAATACCATCTATGGTCGAATCCATAGAAGCCAAGTACATTTCATCTGCGTATTTTAACCAAGTAGCTTGATCCGCTCGTTTGTTACCATAAGGGGCGGTATTCCCGCCATTTAGATAAGAGCCAAATCCATACTTTTTCATTTGCTCGACAGTTAAATAGCCAATTTCTGGCTGTATCATTTGCGCAACTTTTTGCTCTATAGTCATTGTTTCGAGCAGTTTATCAATCTGTTTTTTAACGCCAGGATCACGCTTAAGTTGTGTGTTCACATAAGGCCAATTAACTTGCTGATTGTCTGCACTCAATACATTTTGGCAGTTGAACATGCCAAAAACAGGCAATAAGCAAAGTAATAATTTAGGGTGTTTTATTTTCGACATTTAAAACCTTCGAGATTAAATACTGTTTTATAAATACGGATTGATTAATTTAGTGTGGAATATATTCAATAAAATCATAATATGCCCATGAAGGGCTGCCGTAGTATTGACCCGGAAAGTAATTTCCTTGAGTCGAGTTGTCACCATTCCACTGGTTAATCATTATTTTTGTTTTATCAATTGGCCACGCATAGCGGGGAATTTCATTATTAGCTATTACGCCATCCCCATTGTCTTTGTACATCACTCTAATTGTTTTCTCGTTTCCTTGTGAGTCGAAGAGATACCAACGAATTGATGAACTAGACCAGTCGAAGCCAATGGTTAATAAGTTTTCTCTGTAATCAAGCCCGAATTGGCTTAAATCAATATCCTCTTCCCAGCTTTGATATGTGCCTCCTTGGGGCTGGTAGATAACATTGGTATGAACGACATTGCCTAAAGAAGGTAATAGTTCGATATCTATCTCTTGCCACGCGCGTCCTGGCGAATCCCACCATGAGGTGTAAGTAAAAATAGAAGACACGGTACCGGCGATATTGCCCGACTTAACACTACCTTGTACCTTACCAAAACTATAAAAGTGATTACTTTGCAGCTCAGCACACGCACCTTCTGATAAGAAAAGAGTGATGCCGTGTTGACTTGGATTAATCATTCCTGGAGTAAATTCGCAGCCAAAAGGCGAGCCATTATCGCCACTACGTGCACTCCAAATACGAGTGTCAAATCCCCACGAAAAATCGTCTTTAAAATAGTTAGCGTGTGTGGCGGGTGAAATAACGATAAGGCCAGCAACCAAGGTTGAAATTAGCTTCGTTTTCATTATTAAATTCCTTATTTAATAAAGCACCTCCTACAGTACTCTAGCCTGTAGGAGGGTAATTTTTTACTCGGTTATTTAGAATGAAAAACCCGCTCTCATACCGTAGTATCTCGGCATGCCAAAGCTGCCTTTGGGGATCCCTTTGCCAGTATTATTCCAGTATTGAATAGTTTCATCTGAGGCATTATTAACAAACACTTCTGCAAACCAGTTTTGTCCTTGCGGCTCATACTTAATAGAGGCGTTAAATACGGCAAATGCATCGCGGCTATCATCGATATATTTTGTAGCTTCATCTGGCACTTGAAAATCCATGTCATCTAAATGTTTATCAACATTCCATACCGTTGAGTACGACTCATCTTTCCAGCTAGCATTTAGCCATGCGTGAACAAAACCATATTCTCCTAAGTTAAGTGTATGTGTGTAACTTATATTGGCGGTGAACTCAGGGGTCATTGCTAAGTTATTCCCCTTAAGATTGGTAGCTAACAGGGTATTTTCAGGATCTTTTGATTCTTCATAAGAAATATCAAACAGATACTCCGCGTCGTAGTCCCATTTAGTATTCCAATCTTCAGTAACTTTTGCATCAGTCCACGTTACGTAACCACTAATTCGGCCATTTGGATACGGCTTCCAGTCAAACTCAAGCTCAATCCCTTTTATTGTTGAACCAGGGACATTTTGTGTGTAATAAGCAATGACAGGTTTGTTTTGAAAATCAAGAACAGGCTCGCCATTACCGTCTAAAACGGGAGAACCATCTTCATCTTCGACTACAGATAAGCGCTCAACATTACCGATAGAGCCTACTGATGCATATTGCATATCGGTGTAGTCAGTATAGAAAAATGCCGCTTTTAAGTTTAATGAGTTATCAAAAAAGCTCGATTTAGCTCCTAATTCCCAAGTAAGTACTTCTTCTGGATTAAACTTGGTTTCAAAACGAGTAACGCCACCGGTTCTGTCGTTTACCACTTCGTAAACATCACCAATACCACCAGCTTTAAAGCCACTGGCAAGATAGGTATAAACCATGGTTTCAGGTGAAATGTCATAATCTAAACCGACACGAAAATCATGGTGTTTCCAGCTTCCCTTATTGTCGTTTTCAAAGTACGACGCATAAATAGAAGGGTCTTCGTAGTAATCAACAGGAAGGTTATTTAAATCAGTTCTATTTAACCAACCTACGGCGCAGCCATCAGCATTAGAACAGCGATAGGTTTTTCCGCCTTTATCTTCTTTTGTTTCATCACTAAATCGATAGCCAAGTGTTAGGTGTAACTTTTCAGTTAAGTTGTATGTACCTTGACCAAATAATGCGAGGGCATCGGTAGAACGATTGGGTTGATCCCAAAACGCTTTGTCATCCATAGGGTTATCGTAATAACCTAAGGTTTTTGTTCTTTCATGAAAGTAATTTATACCTGCAATCCAGATAAAGTCGCCATATTCATCAGATTGTATTTGCAGCTCAGTTGAAAAAGATTCTGCGCCAGTGCCGTCTAAAAAGTAAGTTGCGCCATCCCAAGGGTCTAAACCTACTTCACTATCTTGTGCTGAAGAGCGCTCCATATCTTCATAGCCCAATAACCAGACAAGCGAATATTCATCGTTTATGTCGTAGTTAAGGGTATTTCTTAAGTACGTGATGTCTAAGTTAAGCTTACCGGGCACATTTACAACCGCCTGATAAGTATTATCGCTGGGTAAAAAGTTAGAGCAGTCTCCCCCTAGTTCAGCACTTCTGCCGCGAATTTTATCGCAGTTAACTAAATCTAGGTTGTTATTGCTATCATTTACATACTTTTGAAAAACGGTGTGGTTTGAAAAATTACCATCTAAAGGCTCCCATAGGGTGCTAACTCTAAATGAATATTCATCCGCATTATTGTAAAAATTGCTTTTATCAGCTGGTGTTAGTGCGCGAACTTTTTGCGCTTCTGGATCTGTGCCTGCGCCATCTATCCACCAGTTTTCTCGTTGGGTAATTGTTTGACCCACACCTTGATAAGAATCTTCAGAGATTACCGGCGCATTAAGAATATCGTCGCTTAAGCGTCTTGAATCATATTGGTTAGGATCGTAATACCCTTCTAAATAAGAATCCCGTTTCAAGCCTTTTCCTGAAAACCTAACGGCAAATTCATCATTAATAGGAATATTTAAAACGGCATCAATATTTTTACTATTAAAGTTTCCCGCTTCGATACTAACGTTGCCATATAAGTCGGTAAACTCTGGTTTTGCTGAAATAACATTGATACTACCCACCGTTGAGTTACGACCAAATAGGGTGCCTTGTGGGCCCCTTAGTGCTTCAACTCTGTCTATGTCGTACATCAATGCAAGGGCACCTTGCATACGTGGTGAGTAAATACCATCAAGGTGAACACCCACAGCCGGATCGCCAAGCTCAGTAATATTGGTAGAGCGTACACCTCGCATAGAAATAACCGGCGCAGCTTGATCTGTTGCAGTTGAAATATCTAAGCCAGGAACTAAGTTAGCAATATCCTTAACGCTATTAACACCGTTTCTTTTCAGCTCGGCTTCAGTTAATGCTGTAATGGCAACAGGTGTTTCCATTAGTTTTGTTTTGCGCTTAGTTGCTGTTACCGAAATGATTTCTAATGAAACAGTTTCTTTTTCTGACGCTTGCTTTTTATCCGTAGAAGCTTCTTGAGCATTCAATGGCATTGAACAAGCCAACGCAACGGCTATTGATAGTGCTGTTTTATTTATTGTGTGCATGTTTGACCTTTTGGATGTGTGTGTAAACGTTAAACTTTGTTACTTTTATTTAACAGTCTCATAGTATCCATACGGCTTATTTTTAATACTAGTCAAATACGCCAAGGCGAGTTAGATATAATACAAACCGAAGTTAAGCACTCATTTTTTCAATCAAAACGAGCTATACCTTGCGTACTTGCGTTGCAAGTTAGGCGTTTTAGTTTATTGCAGATACATAAAATATTAGGGTCTGTTTATCTTTACGGATTAAAATTTGTTCAAGCTAGGGGCGGTTTAATCGCGGCGCGCGATTTGTAACCAAGTGGGCTAAGTCAAAATCGAGCAAAGCTTGCGCGTCCTGCTCACGCCCCTTAACACCATCCATGTAGGTAACAAAGAGTAAATCGGCCCTAGGCAAAACCCGAAGGGCAGCGCCTGTTTGTCATTGATGCTGCGTTATCGCCTATTTATGGGGAATAACCACACAGGCGCCGCCTTGCCTAAACACCAAACAGACTGCTGCAAATTCAACCTAAAGGGTAAACAAAACCTAGCAATAGTAGGGAAGTGCATAGTAATAGTGATCTTTGATATTCTTTTATTGCACGATTTACAATCAAACAAACACTGTGTTAATGCACAGTGATTACAGTTGTATAGAGAATAAAAAATTTAATGCTATTTGATACGAAGCGTCATCAACCGCTTACCGCAACTTTGTGGGATCAAAATATTGTTGAAAATGAAATAGCATCCATTATTGATGATATTGAGCAATCAATGTTACCTCATGCTTGTTGGCCTACTCATCCACTTGATGCAGAAAGCTACCCAAGGAGTGGACCAAAATGGTCTGCCTATGCAGGGGCTGCAGGCGCTATCCACGGCTTACAAATTTTAAAAAACTATGGTTATGATGTACACGATTTATCACATTTACTTGAAGACGTTCACTCATCATTTATAAAATCCCCTGATGTATCAGTAGAACCGGGTCTGCAAATAGGTGAAATAGGTATTTTGGTACCTCGACTATTAGCAGAGCCTGATAATCAAGAAGTATCTCAATACCTTTTAAAATGTATGGAAGCAACCGTCGATCTTCCACTTTACGAGATAACGTCTGGGCAAAGTGGAATGATGCATGCCGCCTTAGCGCTATACCGTAAATCAGGTAAACACCATTGGAAAGATGTGTTTGTGAAAGGCGCAAAGTCATTAGTGGATAACTGGATACAAGACGTTCAGACGGGGCAGTGGCTTTGGCAAAGTCAAGTATTTGGCCCAAAACGGCATTATTATGGGGCGTGCCATGGGGTAACTGGCAATGCAAATATTCTCTTACAAGGTGCAGATCTTTTACCATTAGGTTACGTCGAAATGATCATCAAGCGCACCGTAGCTACTTTAAATGTTTCAGCTAAACAAAAGGGGAGCCTAGCTAACTGGGCGCTTTGTACAAAACCAGATATTGATAAGTTACTTGTCCAATGGTGCCATGGAGCCGCGGGGATTGTCACAGCAATGGCTAGAACACCAGTGATTGATACACCTGAGTCAAAACAGCTTGATAAGTTGTTAGATAAAACTGCAGAATTAGTGTGGCAAGCAGGTCCACTCCTAAAAGGTTCAAATATCTGCCATGGGACATCTGGTAACGGGTACGCATTTTTGTATTTGTATCAAAGAACAGGAGACCCTGTATGGCTTGAAAGAGCAAAAAAATTCGCAATGCATGCTATTGAGCAATGCCGTGCAGCTCGTTTGCATTATGGGCAAGGGCGATATACTTTATGGACAGGAGATGTTGGGCTTGCAATATATCTGTATCATTGCATGCATCCTAGCAAAGCGGCTATACCGGGATTAGACATATTTTAAACAGTTACTATTAATACGCTTTAATCAAAGGCAAAGTTAAAGATATTTGTTATTTTATCAGTGACTTGAACTAACGGTATTTCACTTAAGACCACGACGCCAATCTTTTAAAAGGAATTAAATTTGGACTCTACTTTAGCTTATACAGGGATCATCGCATCTGTATGGATTATCTTAGGTATATATATTGCCTCGAGGTTTTATCCTAACTACAGTCACGCAAAGCAGTTTTGTAGTGAGCTAGGTGCTTTTGGCAGCCCCACTCAAAAACTGTCGCCATTAATAAATAATTACCCTTTAGGGGCGTTGTTCGCTGTTTTTGGTTGTTACTTAATCATCGAATACCAATCACACCTGCCTACAGTAGCAATAGGTGTAATGGTTGTCATACATGCTATATGCACGTGGGTCTGTGGCTGGTTTCCTATGGATGCTGATGCATATACAAATTCACCTTCGCAAAGTTGTAAAATCCATTCTTGGTCAGGGCTAATACTACTAGTTTCATTCATCATAGCGCCTAAAATCGTTATTTTTTCAAGCTCTTACCCGTTGCTATTGCGTTCTATTTCAGCGGTTTGTCTGCTGTGCTGCTTTTATTTTTCTTATAAATTAACCCAAGCATTCAAATTAAAAACCGTTCCAGGCTTATATCAAAGACTTAGTTATGGCTCTCAAATACTTTGGTTGTTCGTTTATTCACTGTTTTTAATAGGATAAATACAACCTAACAAACTCCACTGCAATTCACAGTATTTAGGCTTAAAGCATGCAGATGGTCGGGTAAACTTGTTTTTGGACAAAAACGAGTTAGAGCCGAAGGACGGATCTGTAAAATGTATAGTGATAACAACACCCTGCTAAGCCGCAGAAACGGAGTTGATTGTTTGATAGCTACCAATACAATTAAGTATTTAGGAGCCTCATCACATATTTGCATTCCCCAGCCTTTATTTCTATGTAGGGCTAAATAAACTAATCAGTGTTTAAGGCTAAAGAGAATGTGATTTTTCTGTCACTAACTTCTGCACTTAATTGCGCATCAATTGCTTTACTAAGCGTTTTAGCGATTGATAACCCCAATCCAAAGTTATCATTCGATGTTCTTGAAGTGTCTTTTTGCCATAAAGGGTCAAATAATTGGTCTATATCATTATCACTCAAAGGTTCAATAAGGGAGTTAGTAACTGACAAAAATAAAAGTTTTTCTTTTGAAATCATTGTCGAAACTAAAATTTTTGAATTTAGTGGGCTGTATTGTTTAGCGTTGTTAACTAAATTGCTAATAATTGATTCGAGGGCAAACAAGTTGCTTATAATTGCTGGTGCATTCTCATTCAACTCCAAATTTACACGCGATAAATCAGTGTTTTCTAAGACTCTGGTAATGACTTGATTTAAATCACAAGCATCTTGTTTGATTAGCTTACCATTACTGTATTTATGTAATAGCAATAAGTTCGACACGATATTTTTAAGCCGTAAACTTATTTTCAACGCTTCAGGCTTAAAATCCTCATTGAGCTCAATCTCATTTGGAAACCTGATAGCAACTTCTGCCATATTTATAAGTTCGGCAATGGGCGTTTTTATTTCATGGGCAATATCGGATGTAAGTCGCTTTTCCCTTAGGTAAAGTTGTCTATTCTCTTTAATAAAAGCATTTAAGCTTTCAACAATAGGCAAGAGCTCTTTAACTGGCTCTTGTATAAATATCTGTGAGCCTTCACTGGTAATACTTACCTGACTGATATCTTGGTTGAGTTTAATTAATGGCGCAAGTGATGTATCTATCGCCTTCCTGACAAATAATCGAATAAATACAATAACTGTAATTATGGTGACTATAAAAATAACGTCAATCAACCAAAGTACAAAATCAACTTCCTCAGAAGACGCTGCATAAGCTAAAGTCAGTGGCTCATCATTTGTTTTTTTATATGTGTCTACTGATGTATTGTCTTTTTCTTGTGGTATAAAACGACTATAAAACACCCGACCATCTCGGCCATCAGATAATTGTATAGGGAGTATTTTTGACTCGCCAATTTCTAAGCTTTCATATGGTAGGTTTTTAACTTCAAATAAATCTAAACTTTTTGAGCGGGTAAAAACACTTTCTTTGCTCCATAATTGAAAGTACTCAGGCTCTATTTCCCCTTCGAACTCGGGCAAAAACTCACTAGAAAAGTTAAACGAAAAACCTTCATTAGTTTTATGTACTAAGGTCATTAACATACCTGCTTTGGATTGCAGGCTGCGATCAAACTCATTATCTATCCAACTATCAACAGCAATGTCGGTTGCCAACAAAATGCATAAAACAAAGCTAGTTATAGTTACCGAGAGTGTAACAACTAATTTACTGCGAATAGATTTCATTATTGTCCTTGTACAATATAACCAAAACCACGTTTGGTCTGAATTGGCAGCTCCCCTCCTGCAACTCTTACTTTTTTGCGAGCAGATGATAAATGGGCTTCAATCGAGTTCTTTGATATCAAATCATATTGCCCTGCAAGGTAGGTACTTAGCTTTTCTGCACTAAACACTTTATTTTGATTGCTAAATAAACATTCGACAATTTTGTACTCGTTGGGTGTTAAGTCGATAACATTGTCAGCAACTTTTAGCAGTTTTAACTGTAAATTCAGTGCTAAATTATCAATAGTTATGATATCACTCATCATCTTCAATCCTCCACGGCGCATTAAATTTAGCAGTCGAGCGTGGAGCTCATCAAATGAAAAGGGTTTCGTCAGATAATCATCCGCTCCTGTTAAAAGCCCTAAAACACGGTCTTCAGGTTCTTGCTTAGCTGACAAAATTAAGACTTTAGAATCAAGCTGTTTGGTTCTTATGGTTTGCAATAAAGTAATACCATCGATACTCGGTAACATAATATCAAGTATTATAAGCTCATACTCACCTGTCATCGCCATACTCAGCCCTTGTGCACCATCACCGGTGTCATCAACCGCAAAGCCTAGATTTGCTAAGCCAATTCGTAAACTACGCCTTAGTGACGCTGAATCTTCAATTATTAATAACTTCATGTGTTAATCATTCACCTGAAATGCATCTTCATCATTAGGTTACGCCATATAGCTTAAGTTTTACTTAAGACTTGCTTAAGTTTCCATAGTTTAGCCAATATTAAGTTTAGACTCAGGATTTCTTAAGTTTCGGTTTTTAGTATTGCTGCAATTATTAAGATCGAGCACAACTATGACAGCAAATACTTCCGTTTTAAAACCCTTGTTGCGTTTTACTATTATATTGATATCAATCTTTATAACTTCCCGCATTGCTTTATTGTTTTGGCAACATTCAAGATTAAATGATGGTGATATTTGGCCGATCATATCAGGAGCAATCAGAATAGACTTAAGTAGCATTGGATACTTAGCAACTATTGGGGTTTTTATACTGATACTGCATGTAGTTGCACGCCCTAAAACAGAGCTTTTCCAGCGTATTTTTACACTTTACGGTAGCTGCGTTGTAACTGTAGTTGTTATTGTAGAAGCATCAACACCTGCATTCATCAATCAATATGATGTAAGGCCTAACCGATTATATATTGAATACCTTGATTACCCACAAGAAGTCTTCTCAATGTTAGTGCATGGCCATCTTTTTGCAATGCTAAGTACATTGCTTTTGGCCTCGTTAACAAGCGTTTATAGCTATCGCCTTTTATGCAGAGCATTCACACAACCACCGTCACTGAAAAAAGCATCCAATTTATCCATTCTAATGGCTGCTTTAATAATCTGCTTATTTGCTGCTAGAGGTACATTAAATCACCGACCGCTTAACCCTGCATTAGTCTATTTTTCTCAAGATTCACTAGTAAACTCACTTGTTCTTAACTCCACTTACAGTGTTGCGTTTGCGCTGAAAAATATGGGTAACGAAAAAAGTCCCAGTAATTTGTATGGCACAATGCTTCGTCAACAAATTATAGATACGGTCAAAAAAGCTTCTTATCGAAAACAGTTTGTCGCTGGAAATATTCCAACCTTGGCGCACAACAAGCCTTTTGTGTCTGGTGTTAAAAAAAACTTAGTTATAATACTTGAGGAAAGTTTAGGTGCCCGATTTGTTGGAGAACTTGGTGGGTTAGATATTACGCCCGAACTTGATAAGCTATATCAACAAGGGTGGGGGTTTGACAACCTTTATGCTACGGGCACGCGCTCCGTAAGAGGTATTGAAGCAATTACTACAGGTTTTACACCATCACCATCTCGCTCAGTAGTTAAACTATCTAAATCGCAGCATAACTTTTTTTCACTAGCGGATGTATTCAGTCAAGAAGGTTACAAAACACAGTTTATCTACGGCGGTGAAAGCCATTTTGACAATATGAAAAGCTTTTTTCTAGGAAACGGGTTTAACGATATTGTTGACATCAACCATATTGATAATCCCCAATTTATCTCCTCTTGGGGGGTAAGTGATGAGGACTTATTCAATCAAGCAGATAAAGAACTGACTAAATTAAGTAATTCGACAGAGCCATTTTTTAGTCTTGTATTTACTTCTAGTAATCACGATCCGTTTGATATACCACAAGGCAAAGTATCGCTACCCAAAGGACATAACCCTGAAAACTATAAGCGTGATCTTGCAATTAAGTATGCCGATTACGCACTAGGTAAATTTATAAATAAAGCAAAAACACGGTCGTACTGGGAAAACACCGTATTTTTGGTTGTGGCAGACCATGATGTGCGTGTTTTTGGCTCTGAACCTGTCCCTTTGAAGTCTTTTCATATACCAGCTGTTATTTTAAACAGCGATATGAAAAGTAAACGCGATCCAAGACTCGTTAGTCAAATTGATCTACCTGTTACTTTGATGTCACTTTTAGGAATTGACCAAGCAACCCCTATGCTGGGCTTTGATCTGACTAAAAGTTATCCAGTTGAACGCGCAATGATGCAGTACTACGACAATTTTGCATACCTAGAAAATGATCGCGCTGTCATCCTAATGCCAAATCAACAAACCAGCTATTGGCGCTATAACAAACAAACCAAAATACAAGAAAAAAATGAACAGCTAAACGTTGATCAAACGTTGACTGAAAAAGCACTAGCTCATGTGTTATTTAGCAACTTAGCTTACACCGAGCAGCTTTATCGTTTAGCTGATAAAAGTAGTGATAAGGAATAACTATGGAAATTGCTTTTAAAAGATTTTGTATTTCGTCTTGGCAAGTAAGTTACAGCCAATTTGTTTGCTTAGTTTCAATGTATATCGTTATCGCATTTAATGGCTTGTTTTTATACAATACTTTTATGGCTGCAACACAGTCAGGGCATATAAATTGGCTTTTTATCGCGTCGGTCCCTTTATTGCTTTTCTCATTGACTGTTTTAGTTTTAAGTTGGTTGTCCTTAATTACTTTTGTTAAAGCTATACTTCTATTTAGTGTTTTAGTTTGCTCATTTTTGTTTTATTCAACACTTAATTATGGCGTTATTTTTGACAAGAGCATGTTACAAAATATTGTTGAAACAAATTCAGGTGAAGCATTTTCATACTTGAACTTTCAGCTTGTGTTATTTATTTTTTTATTGGGGATTGTACCTACTTACTTATTTTCCAAGTTCACAATTATTGGGAGTTTTAGAGTTCGTTTAAAAAGTTTTACGAAGCTAAATCTATCAGCTTTGCTCTGTTGTGCCTTAATCGCTGTACCCTTTTATAAAGAGTACGCTTCTGTTGGCCGCAACAACCGACAGCTAACAAGTTATATCACCCCGTTTGCATTCTATACAGCAAGTTATAAATACCTGAGGAATAATTACTTTTATCCACCATTACCTTTCAAGGTACTCGATAACTTGCCCACTTTAAAAAATAAAACGAGCACCTCGCTAACTGTAATGGTTGTCGGGGAAACAGCTCGGGCGGCTAACTTTTCACTACAAGGCTATAGTAGAGCAACGAATACTTATACTCCCAAGTTAGGCGTAAAGTATTTTAGTGATGTTTCATCGTGTGGAACGGCGACGGCTATTTCAGTCCCCTGTATGTTTTCACGACTGAACCGCAAAGAATATGATTCTCGGCTTGCTAGTAGTCAAGAAAATGCTCTAGACATTATTCAGCGTAGTGGTGTTGAAGTAACATGGATTGATAATAACAGCAGCTGTAAAGGAGTGTGTGTTCGCATCAAATCAGACAACATTGAGCCGAATAAAGAACATCCGTTATGTGATGGTCATTACTGTTTTGATGAAATATTAGTTACAAAACTAGCAGACAAGATAGCGACTAGTAACGCTAAACATAAATTGGTTGTTCTACATATGATAGGTTCACATGGACCAACTTATTATCGTCGTTATCCTGAACACGAAAGTTTGTTTAAACCTGATTGCTCTCGAAGCGATATTCAGAACTGTAGTACAACTGAACTAACAAACACATATGATAATACTATCGCATACACAGATAAGGTGTTAAGCCAGTTGATAAAAGTATTACAAGCAAGTAACGAAACAAAGAAGTCACTCCTATATGTGTCAGATCACGGTGAGTCACTTGGTGAGAAAGGTTTATACCTTCACGGGTTTCCATATGCATTAGCACCAAGCGAGCAAACCCATATCCCAATGATTTTTTGGAGTAATAAACTCGCTAACTCTAAATTTAATCATTGTATTGAGTTACAACGCTCAAAAGTATTTTCACACGACAATATTTTTGACACTTTACTTGGCTTAACTCAAGTAAGCAGCAGTCAATACCAACCTGAATACGATATTTTTAACGCCTGTAAGGCCCTAAGTCTATAAAGAGAGTTTCCAATGCAATTTGATAGTGCAAATAAGCCGTCAGGTATTAATCGAGTAGTTTTAGCTTTTAAAAATTCACAGCGTGCATTTAAATGGCTTGCTAAAAATGAAGCTGCTTTTAAACAAGAGCTTTTTTTACTCGCTTTATCGCTAATTATTATTTCGATTTGGCAGATAGGTATTTACGAAAAGGTCATGCTACTAATCTCTGTTTTATTTGTGATATTCGCAGAGGTTGTTAATACAGCAATAGAAGCAACAATAGACAGAGTTGGCTTAGAGATTCATCCATTGTCAGGTCTCGCTAAAGATTTAGGCTCCGCAGCAGTATTAATTGCGCTATTGATAAGTTCATTCGTCTGGATTTCTGTATTTATAAGCTATATTGGTTATTTTTAAAATTTATCCAATCTCAATGATCGCTTATCGCTCATTTGCGACCGTCGCCTAAACTCGTTTTGGGGCAGAAACGAGTTACGGCTGATAGTCGGCTTATGGCACTGAGCCGAACTTCGGCAAAGGCCGATTAGGGGTCAGTCGAGCCTCTCAATCACAAAGTCGCTTTGAACAGATACCTCTAGATATAACGATGGCTGTTTTTAATGTATAGCGAACATCTCACGCGCATACTTCAAGCTTTTATGCGCGCGAGGTTCTCTCATCGAAACATAATCATTTTTTATTTCAGAGACGCTATGACATCGGTTCATCGAAATAGTTATGAGTTTCTTTATATGCAGGTCTCTGTTGGAGTCTAAAGATATATGCAGCAACCTTAGGTGATGGGGCAAGCATACCAAAAGTAACCGCAGAATCTAGTAATCCGCCGAAAACGATGTCTGCTGCTGTAAACTCATCTCCTAAAGCCCAGCCACTATGGGGAGTCATCGCTTCAATAGTCGCAACGACTCGCGTTTTATCACCCCATCCAGCTGTTGCTGAGTTAGGATGCTCCATATTTGAAGCCGCCAGGGTTAAAGCCGGCTCAATGGTATTTCCAGCAATGAATAGGTATCGGTAATATTTTGCTCTTTGATTAGACCCAATAGCAGGGGCGAGCTTCTTATCCAAATATTTATCAGAAAGGTATGCACATATCGCAGCTGTTTCTGTAATAACGTTTCCGCCATCTACCAGAGTTGGCAATTTACCCATTGGATTGATAGTTTGCAGATCGCGCAATTCAGGTGAATCTTCAGAAAAATTAATATTGATTTGTTCATGTTGTTCGTCTAGCTCTTTTAACATCCAATCAGTTGTAACTGATCTGCTCATTGAATTGTAATAGTGCTTCATCTTGTAATGTTCCTTTCTGAATAAGTTCAATTGTTAAAACACGG
Source organism: Pseudoalteromonas sp. KS88 (assembly GCF_004766475.1). Taxonomy (NCBI): domain Bacteria; kingdom Pseudomonadati; phylum Pseudomonadota; class Gammaproteobacteria; order Alteromonadales; family Pseudoalteromonadaceae; genus Pseudoalteromonas; species Pseudoalteromonas sp. KS88. The sequence continues at coordinate 64,187 of NZ_PYHV01000023.1, forward strand.
GTGAAATTGGTAAATGCTTTTTAAAAGTTTAGGCTCTAGCCGCTGTTTTGAAGTATATTTGTAAATATGTCACTTATTGACACATTAAATTATGGCGAAGACAAATTTTAAAGATCGTGTTGCAAGGCGAAGTCGTTTGCTTGGGCTGCTTCGTTCTGAACAGCATTGGACAACATCTGATTTACGAGAACACTTAGATGTTAGTCAACGAACCTTGATGCGCGAATTGGCAAGCCTAAAAGAAGAGGGATACCCAATCGAGTCAGATAGAGGTCGGGGAGGGGGTGTTCGTTTAGCTGGTCGATGGGGTATTGAACGGCTAATGTTAAGCCATAAGGAGGTGATTGAATTATTACTGGCGCTCTCAATAGTTGAATCACTAAATCTTCCCTTCATGACAAGCAATTTGGAAGTAATCAAGCAGAAGTTATATCAAGCATTTCCTGTAAATCAGCGTTCTAGAGTAAGCAGAATTCGCAAACGGATATTTGTAAGCACACATGTTAGGAGCGCAGCACCGTATCAACCATCAGATGCTAATATTGATATATCACAGACTTTATGTGAATCCTTTCTTGAGCAACGTTGTTTGAATATTAATTATATTTCGGAAAACAAGAGATGCTCTTCGAGGACAATAGAGTCTCACTATCTTATGCTCGCTTGGCCTGTTTGGTACATTGTTGCTTGGGATCATCTTAGAAATGCACCTAGAATCTTTCGTATAGATAGGATAAAAAGTGCTGAAATAGCGTCAAAGAGTTTTAAGCTTCGACCGGAATTAATTGCGAACGACCCTTACGCCCATTATTTCTCATCAATTTAATCTGTTTTATTGTATTAGTAAATGTCAGCTCATGGCATTTTTTTAAAGTTCGGCTGTGGGCTAGGAGAAAACTTGAAAATAAATTGAAAATAGATTGAAATGAAAATAAATTAGACACCCATCTTAAATTTTGTCTGTAGATTATGATTTATCGCCACTGACAATATTCATTCATTATCGTGCAATAAATTTTCATTCACACATATCAAAGTTACTTGTAGATTTCATCGCCGAAAAATTATCTTCTAACTCATAATGGGGCAGAAAAGAGTTAAACCGAAAAGGCAGCTTATGGCACTTGGGCAAAGTCCGCCTAGAGCGATAACCGGTCATTGGGATTGGCTAAATATCGTCGTTAATTGATTGGTTAAACTGCTCTTTACGCATATATTCATGAGCGCTGAGCGCATATTGTTCTATTTAACTTTTCTTTAAAGTTTTAGAAAACTTAAAACAATAAAGTAGACACCCATCTTAAAGTTTATATTTCGGCAATTTTTTACTAACGTTTAATTAGTATGAAAATTAAACTGGGTGAAATATGGCTACTGCAAGAAAACGTCAAATAAGTTTGACAGATACAAAATACTACCACTGTATTTCACGTTGCGTTCGTCGTGCATTTTTATGTGGCGAAGACCATTTTACAGGCCAATCATACGAGCACCGTAGAGGTTGGGTTGAAGATAAACTGTTAGAGTTAGGCAAGGTATTTTGTATTGATGTGTGCGCTTATGCTGTAATGAGTAACCACACCCATTTGGTACTCTATGTTGATGATAAAAAAGCCAACAGACTTAATGATAAAGCGATTGTTATTCGCTGGCATAAACTGTGTAAAGGCACCTTGCTAACGCAGAAATACGTGCAAGGAGAAAAGCTAAGTAAAGCAGAGCTCCTCTTTTTTAATCAAACGGTCACACAGTATCGCGAACGCTTATCAAGTATTAGCTGGTTTATGCGGTTGTTAAATGAAGATATAGCGCGTAAAGCGAATAAAGAAGATAACTGCACAGGCCGATTTTGGGAGGGCCGTTTTAAATCACAAGCCTTGCTTGATGAAGCCGCACTCGCCGCCTGTATGGCATACGTTGATTTAAATCCTATCAGATCAAAAATGGCAAACACGCCAGAAGAGTCATCACATACGAGTATTCAAAAACGCATTGAAAGCGCAACAAAAAGCAAGCAACCAAAAAAACTATTGCGTTTTGCCGGCATGCCACGTCAAATCATGCCAAAAGGGTTACCGTTTGAACTTAAATCCTACCTTGAACTAGTTGAATTAACAGGGCGTTGTATACGAGAAGGCAAACGCGGGTATATTGAAAGCACACATTTACCTTTACTAGAAAGAGTAAATATATCCTCAGAAAACTGGTTAAAACTGACCACGCAATTTACGCGCGTATTTCATGGCGCAGTAGGTAGGAGGACCTCACAAGAGAGTTACTGTGAAAACTTGAACAGAAAACGGCGTAGCAACGTTAGCAACAGCGAAAAGCTACTGGCATAAAGTTTAAAAGTCTTCGATAAAGAATTAAAACTGCATTCATGCAGTTGTTTTCGTGCGTGTAATCTAGGTTTAACAGCGATAACCGCTCACTTAATAAACGATTTAGAGGTGGTAATAGAAAATAGATAAGTTTTAGCCCAAAAGAGTAAACTTAATAGCACTGTTTTATTTGCTCAATTAAAGTGGCTGTCTAGTTTATTCGCTGTCTAGTTTATTCGCTTACTTAATAAACGATTTAGAGGTGGTAATAGAAAATAGATAAGTTTTAGCCCAAAAGAGTAAACTTAATAGCACTGTTTTATTTGCTCAATTAAAGTGGCTGTCTAGTTTATTCGCTTAAGTTTAAGAGCATCATGAGATCAATAAATCTCGACATGAATGGCACCGTTTTGAGGCTTAGTAAGATAATTTAATCTCGATTTGTATGGCACAACTTAAGGCCATAATAGGATCAATAAATCTCAATTTAAGTGGCGCTGGCCACAAATAAAAATAATTCTCAATTTATTTTAAAAACTAATTGCGAACAGTTAGCGTTTAGATTAATATACAGACTCAAATGTAATTGAGAGTGGTTTGTATTCATGTATATCTGTTTATGTCACGGTGTGACAGATAAAAAAATTGAACAAACAATCGACGAAGGTGCGATGACGATGCGTGAGCTCAGTAAAGAGCTTAAGGTCGGGAGTCAGTGCGGTAAATGTTGTTGCTGTACTAAAAAAATCCTTAATCGTAAGCTTATTGAAATAGCTGATATTACAGATCAAGTTGCGTAGCTACAGTATTAGTTACAAAGCAAAAAAAAGCAGCCTAAGCTGCTTTTTTTGTTTTTAATCTGCTCACATTTGCGATTGTAAGTAGTTTTCAATACCCGTGCTTTTAATAAGCTGTTGCTGGGTTTCAAGCCAATCGATTTGCTCTTCTTGCTCGTTTAAAATGTTATCAAGTGCTTCGCGGCTAATATAATCTTGTTTGCTTTCAGCAAGTTTAATTGCATCTTTAAGATCATCGAGTGAATCGAGTTCAAAGCTCATATTAGCGTTGATCATTTCTTCGCTGTTTTCACCAATGCGTAAACGGCCAAGATCTTGTAAATTAGGCAAGCCTTCTAAAAATAAAATACGTTCGATTAAACGATCGGCATTTTTCATTTTTTGAATAGACACTTTGTAATCAGCTTTATCAAGTACACTAAAACCAAAATCTTTAAACATGCGTGCATGTAAAAAGTATTGATTAATTCCTACCAGCTCATTTGCTAGGACTTTGTTTAGTGCAACAATTACGTCTTTATCGCCTTTCATGTGTTTGCTCCTATTCGCCCATTTGTGATTGGTGATAGTTTTGGCTACCAATTTTATCAATTAAGCCAAGTTGTTGCTCTAACCAGTAAACGTGATCTTCTTCTGTATCGAATAACAGCTTTTCTAAGATTTCACGAGACTGATAGTCTTTTTCTTGTTCACAAACAGCAATAACCTCTTTAACACATTCAACAACTTCAAGTTCAAGAGTTAAGTCGTTTTGCATCATGCTTTTAACGTCATGACCAATAATCAAGTCACGGCGTTTTGTCATATTTGGAACACCTTCTAAAAATAAGATGCGCTTGATAAGCCAATCGGCGTGATCTTTTTCTTCTTCCATCTCATGATTTAGGCGAACATAAAGTTTATCTAAACCCCAATCGTCATACATGCGAGAGTGGATAAAATATTGGTCAATGGCTGCAAGCTCATTGGCTAATAACTTATTGAAGCTGTCGATAACTTTTTGATTACCTTTCATAATTGTGACCTTCTAAAAGATTGATTGTAGGTAGTGTAGTACAAAAATCACTTTTTGCAAGTATTTTCCTTTTAAATCAGTTGGTTACTATTGATTTTGATTCTCGTTTAAGTTTGCATTGTTGGTTTAATTATGAACAGATTACGATTTATATTTCTGCTGCATTGCTTAAGGTCTAATCTAACTCGTTCTTTACTCTGTGTAATGAACGAGTTAGAGAAGCAGAGTATTAAAACTGGTATTTAACACCGACAGTAGCGGTTGTACCGAGGCCTTTTATATTATAGCCGCCGTATGTATATGACTGAGCGCGGGTAGGGAAGTAGTCTTCATTGAGTAAGTTTTCAATGCCTATAAAACCCTGCCAGTTATCGTCAAATTTGTATTGACCGCTTAAGTTAAAAATATTGTAGCTGTTGACGGGACCTTGATCGCCAACATACTTGCCATCGTCATTTGGTGCAAAGCGCTTTCTATCGCTAACATGTAGGTAACTCAGTGTCAGTGATGTTTTATCATCAGGTTGCCAGTTTAAGTTTGCTGTTGCTTTTGGCGGGCTTATTTGTTTTGAGCCTAAGTACACATCTGCTTCGGTATTTTTACCTTCAACATAACTATAGGTTGCCAGTAATTTAAGGTTTGAGGCAATTGTGTAATCTACTAGCGTTTCGTAGCCCCAAATTTCTTGTGGTGCACGTACTGGCTCATATACACCAGTCACTTCGTTAAATTTGTTAGTTGTGCCTAGTTCAGAGGTGCTGCGATAGGCTGCGATTTCAATACGTAGGTTTTCAAACTGTGAGTTAAAGCCAATTTCGTAATTATCGATAATTGAAGCCTGGGTTTGAATAAGCCCAATATCGTTTACTGTTGCTGCGCGAAGTAGGCGCCCAACATCTGATATATCAGAGCCTTGCGAGTAACTTATAAATGGGCTGAATTTTTCACTAAGGTTGTATTTAATACCAACGTTATAAGTTGTAGCATCGTAATCAATGGTGTCACCTTTTACATTGATCGGTATTGAGCATTGAGTTGGCGTTTTACATAGTTTGAGTGTGCGGTAATCGTCTACGCTTAAATCAATGCTTTCTTGGCGAACACCTGCTTTGACAATAAGGTCATTCGCAATTACCCATTTAGTTTGTAGAAATCCCGCAACGCTTTTCATATCCATCTCAGGAACCCAAACACGACCATCTACCAGTGGTTGTGAAGTGACATCATTTAATGCATCAATGCCATAAATAAAAGAAGCTTCAATTGTGTCGAAGTCTACTTGTGTATTAAATGTAGCACGCGCGCCTTTTTTGTCTGAGCTGATGACTGATTGGCCACCATCGAAGTTTTCCTCAGGGTTTGCGAGGTTTGGTGAGAAGAAAAATACGTTTTCTATATCTTGCATATAGAGATCTAGCGTCATTTGGGTGTTTTCAAATAATGCATAATCTGTGTATTTTAGGGTAATATTTTCGTTGCCTTCAGGGCCTTGTGGTTTACCTTTTTTTTGTAATTCTGGTGGTACATGAATTGCGTAGGTTTTTTCACCTAAACTCATATCACCATTTACATCACCAAGGTCTGTTTTTTGCTGTGAACTAAAGTAGTTATAGCTAAATTGTAGCTGTTTTTCGTCGTCAAAATCATAGCCAAGTTTTGTAAAATAGTTTTCTGTAACCGCATCGGACAAGCCGTATTGCAGACCTAGAATATCGCCTTGCGAATCACGCTGAACGCCGTTTTCTTCATAGCTTGCCGTTACTAAATAGCTAAATTTGTCAGCGCGACCGTTTATGGCAGCTGACAATCTTGCGCCAGCGCTTTCTTCTAGTTTTACTGCGCTAAAACGACTTGATAGGCTGATTTCGCCCTGTGTTTTATCATTACTTTTAGCGTGTTTGGTTATGTAGTTGATAATACCGCCGGAAGCGCCATTGCCGTAGATAGAGGTTGCGCCTTTGATAACCTCTATTCTGCTTATGGCACTTGGGTCGAGCGTTTTAATGCCTAAAGAACCATTACGCAATGGTGTTGATTGCGGCACACCGTCAATCATCACCAGTGGAGCGCGGCCGCGCAGTGTTTGACCTGTGTTACTTGAACTCCCAGTATCAGGCGCGAGGCCCGGCACCATTTGCGCAAGCAGGCTTTGTAGTTCAGGGTTAACTTTTAAATGCTCTTCAATCTGCTTTTGATTAATAACGGTAATTGATGCAGGGACCTCATCAATGCTCTCAAAAACACGGCTACCGGAAACAACAATACGCTCCATTTGTTCATCCGTTAGTTGCTCTTTTTTAATAGTGTCATCAGCAAAGGTTGTGGTGCTAACAGCAAGTGCCAGTAAGGTTAGAGAGGTTTTAAACATGAAGATCCTTATTTTTTCTTATTACTGTATTTAATAGGCTGAACTTGATGGGCGGTATAGTAAATGCAAAGAACTGTAAAGGCAATATGAATGATAATTATTTTTATTACTGACATTTAAAGGTGTTTGATAAGTATCTTTTAACTATTTCAACGGGGTTGATACATAACGCAACATTTACCTTATTGTGTATGATTTACTTGATGTTATGACTGAAGATTGTTGTAAAGCGACAATTTAAAAGAAGACTTAGCTGTTATTGATATTTAAATGTTTTTTTAATGTTATTCATAAACAATGGTTTACAATTAATCTTCGAGGTTTTATTTAGGTCGCGGTGTCATTTTATTTAAAGTTGCTTTGTTCGGTATTTTTTTTGCTAGCGTGTAAGTACGTTTTATTAATAGCGTAATTTATTCATTAAAATTGCTCTAATTCACTTGGAGGTGAAACATGGTAACCAGTAGTAATGAAGATCATGCGACTAAAGTGGCCGCTGTTTTTGAAAGTGAAGAACAGGCTAACAGGGGATTCGAAACTTTAAGTCAAGATGCGCAATTTGAGCAAAGCAACATAAATTTTATTGCTCCTCATGATAACAATTTTGGCGAAAAGGTAGAGCCAGAGGATAAAAATATAGGTAAAACCTTACTCAAAACCCACATTGTGTTTGGTGTTATTGGTTTAGTTGTAGGCTTAGTCATAAGCACGGCCTTTTTATTTATTGGGGTGGGGTTTATTCAAAACTTTGTTTTCGAAACTTACGCAGGTATAAGTACTGTGACTATTTTTATTGCTCTATTAGTGGCTGGTCTTATGTCAATTCGTCCAGATCATGACCCGTTGATCAACAACGTTAGAAAAGCAACTAGCACAGGAAAATGGGTGCTAATTGTTCATACTGATTCGGGTGAAAAAACTGAAAAAGCAGAAACATTACTTAAGCCCTTTGCGACATCTATATCTGCAACGTTGTAAGTATGCAGTGCGTATACCCAAACCACCTCAAGATGCGAGTTCCAGTTGGGATTAAAAGCGATTTAGGCAAGGCATAGATTGCAAGTAATAGTGGTTCTATTGTTAAAATCTATAACGCAGTTTAAATTGCTTTTAAACCAACCCATAGGGCGTTTCACAGAGACTTACTCTCTACGTTGTTACTTCTTAAAAGGGACTGCCATTCTTGCAAAGTAACGCCTTGATATTAAGCCCCTGTGAAACGCTGAATTCTGCATCTTGAGGTGGCTTGGGTATATAAGCGGTATTAACGATAATGCCGCTTATACCAAAAATAGACACCTGAAATCGAAAACAACAGTGGCAATAATGCAAGCAGCAACCACAGTGCTTGTAGCAATGAACCTGCAAAATCACCTATATGAAATTTATACTTAAAGTTCCATGCTTGTGTTGTAAAGTTAGCTTTTGATGCGTCATACTTTTGAAGCACTTGACCTGTGTATTGATTGGTCCATACCCAGCTGTAGGCGTGACTCTCACCAGGATTTTTAATTCGTAAAGCAATTGCGTAATGTGGTTCTTTTGGTAAATAAATACGAAACAGTACTCCTTTAGGAAACACAGATAAGCCATTTTCTAGGGCAACTGCGAATTGATCACGGTTAATATTCTTTGGTACCGTTAAAGTTGGTGCTGTTGGCCGAGCTTCAACAGTGTTTTGTGTAGTGAACTCAAGTACTGCTTTTGTTTCATCTTTAAAATTAAACGCCATTCCTGTGAACGCTATTAAAATTAACACTAAAAATAAATAAACGCCCAGTACTGTGTGCAACTGATACAGCAAAATTCGTAATTTGGCTTTAGGTTTAATGACAAGCCGCCTTATGCGGTTTTTAGGTTTTATCCATAGATATACGCCAATGAGCATGTTTATTATGAAAATCAATGCACATATAGAAACCCAATTTTTAAGTGGCTTTTGACCATCACTATCTTCATAAAGTAACCAACGATGCAGAGCCATGGTGAAACCATAGATGGTTGAATAATAATCATATTTTAGAAGGATATCAGCGTTATAAGGGTTTACGCTTACGTATTGTTTGTTAGACAGTTGTATTTGCCAAGCAAATTGTGGTTGTTGCTCAGGCATAAGCATGGTGACTTTTTGCTTAGTGTGAACTTCAATCGTATTGATAAGAGCTGGGTAGGCGATTGTGGTTTTTTCGGGAGTCACTGTCCAAAAATCAGGGTTGATTAGGCGTTGAATGTCCTTAGCATAAATTAATAATGCACCCGTCACGCTCAAACATATTAAAAATAACCCACTGATCAAAGTCAGTATTAAATGAGTACGACGTAACCACAGCTTCAACTGCTCACCTATAGTTTGTTAAATAAAGATGAGCGAGTATAAATGATAGTACGATGCATTTTCAATTCTATCGAACTGGCTAATTAAATACATTTTAAAGAGCTGTGATTATCTTATTTCGATAATACAGTACTCAATAGCAAAGTTATTGTGTAAATAGGATTTTAAAGCATCTAAGTCTGGGGTTTTGTCAGCGCAAATGACTAGTTCACAGTGTGTTGTATTATCATCAGATTGCCATGCTTTTAAACTAAGTACTTTGCTTAATGAAAACTCACTAGTTAAATTTGATATTATGTTTTGGCGTTCGAAGTCAGCGGGGGCTGCTTGCATCAGAATTCGACAACTTTGCATAAGTAAAATTACGCCATGATAAATCACATAAGCAGATATCAATATTGTTGCCAGCAAATCTACTATATACCATTGATAAAGTATGATGAGGGTACCGGCAACAATAACCACCACCGAAGCCATTGCATCTGAAACATTATGAATAAAAGCCGCTCGTATATTGATACTTTTTTTTGCCCCAGCAAAGTAGGTAAGCACTGCTGTTGCCAAATCAATTATTAACGCAATTGCTGCAACCCACACTACAATCCAACCATCAATCGGGGTGGGGTTAAAATAACTCTTTATGGCTTCAATAATTAAAAAGCCACCGATGACGATAAGCGTTGTACTATTTAGTAATGTGGCTAAAATCTCTGCACGTTTATAGCCAAAATGGTAGTTATCATCTGCTATTTTATTCCCTATTTTTCGGGCGATTAAAGCAATGAAAATTGCGGCTGCATCACTTAAGTTATGCAGTGCATCAGCAATGAGGGATAAGCTGCCCGAAAAAATTCCTCCTACAACTTGTGCAGCTGTAAGGAGTACATTAATAAAAACAGCAAAAGCTAATTGGTAGTCACTTTTATTGTTATTTTCAGCGCTGTGATCATGACTGTGCCCCATTACAGTTCCTGCTTATTACTCTAAAGTTAAGTTTATAACATGAGGTTCTAATTAAACCTAGGGGGGGAATGAGCAATTGCCTGACCATATAAGAAAAACCTGATGGCGGTAAAGAGGCTTTGTTGTTTAAATAAGATCTGTTATTATTTAGTCGATCCGTTTACTAAGGTAATTTATTTGAAGCATTCAGTGGTGTTATTATTAGCCTTTATGTTACTCCAACCTATGTTGGATAGCTTTGACGTCGCTGATTATAACGGTGCTATTAAACAGACTTCTTCTATTTTACAGCAGCAATCTGAATTAGATAAACACTGCACTAGTAATGGCGATCATATCCTTCATCAAAGCGAGCATAAACAGCTTAGCGCAGATTTATCTGATGCGCTTGAGGACAGTCATTGTCATGTTTGTCATGTGCCCGTATATTTCAGCACTTTATGGCACTACCCCGTTTCTGCAATTGAAGGTGAGACAATAAAACTCTCTGATATTCGTCTCAGCTCACGTTTAATCGTGCCTGACTTACGCCCTCCCATCCTTTCATTAATAAGTTAACACTGTTTAGCCTCTTGGCTATTAATTTATTAGTTTGAGAATTAATTAACGCTTTAAAAGTCTGTATTAGCTTGTCTTAACGCTAAGTCATACATTGTATATGTATTATGCGAAGAAGACTGGTTTGTATGCTTTTAAATCAGCGATAGATTCTTAGTTTATGGGAATTGCATTATGAAGTTTTTTTACCTTAGCGCGCTTATTTTAAGTGTTTCTATTCAAGCGGCGCAAAATGAGCAGCATCAACATGATGAAAGCGAACCACACGTCACCGAGGAGCAAAAGGTAGGGCTTAGTTTAACCCCTACGCAAATGACTCTAGCAGATATCAAAATAGCTCCACTTACAAAACAGTTTTATCACTCTCAGATATATGCGCCGGGAGAAATTAAAGCAAACGGGTACACGAGTTATTTATTGTCACCACGGGTCGATTCAATTGTTGTAAAGCGTCACGCTACTTTAGGTCAGCATATAGAAAAAGATGCTCCTTTAATAACCCTATTTAGCGCTGATGTTGCCACTGCACAAACGAACTATCGACTAGCACAAGCACAGTGGCAACGCTTAAAAAAGATGACATCGGGTACTGTGAGTGAAAAAGATTACTTAACCGCGCAGGCTGAGTATGAAGTCGCTTATAGCCAATTGGCAGCGTATGGTTTGATAAGTAAAGATATTGAGCAGTCAATAAATACTCCACCTAATAAACTTGGTGAATATACGTTGTACGCACAAACTTCTGGTGCAATTTTGAGTGATAATTTTGCTCAAGGCCAACGTGTTGATTCGGGTGTTGAGTTAATGTTGATTGCAGATGAAAGTAATTTGTGGGTAGAAGCGCAGTTATCAGCGAATCAAACTGTAAAAATTGCTAAAGGGGCCATCGTACAAATTAAGGTTAATTCAAAACACTATCCTGCAACGGTCTCGCAAGAGGCGCACACTATCAATCAAGTGACTCGCTCTAGAGTTGTCAGGTTAAATGTCGCTAATGAACAGCATCAACTTCACCCAGGTATGTTTAGCGATGTTTATTTTTCGTTTCCAACAACAGAGCAAGTTTTAGCTGTGCCGCAGCAAGCTTTGGTAAGAACCAAAGATGGTGACTGGGCTGTATTTACCGTTAATGACAATGAAGAATTTGTAGAAAAAGAGGTCGAGCTCGGGGTTAAGTTTGTTGGCTTGCAAGAAATTAGAGGGATAGCAGAAGGAACTCGCATCGTCACACAAGGCGCTTTTTTTGTTGCATCAGAGCAAGCCAAAGGCGGCTTCGATCCGCATAACCATTAGGAGCGACGAGTATGTTTAATAAAATAGTTAATGCTGCTGTCGGCAATCGATTACTGGTTTTTTTAGCGCTTTGCGTGGTTGCTGCGATAAGCGCTATTGCGATCCCTAAATTGAATTTAGATGCGTTTCCTGATGTAACCAATGTACAAGTTGCAATTAATACAGAAGCGCCAGGTTTAGCTGCCGTTGAAGTTGAGCAACTTATCACCTATCCCATTGAAGCGGTTATGTATGCGTTACCCGATGTCGACCAAGTTAGGTCGATTTCAAAAACAGGCTTATCTGGCGTAACGGTGGTGTTCAAAGAAGGGGTGGATATTTATTTTGCGCGGCAACTCGTGTTTGAACGTCTGCAAGCGGCTAAAGAGTTGATCCCAGAAGGAATTGGCTTGCCAGAAATGGGACCGAACACGTCAGGGCTTGGCCAAGTGTATCAATACTTATTGGCGGCATCTCCTGAGTCTGGGCTTGATAGCATGGCGCTGCGTAGCCTAAACGATTGGATTGTAAAACTACTCATTTTACCTGTTGATGGCGTAACAGAAGTACTGTCGTTTGGTGGTGATGTTCGTCAATATCAAGTTAACCTCAACCCAAATAAGTTACTTGCTTATCAATTAGATCAGCAGCAAGTCGTGACCGCACTTGAAGAAAATAACACCAATGTGGGTGGCTGGTATATGAATCGCGGCCAAGAACAATTGGTGATCCGAGGTACTGGCTGGTTTAATGCGGGCAAACCGGGGTTACAAGAAATTGCGCAAACGCCGCTGAAAACCATTAGTGGCACAGTTGTTACTATTGCTGATGTGGCTGAGGTGTCATTAGGCAGCGAAATCCGCCAAGGTGCGGCAACCATGAGTGTTAAAGATGCACAAGGTAATATTACTTCTCTAGGTGAAGTGGTAACAGGTGTGGTGTTAAAGCGTATTGGTGCTAATACAAAACAGACCATTGATGGCATAACCTCGCGTATTCAATTAATTAATCAAGCATTACCTGATGGTGTGACATTTGAGCCTTTGTACGATCAAGCTGATCTGATCACCAAAGCGGTCAATACGGTTGTTGATGCGTTGTTGTTGGCATTTGTGTTTATTGTGGTGGTGTTGGCATTATTTTTAATGAATCTGAGAGCTACATTATTGGTTTTATTATCGATCCCAATTTCAATTGGCTTAGCACTTTGTGTGATGGCGTGGTTTGGGCTCTCTGCAAATTTAATGTCATTGGGCGGGATTGCTGTTGCGATCGGTATGTTAGTCGATGGCTCGGTGGTAATGGTAGAAAATATCTTTCGTCATTTAACGCAGCCAAGCACTCAATCGCATAGTAATGTTGAGCGCATAAAGCTAGCTGCTCAAGAAGTTGCCCGCCCGGTATTCTTTGCGGCGTTGATCATCTTAGTGGTATTTATGCCATTGTTTAGCTTTGAAGGCGTTGAAGCTAAGCTGTTTCAGCCTATGGCAATCAGTATAATGTTAGCAATTATTGCGGCTGTTATTGTTGCGTTGGTGATTGTGCCAGCATTAGCGGTGTACTTATTTGCCAATGGCGTCACGTTGAGACGCAGTGTGGTGCTAGCGCCTTTAGATAAAGCTTATAAGCTGTGTTTGGGCTGGGCAATGAATGTGCGTAAAACCGTGATTGGTATAGCGGGTGTGCTGGTGGTAATTGCGGGCGTGTTATTGCCACAGTTAGGCACCGAGTTTGTGCCAGAGCTTGAAGAGGGCACCATTAATTTGCGAGTAACTTTGGCGCCGTCTGCCAGTTTAGATACGGCATTGGCGGTTGCACCAAAGCTTGAAGCAATATTGCTTGAGTTTCCAGAAGTCGACTATGCGTTGAGTCGTGTTGGTCGCCCTGAAGTAGGTGGCGATCCAGAGCCAGTCAATAATATTGAAATATACTTAGGCTTAAAACCCGTAAGTGAGTGGCAATCTGCTGACAACCGCTCCCAACTGCAAGTGTTAATGGAAACAAAACTAGAGCAATTTCCGGGTTTATTATTTAATTTTTCACAGCCGATAGCCACGCGGGTGGATGAGTTATTGTCTGGGGTAAAAGCGCAGTTGGCGATTAAGCTGTTTGGTGCTGATTTAGCTGTGTTGGTCAGTAAAGGTCAAGCTATTGAACAAGCTGTAAAAGGTGTAGCTGGCGCAAAAGATGTGGCAATGGAGCAAATCGCCGGTGAGGCACAATTAGTGATCAAACCAAATCGCTTAGCGCTTTCTCGCTATGGGTTATCGGTGGGTGATTTAATGACCATTGTTCAACATGGTATTGGCGGTACAGCGGCAGGGCAAATTATTAATGCCAATGAGCGTTATGATATTTATGTTCGCATTGGCGCTGAGTTTCGTGACAGCCCTGAAGCCATTGCAGATTTACGCTTATCATCACCGACTGGTGCATTGGTTAGAGTTGGCGATGTGGCAACGGTTAATATTGAATCTGGCCCACCACAAGTACGCCGTGACGATGTACAGCGCCGATTAGTGATCCAAGCCAATGTTCAAGGGCGCGATATGGGCTCTGTGGTTGCAGATATACGAGCTGCGATTACTGAGCAAGTCGATTTACCAGCAGGTTATGGCATAAGTATTGGCGGCCAGTTTGAAAACCAACAACGAGCTCAACAGCGTTTATCAATCGTGGTACCTATCTCTTTAGCGTTAATCGCACTGTTGCTTTATTTTGCATTTGGCTCAATAGGCCAAGCTATGCTTATTCTAGTAAATGTGCCATTAGCTGTGATCGGTGGTGTGATTGCACTGTATGTATCAGGCCAATATTTATCAGTTCCCAGTTCAGTCGGTTTTATTACCTTGTTTGGGGTAGCGGTACTCAACGGAGTGGTTATGGTTGAGAGTATAAATAACCGTGTGAAAAGCGGTGATAGTTTAGATACCGCTGCATTTAATGGCGCATTATCGCGATTACGACCCGTACTGATGACGGCATTAACCTCAGCACTTGGTTTGATCCCGATGTTACTATCAACCGGCATTGGCGCTGAAATCCAAAAGCCATTGGCAACGGTAATTGTAGGCGGTTTATTCACGGCAACATTTTTGACTTTATTTGTATTGCCAGTGCTTTATACAAAATTTAGTCAGCAGTTCTATCGGAGCAATAACGACAGTAAATAGGTTTATTGAATAACCTAACACAAGACGCTCAAACTTGCGTCTTGTGTTATATAATGCATTATTATAAAGCGAAAGTTTGCAAAAGTGATTAAACATTGGTAGTGGGAACATAATGCTAAATAACCTGATTATGAATAAAGGGCAATCTATACGAACGAAATTGATTGTCACTTTTATTGTGGTTGCACTTGCTCCATTATTTTTAATGTCTTGGTTTAGTTTGCAACATGTAAGCAACTCCCTTGAAAAAAATGCTCAAGTAGAACTTGGTGAATTAAGTAGCATTGGTAGGCAATTTGCCAATATTTGGTTTGCTGACCACATTAAAGATTTACATTTACTTAATGATCAAATCAGTCATAGCCAGCTTAATAAACAACTGTTGATGGATAAGTTTGTTGCTAACTATGATTTTGTCGATGAAATCCATATTATTTTCAATCCCTTAAACACCCCAAACCCAGTTAACAACGGTGCGTTTGCTGCTTTACAGCGTGACCAATTAATCGAAATGTTGGCCGCCATAGAGCAAGGACAACAAAGTGTATTCATTTCTTCAATAGGGAAAGAGCCACATCACTTTGTAGCGGTACCGATGGTAGATAAAACGCGTGGTTTACACGCAATAATCATAGTGGAAGTTAACTTTCAAGGTTTACTCGACAATTTAGAGCATATCGATAACGATAACAAAGAGCTGACGTTTTTTATTGTTAAAAGTGGTGAAATAACCGGTGCTGAGTTATCCCCTAATTTATTGCCTATGGCTGATTTTTATACTAACTCGATAAATACTGAGCAAGTGTTTACATATCAAAAAGCTAATAACACATTACATTATGCAATTTTAACTGACTTGAATTTTGCCAACGCAAAAGGTTGGCAGTTATTGGTGGAAAAACCTGCAGCTGCCATGTTGCAAAGTGCCAGTGACTATAAGTTTGTTGCTGTGCTTGCCAATGCTTTGACATTTGTTGTGGTTTTACTTTTATCTTGGTGGTTTGGGCGGCGCTTATCTCGCCCCCTCATAAGCCTTGCCAATGCCAGTGCCGAAATTACGAAAGGTGAGCGCGCCCATATTCCTATTCTGCATGATAGCTGTGAATTGCATCAGCTATCGATTGACCTTGAACATTTAGTTAGCGGCAAAGTCCAGCAACAAGTACGGCTCGAACAACAAAGCTCAGCACTGCGACTGGCCTTAAAACAATTAGCAGAACAAAAAAGTGCCCTCGATGAGCATGCGATTGTGGCTGTAACGGATATTAAAGGAACTATCACGTTTGTGAATCGCAAGTTTTGCGAAATAAGTGGCTACGCTGAGTCCGAGTTAATCGGTCAAAATCACCGTTTGTTAAGTTCCGGCGTCCATCCGAAAGCGTTTTTTAAAAGTATGTACAAAGCCCTAAAGCAGGGCAAAGTTTGGCGTGCGCAAATCTGTAATAAGAAGAAAAATGGCGCTTTTTATTGGGTTGACACCACAGTCGCACCATTTTTAGATGAACATGGAAGGCCGCAAAGTTATATCGCTATTCGTACAGATATTACTGATTTAAAGCAACAAGAGCTAGATCTAGAGCAGCATAAAACGCAATTACAATTAGTGCTTGATAGCACGGCTGTAGGTATATGGGATTGGTATGTTGATACCGGCAAAGCCTATTTTAATAACCGTTGGGCGAGTATTATCGGTTATACATTAGATGAGCTGCATGCAACCGATTTTAAAACGTGGCAAAAGTACACTCACCCTGATGATTTAATTACTTCAGGGAAACTTTTAGAGCAGCATTTTAATGGTGAGAGTGACTATTATGTATGCGAAGTACGCATGCGACACCGATTAGGGCATTGGGTGTGGGTGCTAACGACTGGTCGAGTCGTTGAACATAACAGTGATGGCTCTGCAAAACGGATGATAGGAACTCACCTTGATATTACAGAGCGAAAAGAAACAGAAGCGCAATTGCAATTAAGTCGCGATCGATTTGCATCTTTAGTTGGTAATATTCCAGGCATTGTTTATCGTCGTAAATATGATGAACAATGGAGCATGCTTTATCTGAGTGAGCAAATAAAGCTCATCACTGGCTATGAAGCAACCGATTTAGTTGATAATTGTAAGCTTAGTTTTGTTGAATTGATCCATCCAGATGATGTGGCTAGTGTCGCTGAAAAGGTGAAAATCGATATAAGTGCAAATCAACCGTGGTCATTAGAATACCGCTTGGTTGGTGTTGACGGCAGTATCCATTGGGTGCATGAAAAAGGTCAAGCCGTGTATGATCAGGCAGGTAAGTTATTATATTTAGATGGTTTTCTTCATGATATTACTGATCGATATCATGCTCAGTCGCAACTCTATCGTCAGCAAAGTCTGCTTGAAGCCATGAGTAAGCAAGGTCAAATAGGAGCGTGGGAAGTAGATTTAGAGACTAACGCAATGTATTGGTCTGACGAAGTTAAGGCAATTCATGAAGTAGACAAAGATTATCAACCTGTTGTTTCTACGGCGCTCGATTTTTATCAACATGGTGAACACCGCGAAAAGATCACTCAGCTATTTTCAGAGGCAGTTAACTACGGCAGTAATTGGGAAGTCGAATCTATTATTGTTACTGCACTTGGAAATACATGTTGGGTTAAATCAATTGGCCAAGCTGAGTTTAAAGACGGCCGGTGCATCCGTGTCTATGGCTCATTTCAAAATATTGATGTTTATAAACACCTTGAGTTGGAAAGTAAAAAAGCCAATCAATATAATAAAAACTTAGCAAGTTTAACGGTTTCGCAGGAAGTATTAGCGGGTAATTTTGATGAGGTGAAAAGCTTAGTTGCGCAGTCTATGTGCGAAGTATTAGGCGTGCAACGGGCCTCGGTGTGGTTGTTTGATGAACTTAATGATGAAATGCATTGCATGAGTTTGTTTATAGAGCAACAAGGATTTGTTGAACAATCGTTAGTTCTAAAAGCCAGCGATTTTCCAATTTATTACCAAACGATATTTGAACAAGGCTTAGTTGCAATAGATGATGTTTATAACCATCCTGCGACAGTTGAGTTTATTCATAACTATATTGCAGATTTGAATGTCAACTCTATGCTTGATGCGGTGATCTCCACTGGTGAAGGGATTTTAGGCGTGTTATGCGCTGAAAGCGTTGGCGAGTATCGTACTTGGAGTCAAAACGAAGAAACTTATTTACGATCGTTAGCTACTTTGGTTGGCAGTGTGTTGATGTCGCAAAATCGTAAAAAAACAGCGGAAGAATTAAAAGTTGCCCTGGTTAAAGCGAATGACGCTGCCACCGCAAAAAGTCAGTTTTTAGCGACCATGAGCCATGAAATACGCACCCCAATGAATGGAGTGTTGGGAATGTTAGAGCTGATAGGACTCGAAACATTGTCTAAACCTGTGCAAACAAAAGTGGCAATCGCTAAAAATAGTGCACATGCGCTCTTATCGGTGATTAATGACATTTTAGACTTCTCAAAAGTCGAAGCTGGAAAAATCGAGCTTGAAAGCATTAACTTTAATGTGTGTAACTTACTTGGAGAGGTTGCAGAATCTCAAGCGCTTGCTGCACAAGATAAAGGTATCGAAATTATTCTGGATTTGGTTGCGGTTGTGCCAAGTCACTTTAGAGGCGATCCGGGGCGAATTCGCCAAGTGCTAACAAATTTACTCAGTAACGCCGTTAAGTTCACGCCTAAAGGTGAGATAGTGATCACAGCTTCAATTACTGCGATTAACAAACAATATCAATTGAGTATGAGTGTAAAAGATTCGGGAATTGGCATTGATAAAGCGAAGCAAAAAGATTTATTTAGCCCATTTTCACAAGTCGATGCGTCGACTACTCGTGAGTATGGTGGGACTGGATTAGGATTGGCGATCAGCAAGCAGCTGTGTGAGCTGATGGGTGGCGATGTGACTTTAGTGAGTGAAGACGGACAAGGTTGTCAGTTTACCGCAACAGTGATGTTGGAGCCGGGTAATGAAACTGAACGCAGCATACCTACTATTGATATAAGTAAGCTCACTATATTGGTAGTTGATGATAACGAAACCAATCGTATTGTGATAAGTCAGCAGCTTGCACAATGGGGCGCTAAAGTGGAGCTCGCTTGTAATGCAACACAAGCCCTTCAGCTATGTAAACAGCGCCTCGAAGACAAACTTAATATGTACGATATTGCTGTGTTAGATATGCAAATGCCAGAAATGGATGGCTTAGAGTTATGCCGAATACTAAAAGCTGACGCTGACTATAAAGCAATGCCTTTAGTAATGATGACCAGTATTGCTGATATGGAAGGAGTCCAGATCTTTAATGATGCAGGGTTTCAAGCGTACTTTCCAAAGCCGATCACTACGGCAGATCTGATCAGTGCCATGGCTGTTATCGCTCACGATAACGGATCAACTGATTTACCTTTAGTTACCTCAAGTTATATTTCATCACTACGAAGCCCTCATGATCAAAAACTGCATATTTTATTGGTTGAAGATAATCCAATTAACCAACAAGTGTCTAAGTTAATGTTAGGTAAATTAAATTATGAAATCACTTTAGCGGAAAATGGTCAACATGCGCTCGACATTTTACAAGGCGCACCCGCAGGGCGGTTTAATTTAATTTTAATGGACTGCCAAATGCCAGTTATGGATGGCTTTGATGCCACTCGTGCTATTCGAGCAGGGCAGGCTGGTAGTAAGCATCAACAAATCACCATTATAGCGTTAACGGCTAATGCAATGGATGAAGATAAAGAGCAGTGTTTAGCCAGTGGAATGAACGATTACCTTGCTAAACCCATTCAATTACAAACGCTCAAAGATAAACTCGAGCAGTATTAACCAAAGTAATAAAGAGATTTTATGACTGATATTATTTTAAGAGACGCGGTCCCTAGCGATGCCGCCACTATTTTGCACTTTATCACTGAACTTGCAGTGTATGAAAAAGAACCCGATGCGGTAAAAACTAATGAGCAGGCAATTTTAAACACATTGTTTAGTGATGATGCCACAGCACACAGCGTAATTTGTTTAGAGGGTGATACGCCAATTGGCTTTGCCGTTTATTTTTATAATTATTCAACTTGGCTTGGTAAAAATGGCCTGTACCTAGAAGATTTATATGTCAGCCCTGATAGCCGCGGAAAAGGCGCTGGCAAGCTAATAATGCAACATCTGGCACGCCAAGCACTCGCAAAAGATTGCGGGCGTTTTGAATGGGTGGTGCTTGATTGGAATCAACCAGCTATCGATTTTTATAACAGCATGGGTGCAGAGCCCCAAAATGAGTGGATTATTTATCGATTAACAGGGCAAGCGTTAATTGATTTTGCAGAGAGGTAAAAGCTAATATAAATAAAAATCATTTGCATTAAGTTGTTTTGGTGTGTAGATTAAACTCACTAATTTAACTTTGTGCAGGTGATCCAATGGCACGCCCTCAACTAAATGATAGCAAAGGTTTACCGCAAGTCGATCAAGCGCTTAGCCCTTGGCAGTCTAATATAATGGCTGGTAATTATGCATTTGAACGTGGTGCTTTACTCGAAGCTCGCGATAAGTACACCACTGCGCACACACTCGCGGCGCACCTTTTAAACCAATTTAGCCACGCAAAAATATGCCAATCAGTTATTGGTGCTATAGAGCATTGTTGCCCAGCCTTGGTTGTTGCAGCACATAATTTAGCTGACACCTACCGAGCAATGAATCAATGTGAACAAGCGTGTAAATGGCTGTGTGATGTTCACCTCACTTTGAGTAATTTGATTCAACATCCGTGCAATACAGTGCGCGCAGTTGTAGTTCATCACCACTATAAAACCCATTTAGAGCTAGTGCAGTTTGCTAAATTACATAGTAATCACCCGCATCTGATTGAAAAAATTAATCACACTTTAAGTTATTCACCTGATCAAACTGCAACCTTGCATTGATCAATTAACCACAGGCCTTAAAGGAGTAATCATGGCATATACACTACCCCCATTACCTTATGAGTACGATGCACTAGAGCCTCATATTGACGCTAAAACCATGGAAATACACCATACATTGCATCACCAGACCTATATAAATAAAGCCAATGCAGCACTTGAAGGGACGTATTACGCGGAGCAAGACACAGCAACATTATTACGTAAAATAACGACACTTCCAGAGTCATTACAAAAAGCGGTGCAAGAGCATGTTGGTGGTCATAATAATCATTCATTGTTTTGGACTGTTATGAGCCCCGATGGGGGAGGCGAGCCACAAGGCGAATTGGCTCAGGCAATTAATAGTGCATTTAATGATTTTGATAGTTTCAAAACGCAGTTCACCAATGCAGCTGTCAGTCGTTTTGGCAGTGGTTGGGCGTGGTTATGTGTTAATGCAAACAAAGAACTAGTGGTTCAGAGCAGCTTGAATCAAGACAGCCCTTTAATGGAAGGCAATACGCCTATATTAGCACTAGATGTGTGGGAACATGCATATTATTTGAAATATCAAAATCGTCGGCCTGAATACATTGCCGCATTTTATAATGTCATTAATTGGGCCGAGGTGCAGCGTCGCTTCCTTGCTGCAATTTAAGGGTTGAGTGCCGAAAACGGCTAGTAAACTGTGTTTTTTCGCGTAAGCTAGTTGTTAGTCGCAGTTAGTTTGAGCATTAATTTATGGATACCAGCCATTGGCAACGCGCCCGTCAAAGTCGTGATCATCGTTTTGATGGGCTGTTTTTTATTGCTGTCAAAAGCACTGGCATTTATTGTCGGCCTATATGTCCCGCCCCAACCGCAAAAGAACATAACGTAGAGTATTTTCAGTACGCTCATAGTGCGGCACTCGCTGGTTTTAGGCCTTGTATTCGTTGTAGACCCGACAGTGCGCCAGGCAGTAGCGCGTGGCAAGGCACACAAACCACAGCTTTGCGGGCAAAAGCTCTCATTGATAGTAATTTTAGCCAGCCGCAAAGTTGTGAACAATTGGCTGAACGTTTAGGGATCACCAGTCGTTACTTACGCCGTTTATTTGATCAACATTTTGGTATTTCAGTTACTCAATATCGTTTATTTAATCAATGCCATTTTGCTAAAAAGTTACTGCAAGAAACCAGCTTGCCTGTCTCTGAGATAGCCTTCGCAGCGGGTTTTAACAGTATTCGTCGTTTTAATGATGCATTTTTACAGCAGCTACACATATGCCCGAGTAAAATGCGCACCAAGTCTAAGCCTAATACCAGCAAAATAACGCTAAAGCTGCCTTTTAGGCCGCCTTATAATTGGTTAGCATTACAGCAATTTTTAGCAAAAAGATTGATTGCACCGATTGAGTGGTTATCCGACATTAGCTATGGCCGTAGTTTTAAGACTGAGCAATACCATGGTCAGTTTACGGCCACAATTGTAAAAGATAAGCATTATTTTTCAGTGGAAATAGACATAAGTGATCCCCGCTTTTTGCATCCTATATTGGCCAATATACGCCGTGTACTTGATTTAGATGCAGATACTGCTTTGATAGAACAACATTTGAAAACCCATGTTCACGGCGCTTTTAAGTTGACGGAGGGCTTACGCTTACCGGGTATTTGGTCTGCTTTTGAAGCAGGGATGCGGGCAGTGTTAGGGCAGCAAGTTAGCGTGACTGCTGCCCATAACTTAGTCTCGCAGTTAGTTAATGAATTAGGTGAAAAAGACCAAGCGCGTATTTATTTCCCTACACCCTCAGCGGTAGCTAGCAGTGAATTGAGCTTTTTTAAAATGCCGCAGGCGCGTAAAAATGCATTGATTAACTTAGCTAGCTTTTGCCAACAACATCCGCATTGTACGGACTTAGATCAATGGCTGGCACTAAAAGGTATCGGCCCGTGGACGGTTAATTACGCTAAGTTACGGGGGCAAAGTCAGCCAGACATCTTACTTGATGGTGATTTAGGTGTTAAAAAAGCGCAAGCAAATGCCTCAGCTTTTGAGAGCGGGGCATGTTCACCATTTCGTAGTTATTTAACTTTTCAACTATGGCAACAACTTATATGAATACAACACCACACACTATTCAAACGCAGATAATGAGCCCGCTTGATAATGTCATTATTCAAGCAACAAACAAAGGTGTGAGTTATGTTGGTTTTTATCCACCCACTCAATACCCTGAAACAAGTATTGAGCAAGTTACTAACCTTCATATTATTGAATGTGCCAAGCAACTCGAGCAGTATTTTAATAAACAACGACAGAGTTTTTCATTAAGTTTGGATACCCAAGGCACCAAGTTTCAACAAGCTGTTTGGCAAGCGTTAATAGCAGTGCCTTATGGGAAAACGCAAAGCTATAGTGATATCGCAATTGCATTAAATAACCCTAAAGCTGTTAGAGCCGTTGGCGCTGCAAATGGCAAAAATCCAATCAGTATTATCGTTCCGTGTCATCGTATTATCGGCGCCAGTGGAAAATTAACCGGTTATGCTGGTGGGCTAGAGCGTAAACAGTGGCTATTAAAACACGAAGGCATATTGCTTAATTAACGAGACTTCAAAAAGCCAATTAACAACAGGTTTTGTTTAAGGTGACATATAAAAGGTGATGAAAGAGCGAATATGCGCTAGCATACTCGCTCTTTTTTTGGATTTCAGTTCAAGGTAATTAAATGGCTCAGCTGTATTTTTATTACTCTGCAATGAATGCAGGTAAATCAACCACATTACTTCAATCGGCATTTAATTATCGTGAAAGAGGCATGGAGCCTGTGATATTAACAGCAGCTATTGATGATAGGGCTGGAGTGGGCAAAGTGTCGTCACGTATAGGGTTGCAAGCTGACGCGCATATTTTTGATGCAGATAAAGATGTATTTGAATTGATAAAAAGCCTCAATACTGAGCTAAAACGCCATTGTGTTTTAGTCGATGAGAGTCAGTTTTTATCAAAAGAGCAGGTTTTACAATTAACGGATGTGGTTGATGAGCTGGGTATTCCTGTGTTGTGCTATGGCTTGCGTAATGACTTTAGGGGTGAGCTTTTTATTGGTTCACAATATTTATTGGCCTGGGCCGATAAATTAATCGAACTTAAAACCGTGTGTCATTGTGGCCGAAAAGCAAACCATGTTCTGCGCACAGATGAAAATGGTCAAGCGATTGCTGATGGTAATCAAGTGGAAATTGGCGGCAATGACCGATATGTCTCGGTTTGCCGCAAACATTACAAAGCGGCGTTAAATCTCAGCCGTTAATGCCTGTATAAATGTATCGATGGATTCTTTAGTGATACCCAAGTGTGTCACTAAACGAAGCGGTGCACCGGGTGAAAACAATATATTTTGAGTTGCTAAGCGTTGACTAATAGCCGTTAGGTCAATCTCATTATCGACATGAGCATAAACGATATTTGTTTCAACTGTGCTAAGTGCGACATTAAAACCGCTCAGAGTATTGAGTTGCGTAGCTAAATACTGAGCATTGTCATGATCATCGGCTAAGCGCTTTGTGTTGTGTTCAAGCGCATACTGCCCAGCCGCTGCGAGCATACCTGCTTGGCGCATACCACCACCAAGCACTTTACGCCAACGGCGTGCTTTAGCAATAAGTGATTCGCTGCCAAGCAGCACCGAGCCCACAGGCGCGCCAAGCCCTTTAGACAAACACACAGATACTGAATCGAAATGGTTCGTTATGCATGTAATATCGACGCCTAGTTTAGCCGCTGCATTATACACTCTTGCGCCGTCTAGATGCAGCGCAAGGTTATGCTCGTCTACAAACCCACGCGCCTCGTTAAGGTATTCAAGAGAGAGAACTTGGCCACCAATGGTATTCTCAAGGCTGATTAATTTGGTTTTAGCAAAGTGAAAATCATCAGCCTTAATCGCCGCTTTTACTTTGTTTAAGCACAGGCTGCCATCGGCTTCGTTTTCGATAGGTTGAGGTTGAATTGAGCCAAGAACAGCAGCGCCACCGCCTTCAAACTTATAGTTATGGGCACGTTGGCCGCATATATATTCATCTCCACGTTCACAATGTGCCATTAAGGCTAATAAGTTGGCCTGAGTGCCTGAACTACAAAATAATGCATTGGCAAATCCGTGTTTTTGCGCGGCGTAATTTTCAAGTGCGTTGACACTGGGATCATCGCCATAAACATCATCACCTAGTGGGGCATTTTTCATAGTTTGGCGCATTGCATCACAAGGTTGGGTTACCGTGTCTGAACGAAAGTCGATCATTGTTAAGTTCCTTATCGTTGCTTTAGCTTAACGTTTGGCATATTTCTTCGCGTGTTGATTTATCAAAGTAAGACCACGCTAAAAAACGGCTTACTTTTTGCCCCTGAGCCATGTCGATTACTTTAACATCGGCCACTGGATGCTGGCTTAATATTTTCTGTAAAGCTGTTAGGGATTCTTTCTTTGATACCAAAGAGGTAAACCACAAACATTGCTCTGAAAAATCAGCACTTTCGTTGATCATCGTTGATATAAATTGTACTTCGCCGCCTTCACACCAAAGTTCATTATTTTGGCCACCAAAATTGAGCGTTGATTTAGGGGCTTTGCCAAGGTTACGCCATTTGCGTTCGCTGCCCTGTGATGCTGCTTGCTCATTTGCATGAAAAGGCGGGTTGCACAGTGTTAAATGAAATAAATCTTTAGCGTTAATGACATCATGAAAAATGTGTTTAGGATTATTTTGTAATTTAATACTTATTTTGCGGTTATTAAATTGCGCTAGCTGCTTTGCTAGTTTAACTGAAACGGGGTCAATGTCTGTGCCTGTAAATGCCCAATTATACTCAGCACTGCCTGTAAGCGGGTAAACTAAACTAGCGCCAGTACCAATATCTAAAACTTTTACTTGTTTTCCTGTAGGGATCACGCCGTTATTATCATCTGCAATTAAATCAGCGAGGTAGTGTATATAATCGACACGACCAGGTATTGGTGGGCACAGGTTATGCGCCGGTAGGTCCCAGAAATTAACATTATAATAGCTTTTTAATAGAGCTTGATTGAGCGTTTTAACTGCTTTGTTGTCACTAAAGTCGATACTTTTTTGACCTGAAGGTGTTTCAACTAAGTAAGGGGATAGTGCAGGCTCATTGTGTGTTAAAAGCGCAAAGTCATATCCTTGGTTATGGCGATTACGAGGATGAAGTTTTGTTTTTTTAGGCGCAGATTTCATGGGTACTATTTGCAGAGAGAACAAGCATGTAGTTTATCATTTTGATTGCAAAAGTGCTGTAAAATTAGCGGTGTTATATTTTTTAAATACTGGTAGGATGAGTTGCATGGAGAGGATAAAATAATAACACGGTATGTGACTATGTCTGTAACCCAAGAATCGGTATATATTAAGCTCAACGAACAGCAAACATTGCATTTAAGGCGCATTTATAATGCAACTAAATCAGGCCCGGCTGTATTGTTTGTTCACGGCGCTGTTGAAAACGGCAAAATATTTTACACTCACAGTAATAAAGGCTTAGCGCCTTATTTAGCTGAGCAAGGATATGTCTGCTACGTTGCCGACTTACGAGGAAGGGGAGAGAGCCGCCCAGCTATTTCATCTCAGGCTCAATATGGACAAACAGAGGCAATAACCGAAGATATTCCCGCATTTGTATCTAAAATTAAAGAGTTAGAAGGGGAAGCACCGGCTTATTGGGTTGCTCATTCGTGGGGAGGCGTGTTGATGAATAGTGTTTTCGCGCGTTACCCAAACTATATAAATGATGTAAAAGCGTGTGCATACTTTGGTACTAAACGTTCTTTATATAATCATCACCCCAAAAAATATTTCCAAGGTAATGTTATTTGGTACTTTTTAGCACCTATTTTAGCTAAAAAATACGGCTATTTGCCCGCCAAAAAATTAAAATGGGGCAGTGACGATGAAACGCAAAAATCGCATTATCAAAGTATGCAATGGGCCAAAAGACGACCCTGGGTAGACTCTGATGATGGCTTTGACTATGCAAAAGTGGTTAGTAATATGCACTTACCGCCTACTTTGCATATTGCGGGTGTAAAAGATAAAGCGCTGGCTCAGCCAATTGATATCCAAAAGTTTATGGATGAGTCAGGCAAAGGCAAGCAATCACTGCAAATTTATGGGCGCAAGCATGGTCATCAACATGATTATGATCACATTAATATGCTTACTCACCCAAGTGCAAAGCAAGATCAGTTTACTGATCTGCTCAACTGGTTTGCGGCTCATTAAGTAAGGTCTGTAACGTTTTCTCAAAGCGTTTGTAGTGTGCCGTTGCTTTGGTATTAATGGGTTCACGTACAGCACTTTTACTGAGTGTTGTAACAGGTTTTTTTGACTTATAAAACTCAAGGCAGTCAGGTTCAAACTCACAGCCTAAAAAATCGAACACGGTTTTAAGCTGTGATTCAGGCTCGTTTACAAGCTCTTCATACTGCACTGTGAGTATTGAGTGAGAAAAAGAACGATGCCAATGCTCCATCAGCGATTGATATAGACCATAGTATGTTTTGAACTCTGGTAATGAACAAAAATAAGGCTCATTTTCTGCAAAATAATTGCTATATACCGACCACGCCGTTGCGTCAAAGTTACGTTGCATATCAATAAATATTGCGTTGGGATAAAGCAGTTTTATTAACCCCATTGATTGATAATTTGCGGGTAATTTATTAATCATAAATTGGCGAATAGGTTTAGCCTGCTTTAACCTTTGTGTATAAATATCGCGAGCTTGTTCTATTATTGTAGGCGTCAATGCCATTACACAGGCTGGGTATGAAAGTTGTGTTTTATACTCAATAAATGGCACAACATCTCTGCTGATTGTTATATCCTCACCAATGCTGGCACACTCACTGTGACTGGCAAGAATCTGCTCTAATAATGTTGAACCGCTGCGTGGCATGCCAACAATAAACACAGGAGTCACGGAGCCGGTAAAGTTTTTATCTATATCGGTAAAAATTGAAGGGGGATGATTTTCAATTAATGCCTCATAAAAGCCACTCAACTGCTGCGTTTTAAAATCAGCTAATTGAAACTGTTGCTTATTAGCGAGGATATAATAATTTGCAGCTTGGTCGATATCATCAAGCTTGTCATAACTTTTAGCAAGTGCGTAATAACACACCATTTTCAGCCGTAGGTTATTTGTTTGCGTTAGCAAATGATGCAAATTACTGATGTAATTGTGTTGTTTATCAAAGCGACCTAATTGCACAAGTTCATATAGAATGTAGGCTGTGACAGGGTAAAGTCCGATACTCAGTGCTTGGGCAAATGTAGTGTGGGCTTTATCTAATTCACCATGGGTTAGGTAATGCTGTGCAAGGTAGTAGTGTGGATCAGGGTTGTGGCTTGCCAAAGATTTTGCATATTCTAATACTGTTAACGCATCATCAGGGGAGTTCACTCCGTTGAATGCATCTGCTAGTGCATGCAGTGGCTCGAGCATATTTGGTAAGCGTTCACACGCTCTTTGCAAAAGATAAACGGCTGCATCAAAACGCTCTAAACGAAGTGCTATTCGGCCTAAACCAAATAAGGCGCTGCCATTTTGAGGGTCGGTTTTTAGTATTGTTTTATAATGAAATTCAGCGTCTTTTAATTTGTTCTGCGCTAAAAGTTCATTGGCTTTTTTCAGTAGCATGCGTTTACGTATTTGTTTTTTAGTCACTATAAAACGAAAAAGGCGAAATGTGAAAGAGAACTCTTCCACATTTCGCCAGATACATTAATTAACGTTATAAACTTAGATTAGAAAGTATACGTCGCTTTTACGTAGTAGAAACCACCGTTGATACCATAAGGCGATGTTTCATAATACTTACCACCCCAGTTATTGTTAGGTGCTACGTCAAAATCAAGTTCCTCTGCATCTTGGTCAAGTAGGTTTTGTGCGCCCACTGAGAAGCTCATTTCGTCATTTAGGAAGTAGGTCACTTCAGCATCTAACGTAATCGCAGCATCTGCTGTTTTAGCCGTTGCATCATAATCTACATGCACGCCTTGGTATTCACCGTAGTAATTTACGCGAGTAAATGCAGAAAAGCTTTCCCACTGCTGTGCCCAGCTAAGTGTTGAACGATGATTAGGTAAGTCATTTTCAAGACGGCTTACTTTAAATTCACCAGTAATTGGGCTTGAACGTGTAACTTCTGTGTCATTCCAGTTGTAGGCTAAGCTAAATGTAGAGCTTCCACCGAGTAAATCAGCAGAATAGTTCGCAACCAAATCAACACCTTGAGTGGTTGTATCAAAGTCATTAGTAAAGAAACTTACTTGCGCTAAACTTTGTACATTTGGTACACCTGCGGCTTCCAGTGTGTCTTTGTCTGCTTGGCTTAACTCGATTTTTTCCGATTGACTGATACGATCTTCAACTTGAATATTATAGTAGTCAACGGTAAAGAATAAGTCACCAATTGTGTAAACAGCACCAAACGTATAACTTTGCGATTCTTCAGGTTGTAGTTCTGTACCGCCAAGTTGCACTGCAATTGGGTTCGTTGGTGGTAATAGCGCTGAATCTACTAACACACCGCTGCTTAAGTTTGTTTGCACGTTACTAACATTGGCTTGACCAACGGTAGGTGCGCGGAAACCAGTACTGATTGAACCACGAATATTTAAGTCATCAGTCAGGTGATATTGACCTGTTAACTTGTAGTTTGTTGTAGAGCCAAATGAGTCATAGTCTTCATATCGAAGTGCTAACCCCAGTAAAAACTCTTCTGTGAATGGTGCTTCTACGTCCATATAAGCAGCGTAGTTACGACGAGTGTATTCGCCTGCATCTGATGGTTTAAAGCCAGGGAAACCATTTGAACCAATACCAAAGCCTTGATCCGTAAATGGGCCGGCAGTGAATGAGGCTACATCGCCAGAGGTGACAGTAAAGGTTTCTTCATGCCATTCAAGACCACCTGCAACGTTCACGTCGTACGCTAAACCCCAATCAAAGCCTTTTGATAAGTCAAAATTAAAGTTCTTCTCGAGTTGTGAATATTTACCTGGACTAAAATCACGCGGACTATCTAAACCCAAAGAGGCATTAACCGTATCGTAAATAAAGTAGCGTGATTCGTTAAAGCCAACAGTACCACTTAGGTCATAATACGCGCCTTCAAGGTAACCGCCTGTGAATTCACCTTTGGTACCAATGGTTAAAGAGGTATCAACAATATTACCGCCAAAATTGGGTGTAAAACCACCCGGTATTTTTTCGTTGAATGCAAAGCAATTTGCAGCTGTTAATGAATCCAGTGCATTTTGATCTGGTGCACCATTGGCTTGAAGTTCAACTAGAGGACAGTTAATTTGTTCATCATAACCATCGAGAGAACCAACTAATACGGTCGGAGTTGCTGCATCCCATGCGTCTTGGCCTTGAGGATCATCATCACCAGGGCGACGCATATTAACACCATTTACATCACGTATGTTTCCGCCATAAACGCCCGGGCGTGTTGTTGGATTACGATAATAGAAACCACCACGCACGTCACGTTCAGAGTAGTTACCAAACATATAGAATTCAGAATCATTGGTTAGCTCAAGGCCAACGTTACCAAAAATAGAGATATCGTCATCTACTTTAGGTGCGCCCCAAACTTGTGCTAAAGAAGAAACATCTGGCACACCTGCAGCTGCAAGTGCAGCAGCATCTGGGCGTTGTACTGAGCGGCTTGTTGCATCTGCTGTTTTATATTGGAAGCTTAAGTTTGCAAAACCACTATCAGTAAACGGTAAGCCGACGTTACCAGAGATTTGCGTTGTATCACCGTCGCCTTCGTAGTATTCACCTTGACGAACTTCGAAACTACCGCCTTCTGAGGCATCTTTTAGTACAAAGTTCATTACGCCAGCAATGGCGTCAGAACCGTATTGTGCAGCAGCGCCATCACGCAGTACTTCAACTTGCTTTAACGCAATGCTTGGAATAACTGAGATATCAGCGCCTTGTGCGCCATCATTAATACCACCTCCTAAAAAGGCAATAACTGATGCACGGTGACGGCGTTTACCATTTAATAAAACTAATGTGCTGTCAGATGGAAGGCCACGTAGGTTAGCAGGACGAACGAGTGATGCAGCATCACTAATAGGATTTTGGTGAACGTTAAAAGAAGGCACAGACCCTTTAAGGAGTTCTAGCATGTCAGTGTTACCTGATTTGCCTAATTCTTCTCCACCGATAATATCGATAGGTACAGGTGAGTCACCAATTGAGCGTGGTGCCGAACGAGTACCAACTACGGCGATTTTTTCTACATTTTTTTTAACTTCGGTCGTTTGTGCTTCTTCTGCCATAACAGTGCCTGACATAAATAGGCCGGCTGTTGTGGTAGTTAAGGCAAGCTTAACAGCTTTATTCAACATGTTGTTTTTCAATTTCATTCTAATTTCCCCAGTTAGAATTATTATAATTTCCACACCAATATTAGTCTGTAAATCAAATAGGTGTAATTTATTTATACATATTGTTAACCAGTTGTGCAAGATGTTAAAAAGAAACGGTTTTTTTTATTTTTCTATAGAGGAAATTTGAATGTGGCTAACCCACATGATATATAACGATTTTTTCCAAGGAGTATTTTACGAATTGCTCGAAATTAGAGCTAAAAGGCTTGATTTTAAAAATAATTAATTTAATTTATTTAATGGCTCATAAGAATAATTTGCCATATTAAGAAACTTGGCCGTCGTTATTTGTTGAATCACGCCATTGCTTTAGCGCCTCACGGTATTCATCCCACACACACGGGCAACAACTGCCGCCGCCACAGCACTCGTCGGGAGCGGGTCTTTGTGGTTTATTTGTTTTTTCTTGCGTTTTTGGTTCACACATTTGCGGCTTCATTTACACGGGTACAATTTTTTGTTCTAAGTTACTCAAGTATATCACAGCAAATGTAAATTCTACTTTGTGAACGTGAGTGGCTGTGTGAAAATGCTTTCATGAGACTATATAAAGTAATTCACCGTGCACCTATTAGAGTTGTTAAAATAGGTAAAAGACGCCAGCAACTGCGTTTTAAGCGTGCTATGGTCGCGTTAAAAATTGCTTTAGCACAAGAAAAAAAAGAAACCAAAGAGATGCTCTCTATTTATCGTCGTTACACCCACGGTAATGTAACGAAAGAGGAGTTAACCCAGGCGAATAATCAATTTATTGATATTCTCAAAGGCTTAGGGCTTGGGGTGTTCGCTGTTTTACCATTTGCTCCCGTTACTATTCCTTTAGTTGTAAAACTTGGTAAGTGGGTAGGCGTGGATGTTTTGCCTAGTTCTTTTAATATTAATAAACCGCTAAAAGAAATAGATCAGCAAATTGCTGAAGATGAGCAAAAACATCACTCAGATGATCAATCTGTAAAAAAATAATGCCAGAACGAAGGGAGTAAACGCTTAAGCTATACCTTTTGTTTAGGGTTGTTGGTATGCTAGGTATAAATTTTTACTAAATGAGTCGTTAAATGAGTGCGTTAATTTGTCATACTCCTTCTGGAATACCTTTATCTTTTGTTACAAAAAGTAACCTTTCAGAATGGTTAGATCAGCAATCCATTTTTTTACAAAATTGGTTGAAAAGTTGTGACTTCCAAAGGCAGGGTCTAGCTTTAGTTGTTAATGAGCAGTCAGGTTCATTGGCTCATGCTTACTGTTTAGTTGAAAGTCTAGATGATTTTTGGCTAGCGGGCGATCTCGCATCAAAATTACCTGAAGGTCTTTACAAAATACAAGATCTTGATGATAAGTTAGAACAAATTGCACTTGGCTTTATGTTGGGTGGATATGAATTTAACGAATATAAAGCTAAAGCAGCAGTAAAAGCTCAATTGGCAATCGAAAACAAAGACGTATTTACGCGTTTAAATCAACAAGCAAGTGCAATTAACCTTGTGCGTGATTTAGTCAATACTCCAGCTGCAGATATGATGCCACAGCATTTATCACAAGTTATGGCTGATCTTGCAACTACCTACCAAGGGGAGTTCAGCGAGTGGGTTGGCGATGAGTTGCTTGAGCAAAACTACCCAACGATTCATATGGTTGGCCGTGCGAGTGAAAATAAACCGCGCTTGCTTGATTTAAAATGGGGCGACAAAAATGCACCTTTAGTAACCCTTGTTGGTAAAGGGGTGTGTTTTGACTCTGGTGGGTTAGATTTGAAGCCGAGCTCAGGCATGCGTAATATGAAAAAAGACATGGGGGGCGCTGCTCATGTTATTGGTCTTGCACAGCTTATTATGGCCGCGGGTTTACCTATTCGCTTGCGTGTGCTTGTACCAGCTGTAGAAAATGCCGTTTCGCGTAACGCATTTCGCCCAGGCGATGTGGTTAAAACCCGTAAAGGCATCATGGTAGAGATTGATAATACGGATGCAGAAGGGCGTCTGGTATTGTGTGATGCGCTGAGTGAGGCACAAAACGATGACCCAGAATTATTGATTGATTTTGCAACCTTAACAGGTGCATGTCGTGTTGCATTAGGAACTGAGCTGCCTGGTTTTTTCTCGACAAACCGTGATGTGGCTAATGGTATTATCGACTCAGGCATGGGGGTGAGTGACCCTGTTTGGCAACTTCCGTTATTTGATCAATACAAAAGCTTTTTAAAGAGTGATGTGGCTGATATGTCTAACTGCTCAAGTACACCATTTGGTGGTGCAATTACAGCAGCACTTTACTTAAAAGAGTTTGTCGAGCCTGCAACTGACTGGGTCCACTTTGACGTCATGGCGTGGAACTTACGTGCATTACCAGGTCGCCCTGCAGGCGGCGAGGCACTCGGTGTGCGTGCTGTATTTAGTTATTTAGAAAGTCGTTTTCACTAAACTTCATAAAGTTCTATAGGTAAATCATCGGGATCGGCGAAAAATGTAAAACGCTTCCCGGTGATTTCGTCTATTCTGATCTCCTCAACATCAACACCTTGCGCTTCTAGTACGTGTTTTGCTTGTTTTATATCATTAACTGAAAATGCTAGATGCCTTAGTCCCTGTGCTTCGGGGTAACTAGGTCTGATAGGTGGATCTGGAAAAGAAAAAAGTTCTATTTGACTGCCATCTGGTAGTGCCAGGTCCAATTTGTAAGAGTCTCGTTCAGCACGATATTGCTCATGAATAATGGGCAACTTAAGTATTTGAGTATAAAAATGTTTAGCACGTTGATAGTCGCTGCAAATAATAGCAACGTGATGAATCGCGAGTAGTTTCATATTGTTCCAATAAAAAAAGCGCGAATATTCGCGCTTTAAACGAGCTAAATTTTACTTATTGCTTACATGCAGCCGCCGCTGCAGAAACAAGCTCTAATCCTGTTTTACCACAAGGTGGTAAAGTTGCATCGCTTATTGCAATTGGCGTTACCCGATCACCCCATTTTATATAACTAGCAGCCCAAGTTAAACCAGCCCCAAATGCTGCAGACATAATATTTGCGTGGGGCTTAATTAAACCTTGTTCAACAGCTTCACATAGCGCAATCGCTATCGTTGCAGCGGATGTATTACCATACTCGCCTATGTTCACCATCACTTTTTCATCAGCGACTTTTAAACGATGTTGGATTGCTTGAATAATTCGAAGGTTTGCTTGGTGAGGGACTAATACATCGATTTCATCTAAGCTTAAGCTCGCCTGAGTTAGGACATCATCACAAGCTTCACTCATACCTTTAACGGCACGTTTAAATATTTCGCGGCCTTCAAACAATAAATCAGATGGACCCGCTGGGCTGTATTTATCTATATCACTGCCAAAATTGGTAATGTGTAAAATATCACGATCTTCACTGTCGCAGCCTGTCTTGGTGCCTAGTAAACCAGCAGGCGTATCAGCAGCCTCTAGAACCACAGCACCCGCACCATCACCAAATAATACTGCACTATCTCGACGATCCCAGTTTACATACCAGGTCATGCGCTCAGCAGCGATCACCACGGCTTTTTTAATCATACCCGCTTGAATTTGTGCTGTTGCTGTTTGCATTGCATATAAAAAGCCAGAGCATGCAGCATTTGTATCCATGGCAGCGGCGCCGATAGCACCAATATTTTTTTGTACCAATGAAGCGGTGTTTGCAACCATAGTTGACGGCGTACACGTTGCCAAAAGAACAAGATCAATGTCTTTGGCATCAATACCAGCACATGCAATAGCATGTTTAGCTGCAACCGTTGCAAGTTCAGCAGTACTCACATGACTGACTCGGCGCGCTTTTATACCTGTACGAGATGTGATCCATTCATCGTTAGTATCAACCAATTGGCTTATTTCATCGTTGCTAATGCGTGCTGGTGGAATGCATTTACCCCAACCAGTGATATGTGCGTAAGACATAGTGTGTTCTCTTTAAGTGGTCAGACATCTGTCATTAATGATGCGTTTATACCAAAATTCAGCTTATAACACTAGTTTGAAGCATGTTTACACTGTAAATACTGGTATTTAAAACAATTTACATCAATGGTAGTCGACAAATTAGCTATATAAAATGAATTCGGCTGATATTATTGTTATTCATACAAATATGATTAATCTAGGTCGTTCAAACGTAATGCGATAAATTAATACATCAACCTAGGCGTATGTCATTTTATGCTGTGCTAGCGATTTGTTGAGTAATAGTATGTAACTGGTTATTATCTATAAAAAAGTGAACTGCTAATTTATAAAGGGCAGTGACGATTTAACCCACTAAAAGGGTTTTAAACAACACTAGGAGCTACTATGGGTAGCAAAATTAAGGCGTCATTATTTAATCATTTAATCGAGTCTGAACGGCAATTACTCGAACCAGAAGTTCGCCAATCGGCCAACGCTTTAGATGCTTTACTCGATGATGATTTTATTGAAATCGCCAGTAATGGAACGGTTTTTAATAAGTTTCAAGTACTCACACGTCTTCCCACAGAAGTAGTTCCACAGTTTTATAATCAAAACTTTAAAGGCCGCATGCTCAGTGACGATATGGCTCAATTAAGCTATCAAGCTGCTTATAGACGCTCAGCACGGGCTGAGTTTAATTATTCCATTCGAATGTCACTATGGCGCTATACGGATTCGTCTTGGAAAATGGTGTTTCACCAAGGAACGCCATGTACTGTTTTTTCTATCTCAATGGATGAAGATTAACTCTTTTTTTAGGTTTATTGATATGGCATTTTTAACGCGGACAGATCCCGCTATTAGCCGATTGTTAATGCTACGTTCTGGTGCAATTGCAATACAACTACTTGCAGTAATTGCTGTTTATTTTCTGCTTGAGCATCAAATTGCACTTTATGAGTTATTGCTTGTTATCTCACTAGAAGCCGCATTTCAAATTTTTAGCGTAATTGCTTATCGTAATGTAAACAAAGCCAAAGAAATTGGCATGTTAATGCAGCTGACCGCGGATGTATTATTTTTAGCCATATTATTATCGCTCAGTGGAGGCGCAACGAATGCGTTTGTGTCGCTATTACTATTACCCATTATGATTGCTGCGGTGAGTGTGAGTGCAAAGGGCTTAGTATACATTGCAGCTTTGGCTATCACGGCTTACAGTTTGCTACTATTAAAAGTGCCTCAGCATAGTATGCATGATATGGATATGACGAGTCATTTTATCGGCATGTGGGTCAATTTTGTGATCAGTGCCAGCGTAATTGCTTTGGTGGTTGGGGCAATGAATCGTGCTTTGCGTTTTCGAGAACAAACCATCGCTAGTGTGAGAGAAAAGCAGCTACGTTCCGAGCAGATTGTCACACTTGATGGTGCGGCGGTACAAATAACGCATCAACTGGCGAGTCCAATAGCTAACCTACAGTTGATTTTAGAAGAGCTAAAGGAAGAGCTGCCTAATAATGAACTGATCACTGAAATGCAAAAGCCTCTCGCACAGTGCACAGCACAATTAAATAATTTCAGAGAGCTGTCAGCGCAATTGAGAACACACAGTAAAATAAATGCTGTAAAGTTATTAGATCTAACGCAACAAATTCACGACACCATGCTGTTACACTACCCAGATCAGCAGCTAAAATGGCAAAATGAAACGCCTAATGTCAGTGTTAAAAGCGATGCGATGTTATTACCCGCGTTATTAAATTTATTACAAAACGCGACAACCGCAAATCAACAAAACAATCAAAACCAGCTATCGTTAAGCTGGCAACTTTCCAACCAAGGTAGTGAGCCAGAGCTTAACCTGTTGATCCGCGATTATGGTAAGGGCTTCACCAAAGAGCAACTGAGTCAACTTGGGGGGCAAGTTATGCCAAGCCGCTCAGGAATGGGGTTAGCCGTGATGTTATCAAATGTTACGTTTGAGCGCTTACAGGGGTCTTTAACACTTTTTAATCATCAACAAGGCGGTGCTGTGGCAAAAGTAAAATTGGCAATAACAAGCGAAGGTGAATAATGAAACTGCTTATAATCGAGGATGATGAAAGCCTAGCCAGCACTTTATCAAGACGATTAACTAAACAAGGGTTTACTTGCAATGTGGCGCATAATAGGCAACAGGCTTTGATGTTAGCGGAGCAAGTCACACCGAGCCATATCTTATTAGATATGAAACTTGCTGATGACAATGGAATGGATCTTCTCTCCCCGTTGCGGGGTTTATTACCTCATTGCCAAATTGTTTTATTAACTGGTTTTGCAAGTATTGCAACAGCCGTAGAAGCGATGCGATTGGGCGCTAATGATTATTTAACCAAGCCGGTAGATATGCCGACCTTAGTAAATGCGTTGTGCCCAAATAATCAACTGCAAAAAGAGGTCGTTAATTCACCTGATTCGGTGATGTCAGCTGAAAGAGTAGAGTGGGAGCATATTCAACAAGTTCTGCATTGCAATCAAGGGAATATCTCTGCAACAGCTCGCCAGCTAAATATGCACCGGCGTACATTGCAGCGCAAATTACAAAAAAAACCTGTAAAACAGTAATTGCATAATTATGAGAGCTGTATCAGAAAAGTCAGATTTTCAGGATAAACAGGGACAGTGATTTTCTTGGAGATTAGGGTTTAATCTATTAAAATCAAATGGATACACCTTTTGTGTTTTTAGCTCATTAAAGTATGTATTGTTTTGCTAAGTGCATTTGTTGCCGCAATGGGATTCATTAACTAAAGTAAAAATATTCATTTTATTTAAGTTGTCATGATGAGCCCTTATGGATATTTCCCATGTTAACCTTTTTGCTGTTTTTATTGCTGCGTTATCTTCATTTGCGTTAGGTGGGATTTGGTATTCCCCATTACTTTTTCAACGCGCTTGGATGGAAGCATGTGGATTGACTGAATTAGATTTGAAAACAGTAAACCCTAAAAAGGTTTTTGCCGGGAGTTTCGTTCTATCGTTATTAATTGCCCTCAGTTTGTCACTTTTTTTTGGACCAACCCCTACTTTAGGCGTGAGTGTAGGCGCTGCTTTTCTAATTGGGCTTTGTTGGGTAGGAAGTGCTTACGGGATCACTTATTTGTTTGAACAACGCCCACTTAAATTGTTTTTGATTAACAGCGGTTATCATATCTTACAATTTACAATCATGGGGTTAATTTTGGGTTTGCTGCCCTAAGCTGATAAACTTCAGGCCTATTATTTGAACCTGTATTCTTGTGAGCTATGGCAAAACCGAACAAAAAAGGCCCAACGAAAACGGTAGATGTATTTTGTGGGCATTGTAAAACTCAGCTTTATAAATACCGCAAAGGGGGAAAAGGCGCACTCGTTAAGTGCTTTGTTGAGCGAATAAGCCAAGACTTCACTTCCACACCATGTATATGCCCTCAATGCGGGCGTCCCTTTGCCCGAGAAACTATGATCCGCGGCGCACCTGCTTATAAAATGATTGGTGGTAAAGTGACATTTAAGTGACTTTGCAAAGCCTCAATGGACATGTTACAAAGCAAACATTGTGGTAACATTTTTTGAACGGTTACCTTACAGATTTTTAATTGCAGTGAGGTATTTGAGTATGGAAGGATATAATTTTGATGCGTCGGTTTTAATACCCATATTAACTATTTATAGCCTTATATTCATATGTTCAAACCTATGGGTATCAGCTGAGCACTCAGTATCGAAAAGAAAAGTTGTTCTTTATTCGTTCTTTATTGGCATGTTCCTCACATTAATTTCGCCTTTGTATTTGTTTTTTAGATTATATAAATATCGCTTTAAACACACTTGAATATCAGTGTGTTTTTGCGGTTAAAATTACTTTCAAAAAGGCTAACTGCTAAATAGTTTTGGTTTATTACTCGGTTATTTACTCTGTATTACATCGAGGTGGGGCAATACAATAACAAAGAACCGCTTTCCTCTTATGCAGATCAAATCAAGCGAGGCGATTCAACTGACTGTTGAATACGTATAATCAAAAGCCATCAGATACTTTTGCGTAGTAAATGCATTATGCAAAAATAAAATGCGACTATTTATTTAGCTTAAGCTCCTTTTTAAATTCAGTTCGTTTTAAAAGCGGACATTTATCCTGTGTCAATTTTTCTACCCTGCTAAACTTACTCGGTTTGCTGTTTCAATGAATGAAAACAACCCTCCCCATGGAATGGGCCAGTAGTGTGGGTAATTATAGTAATGGACAAGGGAAACCCCGTGATTGCACTTTTATTTGATATTATTGGTATGACAGGTACTTTTTTAGTTGTGGGCGCGTTTTTTATGCTGCAACTGGGCAAAGCAACACCGACTGGTTTGCTTTATAACATAATGAATTTATCTGGTGCGATATTGTTACTGATAAGTCTTTGTTATAATTTTAATTTGGCGAGTTTTGTTATTGAGATTTTTTGGATAGCGGCGTCTTTAATCGGCTTGTACAAATATTTAAAAGCAAAACCAGTGACCTCAAACGCTTAACACGCGAAAAATTTTAGAAAAACCCGTACGCCGTGACACATTTGTATTAATATTGTAAATAGATGGTTATAATGCACCGTCGACCTTTTTTATTAATTACAGGTGTTGTGGCGTAATGACTTTGAAGCAAACTTTTTGTCTGTATTTGTGCTTAAGCGCAGCCCCTATTTTAGCTGCAGAATCTGAAGATTTATTTTCAATGAGCTTTGAAGATTTGCTCAACGTTCAAGTTGACATTGGCTCTAATACCTCAGAAACACTCGCCTCCGCTCCTTCCACTATTACCGTATTCAATAAACAAAAAATAAACCTTTTAGGTGTCGACAGTGCCTACGAACTAATGAATTTCGTCCCAGGAATGCAATCTACACGTGGAGATTGGGTAGGCGCAGTACCAAAAGATCATGCGCGTGGGGTCTACTTAGATAGCGGCAATGTATTAGTTATGATCAACGGCGAGCGTATTAATGAATCGTCGTTTGGCAAAGCATCTGTTTACATGCCTTTTATACCCATCGAGATAATTGAAAAAGTTGAGTTTATCCGTGGTCCAGGCTCTGCACTCTATGGCAGTAATGCGTTTATGGGGGTGATGAACGTTGTCACAAAACACGACGTTAATGAAGTCACAGCGATGATAGGTTCAAACGGCAAACGAGGGGTATCGCTCAGTGCTCATTATCAATTTAATGAAGATGTAAACGCATTTACTTCTTTGGCAATTAATAAAAAAGAGGGTGATTATTATCCTCAAGGTGTACGAGACCCTTTGGAGTCAATATATTTTGAAGCGGGTGTTGACATAAACGAGCTTCAGTTAAGAGGACGTTACAACAAAGTTGAGCTTGATGAATTTATCAACCTTGCAGGTTATTCTAAACAAAATCAACATCAAAGTGAGAATCACTTTGTTTCAGTTGCCTATGATTGGCTGCAAAATACAACAACACAATTAACAACAAAAGTGGCGTATTCAGAGCATGATATTCAAAGTGCCGGATTAATATTAGCGGCTAGCAATAACCCCTTCGCAGAAAATGATTTTTTAAATGGTCCTGCGTGGACAACGTCTGATTTAAAAGTAAACATTGACTTTAAACACCTACTCACTAACGATTGGGTTGTTAATGCAG
Source organism: Pseudoalteromonas sp. KS88 (assembly GCF_004766475.1). Classification (NCBI taxonomy): domain Bacteria; kingdom Pseudomonadati; phylum Pseudomonadota; class Gammaproteobacteria; order Alteromonadales; family Pseudoalteromonadaceae; genus Pseudoalteromonas; species Pseudoalteromonas sp. KS88. Next base: position 104,996 of record NZ_PYHV01000023.1, read on the forward strand.
GGTATGAGTTCTCGGATGCGCAGCAAAAATCAGCTGGTGTACGAACAAACTTTTATGATCAAGCAAGTGGTAACATAATCCTTGATGATGCTTATTATTTAGGCCAAATTAGCACCATCAAAGAGTTTGCTCCTTTTGCCAGCCTTAAAGCCTCATTTGAAACACACAGTGTGTACGGGCAGTTAAAAATCCCGTTGTCTGAAACTGTTACAGTTTTTCTTGGTAGTCGTTTTGACGATGTCAAAAATATCGAGAGTAAGTTGTCACCACGTTTTGCTACTATTTATCAACCAACACCTGCGAATACATTTAAGTTACAGTATGGTGAATCATTCAGAACCCCAGTAACCAATGAATTATATTCAAATGATGATGTTACTGTAGGTAATCCTGAGCTGCGATCTGAATATGTTAAAACGACAGAGCTTGTATGGCGTCATGAGGCTAAGTCATGGCATTCAAATATGGTGCTATTTCACAACCAATTACACGATTTTATCTCCACCATACCGCAGGAAAATAAGACCAACATGTTCACATTTTCAAATCAGCTTGATGATACAAACCGTGGTGTTGAGATTGATAGTAGATGGAATATAACGCCAGAGATTTCGTTGACAGGTACTTATACCCAGTACTTTGATGAGCCCATAAAACCGACTTTTAAACGGTTTGCAAGCATTATAAGTAGTTACCAGTTGGACCAATGGTTGTTCAGTATAAACGCTTTATGGCGTGGCGAAGTAAAAGGTGAAACTTTAACGGCGGCCCCCTTTGTACAATCAAGCTATATGCTATTCTCAGCAACATCACGATATTCGATAAACGATAAAAGTCATTTAACTTTAAAAATGTATAACCTATTTGATAAGCAGTATAATACCTATGATCCTCGCGTAGCTAATGGTGCAGTAGCTGGCGTATCTAGAGAAATATCGTTAAACTATTCAATGGACTTTTAAAAGGGACGAGCGCCCTCATGTTTTTCTTTAGGTAAGCGATACATAATGCAGCGCATTTCAATAAAATATATGGCGGGCTCAGGTGTTCTGCTTGTACTACTGGTTTGCGCATTTTGGTTTGGGCGTCAGTATGATTTACAACAAAGTGCAGGGCAAGCTAAACAGCAAGTCACGCAGTTAAGCCGATATTTAGATACCGAACTGGCTCGATTTTCTGCAATACCCCACCTTGTAACAGACAATCAATTATTGTCTGGCTTTATTCAAAATGATAATAAATCGACCAATGCGGTTAATAACTACCTAGCAGATATTCAGCAATCAAGTGGTGCATCTGATGTATACCTATTAGATTTGAAGGGGGATGTTATTGCCTCGAGTAACTGGCAGTTAGACTATACATACATAGGAAACAATTTTGCTTTTCGGCCCTATTTTTATGAAGCTATAGCGGGCAATAAGGTGGCTTATTTTGCGCTTGGCCTACGTTCAAATGAGCGAGGAATTTACTTTTCAGAACCTATTTACAAAGATGACGCTGTTATCGGTGTTGTCGCATTAAAAGTAAATGTATCGAAATTTGAAAATGACAGACAACTCCTTAATGCATCACAAACGAGTCACTTTTATATGACAATGAGTGATGGTGTGATTGCAATTGCTAGTAAAGCCCCTTGGCGATTAAACACTCTAAGAACGTTTAGTGAAACTGAGCGACAGGCGCTTATCTCTAAACGAAGCTACCTTGATCATATTCCAAAAAAAATAGTATCTCATATTAGTAGCAGCCGAGATATTAGGTTATTGAATATAATGCAGGGGGCAGGCCTTGCTCAGTATGTTTTTGCTGAATCAGACATTGAACAGCTAAACGCAAAGATTACTGTATTAGTGGATGTGTCGTCGGTTAACATTGCTCAAGTTCCTCGTCTTTTTTGGCTCAGTGTTTTTTATATTATTACTTTAGCTATTGGTTATGTCTTAATGTCTCGTTTTGCAGGCTATAAAAAGTTACTTTATTCGCGCCATAGTCTTGAGCAAGAGGTTATAGAACGTACAGATGCATTAGAAAAAGCGCAAATTGCATTAGTACAATCTGCCAAGTTAGCCACAATTGGGCAATTGAGTGCAGGCATAAACCATGAAATTAACCAACCTCTTAGTGCAATGAGTACTTATTTGTTCAGTGCAAAAAAACTGATTGCTAAGGGTAATGTTCAAGCAGCAGAAGATAATATTGTAATTGTGCAAGGGTTGATAGAGCGTGTACATCAAATTGTAGGTCAATTAAAACACTTTAGTAAACCAGCACAAACACAACTACGCTCACAAAACCTATCTCAATTGTTAAAAAATGCGATGTTGATTGCTAGTGCGCAACTTAAACAAAATCAAATTACAGTACGGCCCATCGAAATTGACGATTCGGTTACTGTTTGGGTCGATGGTATTAAGTTTGAACAAGTTTTAGTGAACGTAATCACAAACGCGAGCCAAGCAATGGCAGAGCAAAACGTTAAAGAGCTGAGCTTTGAGCTTGAGCAATTTGACGGGCGAGTGAAGTTTTCAATACTCGATACTGGCCCTGGTATTGAACAGCACGCACTAGGAACCATTTTTGAGCCATTTTATAGTACCAAGTCCAGCAATGGTCTAGGCCTTGGTTTATCTATTTCAAAACAAATTATACACTCATTTGACGGTTGCTTAACTGCGCATAACCGGCCAAGTGGAGGAGCACAATTTATTATTACCTTAGCCTCGGATAAAGGAAGTATATGACTGAGTTAGAGCAACAGTGTAAACAGGTTATTGTGATTGATGATGAAGCAATGATCCGAGACTCTATCAAGCAGCTGCTTGAGATAGAAGGCTATGAAGTTCAATGCTTTAATGACCCACTTAGCGCTTTATCTAAGCTTACTCGACGATTTAACGGTGTCGTGATCAGTGATATCAATATGCCGAAAATGGATGGTTTAGCGATGCTCGAGCAAGTCCGAGCATTTGATAGTGAGCTCCCCGTCATATTTTTAACTGGGTTTGCAGATGTCTCAGTTGCAGTCAAAGCTATGCAATTAGGGGCGTACGATCTCTTTGAAAAGCCACTCAACGAACAACTGCTGGACTGCCTTGCACGCGCTTGCGATAAACGAGCCTTAGTGATGGAAAACCGAGCCTTAAAGTTAGCGGTTGAAAAAACATCTGCACCAGGGGTTAGAATTTTAGGCGAAACGCCACAAATGCAGCATATGATGCATCTTTTAAACACGGTAATTGATACTCCCGCAGATGTGATGATAGAAGGTGAAACTGGCACAGGTAAAGAGCTGGTGGCTCGATATTTACACGACCAAAGTAGCCGCTCCAATTGTAATTTTGTGGCAATAAATTGCGGTGCAGTGCCTGAACAATTAATCGAAAGTGAGCTTTTTGGTGCTGCCAGTGGCGCTTATACCGGCGCCACACAGAGTCGCCAAGGTAAGTTTGAGTTTGCACAAGGCGGCACGGTCTTTCTTGATGAAATAGAAAGTACGCCAATGTCATTACAAATTAAACTACTACGTGTACTTGAAGAGCGAAAAGTAACCCCCGTTGGTGAAAATAAAGCGATTGATCTAGACGTTAGAATTGTTGCAGCGACTAAAGTTGATTTATTAACCTTGGTTGATGAGGGAAAGTTTCGCGCTGATTTATACTACCGCTTGAATTTGGTGAAAGTGAGCATTCCTGCGTTGCGCGATAGAAAACCAGATATTCCTTTATTGTTTAAGCATTTTAGCTCGATAGCCGCAACACGTTTTCACAAACCACCGGCACCATTAAATGCTCAGTCTCAACAATATTTATTGCAGTATGATTGGCCTGGGAATGTGCGAGAGTTACGAAATCAGGCTGAACGTGCAGTTTTGTTAGGTGCTGATCTTGCTTTTGAGGCTAAGAATGTCAATCAAGCAACCCCTCCTGTAGATCTAAGTTTAGCCGAAAAGGTTAGCTTTTATGAACAATCATTATTGGAGGAGGCGTTAGAGCGCCATCAAGGCAGTATTAAAGAAACTATGCAAACATTGCAACTTGCCCGAAAAACACTCTACGACAAGATGAGTAAGTATGGTTTGAATAAAGATATGTTTAAAGAGTAGCCACCTAAAATGGGTGGTTTTGGTGACAGCTGTGTATTTTAATTGTGTGACTTTCTACCCATTCTAGTTTCTACTACTTTTGAGGTTAAATTTAACGTACTGATTTTAAATGTATTTAATGTTTATTTAACGATTGGCAACATATTTGCCTTTATTACTAGGAACAACAAATCATCCTAATAATAATGAAGGCACATAATGACTATAATAGATAAAAATCAAACATTACTAATTGCAGCTTCTACGGTTGCATTGCTTGCACCTTGGCAAAATGTTCACGGCGCAGAATATAACATTTACGGCAAGGCAGAAGTTCAAGTTGCGAACACGGACAAAGGCATAATGCGCTACGCCAATGAAGGCTTGCAAATCGATGCGCCTTTTTCTCGTATTGGTGTTAAAGGTAATCACAAATTAACTGAATCACTTAGCGCCGTTTTTAAGTACGAAGTACAGGTCAAAGGGTTTGAACATGATAATACCAATGACCCATTTAGTTCGCGTAATACTTACTTAGGTTTAAAAGGTAACTTTGGTGAAGTGGTTATCGGACGTAATGATACTCGATTTAAATATTCTGAAGGCAAAGTAGATAACTTTAATGAAACCCAAGCAGATATCGCTCAGCTTTTACCAGGGCAGGATAGACTGGGTGATACACTAACGTACACATCAAAATCTTTTTCGGGTGCGCAGCTATCCCTCACTTATGCGCCTAAAGATGACAGTGCAAATAACGAAGCAGGGTTTGCAGCAACAATAATCTATGGTGATCGTGGTTTAAAAAATAAAGATTACTATGTCGCAATTAGCCATGTTGACTCCTTAAACAATATTAATGCTACGCGCATAGCTGGTGTACTTAAACAAGCACAGTGGCAATTTGGCGCAATCTATCAGCGCAGTAAATCAATAGATGGTAGCAAATCAGGCAATGGCTATGTGGTTAGTGCCAGCTACAAAATGGGGCAGTGGGTGCCTAAAGTACAATTTGCCAGTGATGATTCGCAGTTACGCCATGCTAACGATGGTAGCCAGTGGACTGGTGGTGTAGATTATGTATTTGACAAGCAAACAACAGCTTACCTTTTTTATACTGATCTAGATCTTGATCATCAAAGCGATAGCAGCCTTGCATTAGGCCTTAAGTACAAATTTTAAGGAATAAGTGATGAGTGAAATAATTAATAACAATCAAGGTAAGTCACCGCTTATGCAATATATTATGCTGTTGCTAGGTCCGTGCATTATGTTAATCACCTGTTTAGTTGATCCTCCATCGGGGCTGAGTGTTGCGGCTTTTAGAACCGCGGGTTTAGCATTTTGGATGGCATCATGGTGGGTCAGTGAAGTAGTGCCTATTCCTGCGACCTCACTTTTGCCACTTGTGTTTTCACCTTTGGCAGATATTGCTTCAATTAAGAGCGTGGCCGCACCTTACGCCCATCCGTTAATCTTTTTATTTTTGGGTGGATTTTTAATATCTATTGCCATGGAACGATGGGGATTACACAAGCGTATAGCACTTAAAACAATGCTTTATGCAGGGTCAAAACCCAGTTACCAAATTTTAGCAATGATGCTTGTGACTGCCTTTTTATCAATGTGGATGTCCAATACAGCAACAGCAGTGATGATGTTGCCTATAGCACTATCTATTACACACTTAGTGCAACAATCTAATCCACACAACAATGGGTTTGGTAAAGCGTTGTTGTTGTCCATCGCTTATGGTGCCAGTATCGGTGGTATAGCTACATTGATTGGTACACCACCCAATGCGTTAATGGCTGCTTATTTGTCAGATAGCTATCAAATTGAAATTGGTTTTTCACAATGGATGATGGTAGGTGTGCCTTTGTCTTTGGTTATGTTGGTTATTTGCTGGGTTTGGTTAACTCAATTTGCCTATAAAGTAGATAAGACTGAGGCTGGGAGTGTAAAAGTAGACACTAAATCGTTATTTAGTACGCAGTTACTTGAACTCGGTTCAATGCAACGTACCGAAAAAGGCGTTTTAGCCGTATTTGCACTGGCTGCTGTGTGCTGGATTTTCAGACCTCTACTTGCTGATTTTTCTGGTTTAAATATATCTGATACCGGTATTGCAATTGCTGCAGCACTAATGTTGTTTGTATTACCTGCAAATAAAGGCAGTAATGAACGCATTTTAGATTGGCAAAGCACATCAGGTGTTCCTTGGGGTGTATTATTGTTATTTGGTGGTGGCTTAACCCTTGCTGCTCAAATTAAGTCTTCTGGTTTAGCCGAGTACATTGCACACCTGATTGATGGTGCAGACACAATACCTTTGGTTTTGAGTGTATTATTGGTGGCAACTATGATCACATTCTTAACTGAAATAACAAGTAATACGGCAACGGCCGCAGGGTTCTTACCCTTACTTGGGCCAGTTGCTGAATCAATCACTGGAACTCCATTAGTGTGGGTTATTCCTGCTGCAATAGCATGTAGTTGTGCCTTTATGATGCCTGTTGCAACGCCGCCTAATGCGATTGTGTTTGGCTCGGGACAAATACAGATGCGAGATATGATCAGATCAGGGTTTGTCTTAAATATCATTGCAATCGTGCTGATCACATTAGTTACTATGACTATAGCTGCATCAGTGTTTAATTTTTAACTCCAACGGCGCTCGTATTTTGAGTTGCCTTGGTTAGCATTACCCAACCAAGAGTGCTTATACTTTAGGGCGTGTTGACCTTTCGTGATTAATTTTGCAGCAGTATGTTTGGTATTTAGGTAAGGCAGCGCCTATGCAGTGTGGTTGTTCCCCATAAATAGGCGATAACGCAATATAAATGCCAAACATGCGCTTCCCAAAGGGTTCTTCCTAGGGGCGATTGACTCTTTGTTACCTACATGGATGTAGGTAAGGGGCGCTAGCAGGACGCGGTAGCTTTGCTCGGTTTTTACTTAGCCTGCTAGGTTACAAACCTCGCGCCGCGATTAAATCGCCCCTAGATTGAACAAATTTCAATCCACAAAGGTCAACACGCCCTAGTATAAGCACTCTTTATTGCTCCTCAGTATAAACACAGTTATAGTATTTTCCTGGTAATTTTAATGAACGGATTTTCTTTTGACTGACAGTGCTAGTATCTCTGCTGACTTAACGTCTGCTTTCAACCTCATGCAAACACGCTTTGACAGTGTCCCTTATCCCACTATAAAAGATCGTATTAATCTTTTAAAAATACTTAAAAGCAAACTCATTGAGTCTGAAGGTGAGATAGTCGCTGCTATTTCAAAAGATTTTGGCTACAGAACAGGTTTTGACACTGTTTTAGGTGATATCTTACCGACAGTGAAAGCCATTGCTTATAATATTAAGCATCTCCCTAAATGGGCGAAAGATACGCCGCGTCGGGCAGGTATTTCGTTAGCACCTTCTAAAGTCTCTGTAAGTTATCAACCAAAAGGAGTCGTGGGTGTTATTTCTCCGTGGAATTACCCGATTCAGCTTGCACTCGTGCCAGTAGCAACGGCGCTAACTGCAGGTAACCGTGTGTTACTGAAGTTAAGTGAGTTTACACCTCATACTAATCAAGTTTTAAAGCGACTTTTTAGCGACGAATTAAGTGAGCATTGTACTGTAATTGAAGGTGAGACACAGGTAAGCCAGCAGTTTTCAGCTTTGCCATTCGCGCATTTGTTTTTTACTGGCTCTACCAACGTTGGGCGCCATGTAATGGCCGCCGCAAGCAAAAATTTGACTCCTGTGACCTTAGAGCTCGGTGGAAAGTCGCCAGTGGTCATAACACCCGGTACCGATATTAATAAATCTGCAAAGGCTATTTTGTTTGGTAAAATGTCTAATGCTGGCCAGATTTGTGTCGCGCCAGATTATGTTTTAGTTCCTAACGAGTTAAAACATCAACTAACTCAAAGCTTATGCTCTTTGTATAAAAAATATTATGGACTGGGTGTAGAGGGAAAAAATTTAACATCAGTAGTAAATACTGATCATTACGAGCGATTAAATAATTTACTTGAGGATGCAAAAAGCAAAGGCGCACAAGTAATAGAGCCTCTTGACGATAATATGAACGATCAACAAAAGCATCGTATGGGGTTGCACTTAGTGACACATGTGAATGATGATATGTTGGTAATGCAAGAAGAGATATTTGGGCCAATATTACCTATCATGGGTTATGACAATTTAACGGACGCTATAGCGTATATTAATAACCATCCTCAACCGCTGGCATTGTATGTGATGGGTCATGATAAGGCTGTTAACGAATCAATAGAGTTGCAAACGCAAAGTGGCACGCTTGCATTAAATGACACGCTTATGCAAGTAACAGCGGAAGATGTCCCATTTGGCGGTTTAGGTGAATCTGGTATGGGAAATTATCATGGTAGAGAAGGGTTTATGACCTTTAGTCATGAGAGAAGTAAATTAATAAGTGGTCAATTTAATCCACGGTTAAACTTACTGCTTTCTCAAAACTCATTGCTTATTAAATTACTTAAGTGGATGTATTTGCGTAATTAACAAATGCAAAGTCGCTATTTAATTCATAAAGCATCACCAATCAGTAATAAAGAGTCTTTAAATTGCCCGAAAACGTGCTGTTTTTAAACAGCTTTATCGGGCATCAATTATATGAGTGCTAATTACTGTTAATAGATTCGGTCTTCTCCTGCATATAATCCTGCTTGAATTCGCTCATAAAGCACATTTGCTTTTTCTTTAGCTTCAGTTATTTGTGCAGGTAGCATTTTTCTTTCATCAAGCTTACGGCTATGGCTTGCGTTTAAGTTTCCGTTAAACTCGGCTACTGAGTTCCAGATATATGATTTTTCTATATTCTTTTCAACACCTAAACCTTCATAATACATTAGTGCAATATTGAACTGAGCTAAGGAGTAGTTGTTTCCAGCTGCTTTTTCATACCATTTTAGCGCTTCTTTGTAGTCAAGTTTGACGCCAGTGCCATTTGAGTACATCACTCCGAGGTTAAATTGTGCTGCTGGCAAGTTTTTTTCTGCAGCTTGCTTAAATAATGTCACGGCCATTTGCTTATCAAGCTTAACGCCTTTACCTTCTTCATAAAGCACAGCGAGGGCAAACATAGAGTCAACGTGGCTTTTGTTAACTGCTTGCTGGTACAAATCCGCCGCTTTGCGGTAATTACGGGTTACACCGTGACCGTTTTCGTATAACTGTCCTAGCTCATAAATACCCGGTGCAAACCCTTTATCGGCAAGGTAATTAAATTCTTTTAAGGCCTCTTCAAATTGCCCTTCATTGGCGGCTTTAATGCCTTCTTCTAGACCTGCATGACTAAAACAAGGCACACTTAATGCACCAATCATTAACAATACTTTTAATTTCGGTTGCCACATGACTAAACCTCCAATAAGTTGTAACTGTATAATTTTAGTTCTAAGCTGCAAAAAACCCAACTTATAATTAAAAATCGTAATAATGAGGGTAAGATACAGATATTAAGGGATAAATTAAAGAAATAAAAAAAGCCCCTCAGGGGCTTTTTGATTCATATCAACCGTCACCGATATGAGCAATGTAGCAAGTAAATGTGATCTGAAAATGAAATACTTTGGGTCGAGTAAAGTCTCTCACTGAAGCGGCACGCTCTTCATCAACACACAGTTTATGGGGTCAGCATCCATGCTGGGTACTCTATCCTTAGGCACTGAGGTCGGTACATAAATAAATGAGCCCGTGTTGATGGGAATGATTATTACTTACATATTCGCGCAGGTCAATAGTTAAATGAGAATTATTATCAAGTTTGTGATCGTAATTATTTTATATTCAGTATAACTAATGCCAACAAACCTATGGGCAGAATAACGAGGGATTATACTTACATGTACAAAAACAATAAAAAGTTAAGTTTAAGAAATGGGCTGTTGATTATCTTCATCTTATTTGTCAGCGGATGTTCAGCAAGTTTCACCTACAACAATATTGGTTGGCTGTCAGGTTTCTGGATTGACGATTATGTAGATCTAAATAAGCAACAATCGCAGACGGTCAAATTATTGATCAAAGATACGCGTGACTGGCATAGAACAAGCCAATTACCGCTTTATAAAGCTGATCTAATTCATTTGCAAAATATACTAAACGATTCACCATCTGAGCAGGCACTCATCGAGCATTTTAATAATTCAAGAGGCCATTGGCAGACCTTGGTCGACAAAATTGCCCAACCGTTAATAGACGTCGCTAAATCCCTTGATAAAAAGCAAAAGATGCAGTTTATTGCTAAGATTCGAGACGATATAAATGAAGAGTTGGAACAATATGAAAAGCAAACCGATACAGAGCGAAGTGAAGAACGATTAGAGAAACAAACCGAAACTTACAAAGAGTGGTTAGGAAAGCTTTCGCAACAGCAGCTCACTCTTATTTCGAATGCTAATGACAGCTATGAACCACGATTTGTACAATGGCAAAAATACAAAAACACTCGGTTAGATGCCTTGGTTGCAGTATTTGACAATCCTACAACAAATTCGGCTGAATTTAGCCAAAACTTGCTGCGTATTATTACTGAACGTGAAGCGTTTATGAGTCCAGAGTTAATGGCTGCAACTGAGAAAAACCAAGCTTTATATGCGAAGCTATTAGTTGAATTACGCCATACACTTACCCCGAAACAAATGAAGCATGCCGAGGACAAGTTTAAAGACATGATAGAAGAAATTGATGACTTAATAGCAGACTAAACAGCCGATTTACGCGACATGTTTAAATTATTGGTTGTGGTTATTTTACTGATAAGTATTTACAGCCACTAAGTCCAAAAGACGGCTTTAAATCATGCATTTGTCATTTTAGCTTGAGTTCTAACAAAGAGTGTTTAAACTTGATGTTATTAATTTAAAACTAAGTATTTAGATGACTATTGCAGCACTAAACAGTACACATGTCTTACGTAGTAAGATACTAAAATGGATGTGTTTCTGTTTAAGCCTTGTCGCAGCAGCATTTAGTTACTTTAATGTGTTTATCAACAACTTTTTAGTACTTGGTTTGCTAGAAAGTGTGTTTGCACTTTATTGCTTCTATATATACATCACTATTTCCAGTGAACAGGTTAAGCTCTGGCAATCTCTCAGTATTTGTTTATTTTTAGCTTTTCTGGTTGTATTTGGCAGTCATCTGGCCCCAATGAAAAACGCATTGTTTGTTTGGTTATTAGTGCTTCCAGTTGCTTTTTATTTATTAATGGGAGTTCGTTGGGGAGCTATATTATCTTGCCTCTCACTCGTGCTGGAGGCCATTGTGTTGTCTTCTAAACCATTTGCCGCTTTAAATTTAGGCCTAAATTTAGCTTTGGCTTATTTACTTATTTGGGTGTTAGCTCATGTATTTGAAAGCAGCCGAGAAAACTCATACAAACAATTGCAAAATTTAGCATTGCTCGACCCATTAACAGGCACTGGAAACCGCCTTGCCATGAACCATATTTTCGAGACTAAACTTATTAATAAGCTCGGTTTGTATACCCTTGTTATGGACTTAGACTTTTTTAAACGGGTGAATGACGTTTATGGCCATGCGGTAGGGGACAAAGTATTGGTGGCTGTTACCCAAATCATAAAAGATAAGTTACCTGATGCGCATGTTTTCAGGATAGGTGGCGAAGAGTTCGCAATTTTTGTACATGGTTGCTCGTTTGATGAAGCAAAATACAGTGCGCAAATGATCCGCAGCAGTATTGAGGAACATCAATTTTTAATTGATGATCAAATGATTGCACTGACGGTTAGTGTAGGTGTTGCGCAATATAAATCAGGTGAAACATTAAAATACACTATAAAAGCGGCAGACGACAGGCTGTATGAGGCAAAGCGAAACGGCCGAAACCAGGTTGTTATGCCACCAGAAGATGTTGTTATGCTTAATGACCTAAAGAAGATCTCTTAACGGCCGCGATACATACTGTCAAAATTTGGTATATTATTTTCCCAAATTGGTGTGTCTTTGCCTAAATGTTCTTTTATTGCATCAAAGAAAAGGCGTGTCCTAACTGGTAAATCTCGGTGCGGATAAACAGCGTACATTGCACTGTATTCAGTAAGGTGTAGATCTGTTAATAAGGGTACCAATCGCCCTGATGTGACTTCGTTATCGATTATAAAAGCGGGCGCTAAAACATAAGTTGTACCAGATAGCGTTTTTTCTAATAAAACTTCAGCATCATTTGCTCTAAACACACTTTTTATTTTTTGCTCTTGAGCATCACCATTTTGATCAATGTAGCGAACGCCTTCAACCCTTAAAGAAGTGCTCGAATAGCTAGCAGCTGGTAAATCGGCTAAATCTTCAATACTTTCAGGCATCCCATAAGTATTTATAAATTCGGGCGACGCTAATAATAATAATCTATTTCGTGCAATTTTGCGGGCAATGAGTGATGAATCTTTAGGCTCGCCAACACGAAAAGCCAAGTCAAATCCTTCTGACACTAAATCAACTAACTTATCATCAAGCCTCAATTCAACTTCTACCTGGGGAAAGCGTTTTTGAAAATCGTTGATAACCGGTTGTAAGTAGCGCCGGCCAATAATTGTAGACGAGGTTATTTTAAGTACACCGCGTGGTTCTTGATGGTAATTTTCAGCAAGACGAATCGTTTCACTGAGTAGTTCTCTAAGCTCTGTTGCTTTTTTTACCATTTCTGCACCAGCAGCTGTTAGTGAAAAAGACCGTGTTGTTCTATTGAGTAACCGAACACCTAAATCATCCTCTAAACGACTAATTTGTTTAGAAATAACAGATCTATCGATATTGCGTGTTTCGGCAGCTTTAGCAAACGACCCTCTTTCCACGACTTCTAATAGCATCAATAAACGGCTCGTTGTGTCCATGATATATTCACTCAATAATAATTGGTGCCATTTTGGCATTAATGAATTTGAAAATCTATGGTTTTTGTCCGCATGTTTGTTCCGTACCATTTATTAATAAATAAAATGGAGCAGCGTTGAAATGAACAAGCACTTAATAGCTACCGCAATTATAGCGGCATTACTAACCTTAAGCGGGTGTGCAGAAGAACCCGCACAAGAAAATACCCAACAACAGCTACAACCTATAGATGTGGCAGCAGTAATCACAAAGCCTGTGCAAAGTTGGCATACCTATACAACTCGTTTAGAGGCACCTGAAGAGGTCTCCTTAATGCCCCGTGTTTCAGGTGTTATTGAGAATATAGCTTTTGAAGAAGGTGACGTGGTTAAAAAAGGGGACTTATTATTTGAACTAGATGCACGCCCTTACGCAGCTATTGTTGCTAGCTTAAGAGCGCAAGTCACCAGTGCAAAAGCTGCATTGGAGCAAGCGAGTAGTGAAGCTAAAAGAGCTGAGCGACTAACCCAGCGTAAAGCAATTTCAACTGAACAAGCTGAATCACGTACTTCAACCTTGCATCAACGCGAAGCGCAATTAGCTGCCTATAAAGCGCAATTAACAGCTGCTGAACTTGACTTGGCTTTTACTAAAATTCGCTCACCGATAGAAGGCATTGTTTCACGTGCAAATATAACAAAGGGCAATAATGTTCAAGCTGGGCAGTCGGTTTTAACCTCGATTGTTTCAAATAAAACGATGTATGCATATTTTGATGTAGATGAGCGTACATGGAATCGGTCATTTAGTGATGTTACCCGTTCAGATAAACAAGCGGTTGTGATGCAAAAAGTGGGTAAAGCAACATTTGACCATGCAGGCTATATCGATTTTATCGATAATCAAATTAATGTAGCAACAGGCACATTGCGCGTAAGAGCACGGTTTGAGCAATCAAACAATGAATTAAGAGCAGGCTCATTTGCGCGGATTAAGCTTGCTGCGAATGCGGTACAAAAGCATATCATCGTCCCTGATCGTGCTATAGGCACTGATCTAAAAAATCGTTTTGTATTAACCGTTGGTCAGAACAATGTTTTACAGTACAAGCTAGTCACTGTGGGTGAGCGGTATGGGCGTTTCAGGGTGGTTACGTCAGGCTTATCTGACACTGATATTATTGCTGTGAATGGCCCTGCTAGAGTTGGCCCTGGGATGCCTGTAGCACCTAACACAGTAACATTAGATACCTCGGGTATTGCATTCACTTTACAGCCGTCTTCTCACAATTTAATGGCTAAAAAGTAGGGCATAACATGAAATTTTCACACTTTTTTATTCAGCGCCCGATTTTTGCAGCAATGCTGTCGTTAATTATCCTCATTGCGGGTGGGATCTCGCTATTTCAGCTCCCCGTGAGCGAATATCCCGAAGTCGTTCCACCTACCGTAGTTGTAACCGCTAACTACCCAGGTGCAAACCCAACGGTAATAGCTCAAACTGTCGCAACACCGTTAGAGCAAGAGATAAATGGCACTGAAAATATGTTGTACATGTTTTCACAAGCGACCAGTGATGGCCGAATGACCTTAACTGTTACATTTGCGCTTGGTACTGACCTCGATAGAGCGCAAGTACAAGTGCAAAACCGCGTAAACAGTGCGTTACCGCGCTTACCTGAAGAGGTACAGCGTTTAGGTGTGGTTGCAGAAAAATCATCGCCTGATTTAACTATGGTTGTACATTTATATTCACCACAGAAAACACACGATACAGCCTACCTATCGAATTATGCTGACTTGTATATTAAAGACCAAATCGCACGATTAGCGGGTGTGGGTGATGTGCAGTTATTTGGCGGTGGTCAGTATTCTATGCGAGTGTGGCTAAACCCAGATGCATTGTCTGCTCGTGGTTTGACAGCGATGGATGTTGTTACTGCTCTTCGTGCTCAAAATCAACAGGTTGCAGCGGGTAGCTTAGGTGCCCAGCCAGCCTCATCAGACAGTCAGTTTCAAGTATTGCTGAATGTTAAAGGGCGCTTAAACAGTGTTGAAGAGTTTGAGCAAGTAATTATTAAAGTGGGCGATCAAGGGCAATTAACTCGCCTTAGTGATGTCGCTCGAGTGGACTTGGGACAAAACACCTACTCATTACGTGCCGAACTTGATAATCAACCAGCACTGGCTATGCCAATTTTCCAACGACCGGGTTCAAATGCAATTGAGCTTTCTGATCAAGTACGTGAAACTATGGCGCGACTATCTAAAGCATTTCCCGAAGGCGTTGAATATGACATAGTTTACGATCCTACTGTGTTTGTGCGTGGTTCAATTGATGCAGTTATTGCGACTTTACTTGAAGCAATTGCATTGGTTGTTATTGTGGTTGTGTTGTTTTTACAAACTTGGCGAGCATCTATTATCCCATTGATTGCAGTCCCAGTTTCATTGATTGGCACGTTTGCGGTCATGCAATGGTTAGGTGTCTCAATTAATACGTTATCGTTATTTGGCTTGGTGTTGGCTATAGGTATTGTGGTTGATGACGCGATTGTGGTGGTTGAAAATGTTGAACGAAATATCGGTCAAGGGTTATCACCTTTAGAAGCAACACGGGTGGCGATGACCGAAGTAACCGGACCAATAATTGCGATAGCCTTAGTGTTATGTGCGGTGTTTATTCCTACTGCATTTATTAGTGGTTTATCGGGGCAATTTTATAAACAGTTTGCATTAACGATTACTATTTCAACGGTCATCTCCGCATTTAACTCATTAACACTTTCGCCTGCATTGTCGGCTTTATTACTTAAAAGCCATGATGCAAAACCCGATGCATTAACACGTTTACTTAATCGTTTATTTGGTCGCTGGTTGTTTAATCCGTTTAACCGCCTATTTGACCGTGGCGCAAAAGGTTATCAAAAGCTAGTACAAAAATTAATGCGTATGAGTGTTATCGTACTGGTTGTTTATATTGCATTAGTTGGCGGCACAATTAAGTTGTTTGATGCTGTGCCAGGTGGCTTCATCCCTGCTCAGGATAAACAATATTTGGTTGCCATTGCGCAATTACCTGATGCTGCGAGTCTTGAGCGTACACAAGATGTTGTAAAGCAAATGCAAGAAATTGCATTGCAAGTGCCGGGCGTTGCAAACACGGTTGCGTTTCCGGGATTGTCAGTAAATGGATTCACAAATAGCCCTAATAGCGCGATAGTGTTTACCCCTTTAGATGCATTTAGCGAAAGAGGTGAGCCGCAGTTGTCTGCAATGTCGATTGCTGCTCAATTAAACCAGCGTTTCTCAGCCATTGATGAGGCATTTGTAGCAGTGTTTCCGCCTCCGCCAATTCAAGGTTTAGGAACTACGGGCGGCTTTAAATTACAAATTGAAGATCGTGCTAATAAAGGCTTTGAAGCCTTGTTTAATAGTCTTCAAGCAGTAATTACAAAAGCGCAGCAAGATCCGGCATTGATGGGCATGTATTCAAGTTTTCGCATTCAAGTACCACAAATGGATATTGATATTGACCGTGAGCAAGCTTTAATACAGGGGATTCCACTAGATGAAGTGTTTAATGCGCTACAAATATACTTAGGTTCAATGTATGTAAATGACTTTAATATGTTTGGCCGTACTTACCAAGTTAATGCGCAAGCTAA
The DNA here is from genome assembly GCF_004766475.1 of Pseudoalteromonas sp. KS88. Taxonomy (NCBI): domain Bacteria; kingdom Pseudomonadati; phylum Pseudomonadota; class Gammaproteobacteria; order Alteromonadales; family Pseudoalteromonadaceae; genus Pseudoalteromonas; species Pseudoalteromonas sp. KS88. The sequence continues at coordinate 121,628 of NZ_PYHV01000023.1, forward strand.
TGCTCAGTATAGGCTCGATCCAGAGCAGATTTTAAACCTTAAAGTACGCAATAACCAAGGTAATATGGTACCACTAGGCTCAGTATTGACAGCAACACCAACAATTGGACCTGACCGTGTAATGCATTACAACGGTTACCCAAGTGCTGAACTCAATGGCAGTCCTGCGCCAGGTTTTAGCTCTGACCAAGCGCAATATGCAATAGAGGCAATTTTAGCTGATACCCTGCCTACTGGGATTGAGTATGAATGGACAGAAGTGACATTCCAGCAAATTCTAGCGGGTAACACGATGGTTTATGTTTTCCCACTGGTGGTTTTACTTGTGTTCATGGTATTGGCTGCGACGTATGAAAGTTTAAGGCTACCTCTAGCTATTATTTTAATTGTACCCATGACTATATTCTCTGCACTAATGGGAGTGTGGCTAGTGGGCGACGATAATAATATTTTTACACAAATTGCCTTAATTGTTTTAGTGGCACTTGCATCAAAAAATGCCATTTTGATGGTTGAATTTGCGCGAGATAAAACCAAGCAGAACATGAGTCATTTTGATGCCATTTTAGAGGCATGCCGTATGCGTTTGCGCCCCATATTAATGACATCAATAGCATTTACTGCAGGTGTTATTCCGCTTGTACTAGCCACAGGTGCAGGCGCTGAAATGCGCCATGCAATGGGGAACGCGGTGTTTTCAGGCATGATAGGTGTGACAGTCTTTGGCTTATTGTTTACACCTGTATTTTATATTTTAGTAACCAAGTCACCTAAAGCCCCATCACAGGAGCAAATTAATGAATAACTTACGATTAGCCGCTGTGGTTATTGCTAGTTTTTTAACTGGCTGTGCGAGCAAAATTGATGAGCAACAGTACCAATCCGATTTGCAATCATTTGTTGAGAAAACGCAGATTGCACAGCAATTACAGGGCACTGATGAGCTTAATTGGTGGCAAAAATTGGGCTCACAGCAACTCAATGATCTGGTTGCCAAAGCGCGCAGTAATAATTTTGATTTAAAGACCCAACAGTTTCAATTGCAAAGTGCTTTAGCGCGCTTAGGTGCTGAACGTGCCCAGTACTTACCACAAGGTAATATTGGTGCGAGTGCGACGCGCACTAGCATTGGTAATAGTCAATCACGGCAATCGCAATCAGGTGTTAATTTAGATTGGCAGATAGACTTGTTTGGTAAAGTCACTGCACTGGTTGACGCTGCGAATGCCGGTGCAATGAGCCAAGCTGAGCAAGTAAGGGCATTGCAAATTGAAACACTATCCTCAGTGGTAAAAGGGTTTGTAAGCTACCAAGGTAGCTTACAAAAAAAGCAAATAATCAACTTGCAAATAGAGGCGCTCTTACAAAGTATTGATGTACTAAAAGCACGTGTTGAAGAGGGGGTTGCAAGCGAACTTGATTTAAATCGGACGTTGGCTCAGCTAAGGCAACAGCAAGCTTTGTTGCCTGAGATTGAATTTGCTCAGTTTAGTGACTTGTCAATGTTGGCTTTATTAACTGGGCAGCTTGCCGATGATTTAAAATTGGAGGATGAAAGGGATATACTCAACCGCAATTTTAAGGTGAGTTTAACCAGCCCAAGCAAAGCGGTTGCACTTAGGCCCGATATCAGTCGAGCGCTTTTTGAGTTTAGCCAAGCAAGCTCACTGAGTGTGGCTGCAAGTAAAGCTTTACTGCCAGATATTAGCTTGAGTGCTTTTGCTGGTGTAATTAGCTTAGGTAATAATCAGTTATCTGATACTCAACAACAATGGCAGTTAGCGCCAAAAATCCAGTGGTCATTACTGAGTTACCCAGCTTTGCTTGCCCAGCGTGATGCACAAGACTATTTAACACAAGCCGCGTACAGTCAATATCAGCAAGTTGTATTAAATGCGATGAGCGAAAGTGAACTATCGTTACAGCGTTTAGTCAAACAGGGCGAACAAACTAAGTATGCAAACGAGCGTTTTAAGTATGCCAATAATGCATTTTTACAAGCACAAGCTATGTATCAAGAAGGGCAAATTCCTTACTTAGAGTTGTTAGATGCGCGGCAGGATGTTTTAATAGCGCAAGAGAATGCAGTAGATTCAACCATTTCGTCATTACTTGCCAAAGTAGATACTTACCAAGTATTCAATGGGCGGTGGGGCTACGCGTTAGTTAATTAGTTAAATAGAGTCTTTAATGCCACATACTGATATTTTATCAACAATTCCAAGGCTTATGCGTGCAATTGTGCTCGAGGAGCCTAACGAGCAGATTTTACTTTCTGAACGTGAAATACCTGTGCCCGATGTATCAGGGAATGATTTGTTAATTAAAGTGGAGTATGTGGGGTTAAATCCCACGGATGCACAGTTTGCTAAAACGGGTTTTTGTAAATGGAATTACCCTCATACTTTGGGTTTGGATGCCGTTGGTGTGGTAGTTAAAGCGGATAAAGGTGTTTTCCCTGGAGTGGGGAACCGGGTAATGTTCCATGGTAATTTGGGTGAGCAAGGCGTGTTATCCCAATACGTAAAAGTCCCCAACTTTGCAGTTTCAGTGATCCCTGACTCGGTTAAATCAAGTCATGCGGCAACTTTACCCTGTGCAGGTATGTCTGCATTAATTGCATTGGACAAACTACAGTTAAGTGAAGGGGATTCAATATTAATTGAAGCCGGTGCAGGTGCAGTGGGCCAGTTTGCAATCCAGTTTGCAAAACAGCGTGGTGCAACAGTGTTTACGACAGCAAGTAAGCGCAACCATAAGCTTGTTAAACAGCTCGGAGCCGATGTTGCATTTGATTATCACGATAAAAAATTAGCGGATAAAATTCGCCGAGAGCTCGGCCCGCAAGGTTTCGATGCCGTTCTGGATTCAATAGGGGGAGAAACGACCATTCGAAACGTTGAGTTAATGCGTTTTTGTGGACGTATTGCTTGTTTAAACCCTCTACCAGCATTTGAGCAAGAGCTGATGTTTCGCCGAGCTCCGAATATCGGTATTGTTTCACTGGGCGGTGCTTGGCTTGCAAATAGCTTATGTGCGCAGCAAAGAATGAGCTTTATGGGCAATTTGCTACTAGAAAGTTTGGCAAATAATACACTGACCATTCCTTGTATTATTCCTGTTGAGTTTAATGCTTCGAATGTATCTGCCTCGCTAAATAGACAATTACAAGGTGGTTTTACCGGAAAGCAAGTTGTGCAGGTGAGCTAAATTAAATACATTATCTGAGAATGTAATAAGCCTCACTGTCTGGAGGTTTTTGTATAAAGGATGTTATGGATAATATTAAATCACAAAGGCTAATAATGCGTTCAGGGCAATTGAGTGATAGTTCTTTTATCTTAACTTTACTGAATCAACCCAGTTTTTATGAAAACATTGCAGACAAAGGCATTTATACACCTGAGCAGGCACAGGATTATATTCAAAATACATTTATTAATTCACATCAAATAAATGGCTTTGGTCCTTATATAGTAACGCTTAAAGACTCTACCCCTATTGGTATGGTTGGGTTGTTTAAAAGAGACTATCTGCATGTCCCTGATATTGGTTATGCCTTTTTATCAAAGTATACCGGTAAAGGCTATGCAACGGAGGCATGTGAACAATTGATTCAAAATGTTCAGAATCGCTTTCAAACAATTTCAGCAATTACCTCTGAAGATAATATCGCATCACAAAAAATACTTAAAAAGTTAAATTTCTCCCGCATGACAGATATAATAGCAAGTCATGACAAGCAGCCTATTTGCCTTTACATTAAGGCGTTGTAACTTTAATTTGCATTGCTTTTAATTGCTCTGCAACGTTTAGGTTGACTGCCGACCATGTTTTTTCAAGTGTTTCAACAAGCCCTTTATAATCATCATCTATCAACGGGGTTAATTCACTAAAGTAGTGAATTTCTTTTAATGTGCGCCCATTCTCAAATGTTGTGTGGTAAAGCCGCCACAGGCCAGAGATATCAGCATTGCCAGCATTGTCACCATTAAAGTGGTGAATTTCATATTCAATCTCATAAAAAGTTTGTTGGTCGGTGTCGGTAATTACAGGTAATCCTTTGACGACCATCCATGTATCTAATTGGGTAAACAGTGTTTGATGAGCACTGGCTGTTAGCATAATATCTGGCGCTTCGCTCCATAAATGATAATTTGCCGATGTGACTTGGTTATTATCTACCTCTAGTGCAATACCGCGATTATTTAAAGCACCACGTAGGTTGACGGTTAATATACGTAACTGTAAATCGGTGTTCTCACTCGTGCGCGCTGAAGGAGTTATTTTCTGATTAAACTGAAAATACTTCACAGGGGCATTTAATGACTGACTACAGCCAGCGATTCCTAGCATGCAGGTAACGAGTAGCGTGTTAATTAAACTGAAGATACGCATTTATTGTTTCCTCGGTGTTGGATCTGCTGGTAATGATTTATCAAAAATGAACATGTTTGGCTGCTCATTTAGGCCGCGAGTTAAAGGTTGTAACTCTTCACTTAAGCGCTTAAATTCAGAAAGCGTTTGTTGTAATTGATGGTGAAATTGCGACCCTTGCTGATAGCTGGCCATGGTTTTTTCAAACTGTTTCATTGTGACATCAAATTGTTGCATGCTTTTGGTCATTTCAGCAAAGTTGCGGTTAATATCGCCGGGTAAATTTTGTGTATCTTGTTGATTAAGCAAGTCACGCATTTCATTGGCAAGCGCCTGATAATCAGTAAATGTAGATTGCATTTGGGCTAAACTGTCTTCAATTTTTAGGTTATTCACCTTATTCAGTACATCTGAAACTTGATCAGCCAATACCGTGATCCCACTTGAAACACTCGGAAACACTTGATATTGAGACACAGTTGTTAGTTCAGCGTCATCAGCATCGTTATATATATCAAAATCAACATACACGGCACCAGTGAGTAGGTTCCCTGGTTTAAGCGAGGCGCGTAAACCATTTTTAATCCACCCTTCGACGTTGCCTCGCCAAAAATCGCGAGCTTGGTTGCTGTTGTGATATATGCGGCCATATTCAATTTTAATAAGAGCAGGTACGGCTGTATTATCAGTTCTAAAATGGGCAGGCACACCATCAATCATCACATTGGCTGGTGCTTCTACGACTGTTCCGACACGCATACCCCGGTATTCAACTGGGGCGCCAGGCCTTAAGCCACGTATAGATTGCTCAAATTCAATTAGGTAGTAATCAAAATCATAAAAACGTTCTTCAAGGGCATGCTTATAACTTTTACTTAATGAAAATGCATGACCATCATTGGCTAAATCACCAGGGGCTTGTTGTTCAGGTAGACCAACAGAAATACCGCCCTTAAGTAGTTTACTTAAAGAGCCCGTATTAACGTTAATACCATCAGCTGATAAATCAATTTCTACCCCCGCGTTGACCCAAAAAATTGAATTAAGGGTTATTAAGTTTTGATATGGCTCATTGATGAAGATGCCGTACTTCATCGCTTGATTTTTCCAATCAAAAGTGGCGGTTTCAACTTGGCCAATTTTATAGTTTTTATAATAAATGCTGGTACTTACATCCATTACTTCGGCATTATAGCTTTGTAAAACAAACCGACCACCTTTAACATCTTTACCAATTAATGCGGGCTCGTCTTGTAATATAAAATGTTCTTTCATTAGTTTACTTTCACCCGGTGCAAATTCTAAATATACACCTGAAAGTAATGTACTCATGCCACTGATACCAGTTTCATCAATCCGTGGCTTTACCACCCAAATATTGGCATCATCGGTAAGTAAACTATCGTAGTGTTTATCTATTTGCGCTCGCGCAATAACGCTGTTTTTATCATCAGATAATCGGATGTGGTCTATTTGGCCTATCTTTACGCTACGAACTTTAATTTCTGTTTTACCGGCAATAATCCCTTCAGCTTGTGGCATGGTAATATATATAGTCGCTCCTTTGTTTGCCTGATATTGATACAACATCCATGCACCAACAAATAGGGCTATTATAGGAATAATCCAAATAGCAGAAATGCGAGGCTCTTGTTTTACGTTGGCTGTTTCATTCATGACTATCTCTAATTACGTGTAACGGTATTTGGCGAATCCCAAAGCAGACGAGGATCGAATGCGTGGGCTGCCATCATTTGGCTGAGCACCATAGCAGTAAAAAATACAGTCCCTAGGCCTGGGCTCACAGACATTAAATTACCTAACTGAACCAAGGCTACTAGAATTGCGACAACAAATACATCAATCATAGACCATTTACCAATAAATTCAGTTAATTGATACACTTTGGTATACCGTTTTGACTGACTGCTTGCTGGGTATTTAACGATAATACATAAAAAAATTAATATAAGTGCTTTTGCTAGTGGCACAACCACACTAGCCAAAAATATAATTATAGCGATGGGGTACGAACCTGCTTGCCATAACACAATAACACCACCAATAAGTGTAGAAGGCGTTTGATCACCCAAGCTAGTGGTATACATAATAGGAAACATATTTGCAGGTATATAACAGGCAACGGAAGTTAATAACCACGCGAGTGCTTTTTGAATACTGTTAGGGTTTCGAACATGAGCTTTACTGTGGCAGCGGGGACAATATTCATGTTCGGATAATTGGTGACACACATGGCATGCTCTAATATTTTTATCGATGCCTCTGTCGCCATTGTTTGCTTCACTAATATTAGCGAGTGGGCGGACTTGTTCCCATAGACGTTGACGGTTTAAGTGCGTAAGTGCGGCAATATACAAAATGACGAAGCAGATATAAGCCCAAAAGCTAATCCCAAAACTAATGTCTGCCATCGACATAATCTTAACCATACTGACAAGCACACCAATCAGAAAAATTTCACACATGATCCAAGGTTCTAATGCCAATGTGAACTTAAGTAACCGCTTTGCAATAGTAAAAGGCAGTACTTTTAAAGCTCCTAAATGTAATGGAATCAGTAAGGCAAGTAACGCCATGGGCAAGCCAATAATGCTCACATCAATAAAGATACCGAGTAATTCACTGTCATAATTAAATAAAATTTTTGCTGCATCGGGTAGCGTGATTGTTTGCGTAATACCGCTGCTGCTAAATGAAATAAAAGGGTAGAACATACTGCTTAAAAGCATGATTAACGCACTGATACTTAGTGCCACAATAAGGGAGTCGTTATTTGTATTTGCAGTAGATAATTTCGTGTGGCAATGCGGGCACACAGCTATTTGTTTTGCTGCTATTTGAGGAACATCTATAATGAGGTCACAGTTAGGACAAGCTGTTTGCAATGTGATAGCCAAATAAAGTACATACGAATTAAAGTTTGCATCAAATAAATGTGAATTACAATTGGATGATTGTTTTAAATACACTATTATAAGTATATACCCAAGCTACCTTAAGGTGCAGAATTCAGCGTTTCGCAGGGGCTCAATATCAAGGCGATACTTTGCAACGACGCTCGCACCTTGAGGTGGTTTCGGTATAACAATGAATGGAGTCATACATACACGCAATAGGCGTAAATTATGCCTCAAGGGTCAATTTGTGATTAAACTACTTTGTTTTTGCTTAATTATATTTAGCGTAAGCTTACATGCTCTCACAGAGCAAAAATCAACTAACCGTGTCAATATTGGCGTAAGCCCTTCATTACCCCCATATGTATTTAGTAAAAATAACTCGGGTTTACAGTTAGAGTTAATTAAGGCAGCTTTTAAAAGCCAAGGCATTACTGATCTGAATATTATTTACATGTCGAATAAACGCGTAGAACATTCTTTAGAGCAGGCTGAAATAGATGTTGCAGTGAATTATGCAGGCTCTCGAATCGAGGGGATTTACCCAAGCCAAAGTCTTTTATCCTATCAAAATGTGGCCGTGAGCCTGACTAAAAATAATTTCAAGATAAACTCGGTGTATGCATTAACAGGTAAAAGTGTGTTGGCCTTTCAAAACGCCACAGCGTTCTTACCTCACCCATATAAAAAGGTAACAACGAAATTAAATTACTATGAAGAGGTCGTCAATCAGGCGGCTCAGGTTGATCACTTAATGAAAGAGTGGGTCGATGTAGTGGTACTCGAAAAGCGAGTGTTTTTGTATTACTTACAGCAGTATCAGCTAGAGAACAACACAAAAGAAATAACAATTCACCCTATATTTAGTGAAGCTGCGCGCCCAGCGTACTTCAATGATAAACCCTTACAAGAGCTGTTTGATATGGGCTTAGCCCATATCAAACAAAGTGGTGAATATAATGCGATTATGACCTTCGATGGTACTAATTATGCAAAGGCCTCTTACGATGGCCTAATCAAATAAAGCAACCGTTTGTCGTGTTAGCGCAATAAGTTCCCCTGATTGTGACCAAATAGACCCATCTTCAAGTCCATATCCATCTTTACAGTGATGAGTAATTGCTTCAAACCCTAACCATTCATTTGCCCCTAATTGGGGTTCTTGTACAAATTCTAAATACCAAGACATACTACTTGCAGGAGCCGGTTGGTTAAACATCTGCAATAAAGTGGGTGGCCAAGCATCGGTGAGCGCAATAACGTGCGCTTCGTTCAATTGTGCTGGGGTGTGTTTTAGTTTCATCCAACCACCTAAGTGTGATGTATCAGCGCCAACAAACGGCATACCACCTTGTTGCGGACATAAATCAACATGTTGGAAAAACTCAGGCATGGCACCCGATTTAAAAGGAAGCGTATAGCGAGGATCCACAGGTTTTAATGTCATTTCTTTCGAAACGGGTACATGAACACCGGAGTTACGCGCTTTAGCAAAGCAAGCCTGCACAATTACACTTACTTGATCATTTTGTACGGCTTTGGCTAAAACTTGCGTGCTATTTTTACCTTCTCGTAATATTTCAACGTGCAATGAAAAGCCGGTGTCGGCTAATAATGGCCCTACAAAATTTGTACTTAATGACAGTAAACGTCGTGATGGCTCAATCTGTTGGCGCATGGCTTGATAAAGTAGTGATGCAGATAACCCACCAAATGCAGTTCTACCTTGGCACCAATTAGCAGGAAATTGCATGGTCGCCGTTTGTTGTTCAAGTGCAGACATGTTACCGATTTGTGTTGCAGCTTGGAGTAAATCATCAAAGTGCATAGCCGTTCCTTTGGAATAAAATGTTATTTGTTTAATTTATATCATACAAAAACTGATCAGACCACTTGTGAAAGCGTGCTCAAATGGTCTAAAAAACATCAACTCAGACTTGTTATTAAGTTATTTGCAAAATAAATGACAAAAAATCACTTTTTTTTCATTTTTACAGTTGAATTCAGTTTGGGGCATCCCTATTTACTAGTCATCGAACGTATTAACGAATTTTGAAGTTGGAGATGATTCATGGGTAAAATTATTGGAATCGATTTAGGTACTACTAACTCTTGTGTTGCAGTACTAGATGGCGATAAAGCACGCGTAATTGAAAATGCGGAAGGCGATCGTACAACACCATCCATCATTGCGTACACGCAAGATGGTGAAACATTAGTTGGTCAATCTGCAAAACGTCAAGCAGTAACAAATCCAACTAACACTTTATTTGCGATTAAGCGTTTAATCGGTCGTCGTTTTGAAGACGAAGAAGTGCAACGCGATATCGGTATCATGCCATTTCAAATCATCAAAGCTGATAATGGCGATGCATGGGTTGAAGCGGGCGGTGAAAAGCGTGCGGCACCACAAATTTCAGCAGAAGTACTGAAAAAAATGAAGAAAACAGCGGAAGACTTCTTAGGTGAAGAAGTAACTGAAGCCGTTATCACAGTACCTGCATACTTTAACGATTCACAACGTCAAGCAACGAAAGATGCTGGCCGTATTGCGGGTCTAGAAGTTAAACGTATCATCAATGAGCCTACAGCCGCTGCACTTGCATACGGTATGGATAAAAACAAAGGCGAAAACATTGTAGCCGTTTACGACTTAGGTGGCGGTACTTTCGATTTATCAATCATCGAGATTGACGAAGTTGAAGGCGAGCACACGTTTGAAGTACTTGCGACTAACGGTGACACTCACTTAGGTGGTGAAGATTTCGATAACCGCGTAATCAACTACCTAGTTGCTGAGTTTAAGAAAGACCAAGGCGTTGACTTAAAAGCTGATCCACTTGCAATGCAACGTGTTAAAGAAGCAGCAGAAAAAGCAAAAATTGAGCTTTCATCGGCACAATCTACTGAAGTAAATCTTCCGTATGTAACTGCTGACGCATCAGGTCCTAAGCACATGAACGTGAAATTGACACGTGCTAAGCTTGAGTCACTAGTTGAAGACTTAGTAACTAAGTCAATTGAACCACTTAAACGTGCACTTGCTGATGCGGATTTATCTGTAAGCGACATCAACGATATCATTCTTGTTGGTGGTCAAACACGTATGCCGTTAGTACAAAAAACAGTGGCTGAGTTCTTTGGTAAAGACCCACGTAAAGACGTTAACCCTGATGAAGCAGTAGCGGTAGGCGCGGCGATTCAAGGTGGTGTACTTGCAGGTGACGTTAAAGACGTACTATTACTAGACGTTTCTCCACTGTCTCTAGGTATTGAGACAATGGGTTCTGTAATGACTGCGCTAATTGAGAAAAATACAACGATTCCTACTAAGAAATCGCAAACTTTCTCAACAGCTGAAGACAATCAAGCAGCGGTTACTATTCACGTATTACAAGGTGAGCGTAAACGCGCAAGTGATAATAAATCTCTAGGTCAATTTAACCTAGAAGGTATTCGTCCTGCGAAACGTGGTACACCACAAATCGAAGTTACTTTCGATGTAGATGCGGATGGTATCTTACATGTATCAGCAAAAGATAAAGATACAGGTAAAGAGCAAAAGATCACGATTCAAGCGTCTTCAGGTCTAAGTGACGAAGAAGTTGAAAAAATGGTTCGTGATGCAGAAGCTAACGCTGAAGAAGATAAAAAGTTCGAAGAGCTTGTAGCGACTCGTAACCAAGCTGATGCAATGGTTCACGGTACGCGTAAGCAAGTCGAAGAAGCTGGCGATGCATTGCCTAGCGAAGACAAAGAAGCAATAGAAGCGGCTGTTGTTGACCTAGAAACAGCAATTAAGAGTGACAACAAAGAAGAGATTGAAGCAAAAACTCAAGCTCTTGCTGAGAAATCACAAAAATTGATGGAAATTGCACAAGCTAAAGCACAACAAACTGGCGGCGACGCTGGTGAGCAACCACAACAGTCAGCTAAGCAAGATGACGACGTTGTAGATGCAGAGTTCGAAGAAGTGAAAGACGACAAGTAATTGTTACTAACGCTTCTCACTAACGTAAAACACCATGACTAATTGGGGTGTTTAAGTTAGGATGAACAAATGAGGCGCGTAGGCTAAAGCTTAACGCGCCTTTTGCATGTAAAAAGAACATGTAAAATAGCTTAAAAATTAATGGTAAATCGATATGATTTATCGGTTTATCCGCAGCTAAGCTGCAGTAGCAAAAGAGTAGTGTGATAGATATGTCAAAACGCGATTATTATGAAGTTCTTGGTGTGGCAAAAGATGCCAGCGAAAGAGACATTAAAAAAGCGTATAAGCGCTTAGCGATGAAATATCATCCAGATCGTACCGCCGGTGATAAAGAGCTAGAAAGTAAGTTTAAAGAAGTTAAAGAAGCTTACGAAATCTTAACCGATGATCAAAAACGTCAAATGTATGATCAATATGGTCATGCAGCCTTCGAACAAGGTGGTGGCGGTGGTCACGGTGGCTTTGGTGGCGGCCAAGGCGACTTTGGTGATATTTTTGGTGATGTATTCGGTGATATCTTTGGCGGCGGTGGCGGTGGCCGTCGTCAATCTCGCCAGCAACGCGGTGCCGATTTACGTTACAACATGGACTTAAGCTTAGAAGAAGCGGTTCGTGGTAAAGAAGTTGAAATTAAAGTGCCTACGTGGGTGAGCTGTTCACCTTGTGATGGTAGTGGTGCAAAACCTGGTTCTAAGCCAAAAACATGTACAACGTGTCATGGTGCAGGCCAAGTACAAATGCGCCAAGGTTTCTTTGCTGTTCAACAATCGTGTCCTACGTGTCAGGGCACAGGTCAGATTATTTCTGATCCCTGTAACAGCTGTCATGGTCAAGGCCGTGTAGAGAAAACCAAAACCTTATCAGTTAAAATACCGGCTGGTGTTGATACAGGTGACCGCATTCGTTTATCTGGCGAAGGTGAAGCGGGCGCTCATGGAGCACCTGCGGGTGATTTATATGTACAAGTATCGGTACGTGAACACCCAATCTTTGTGCGTGATGGAAACAACCTCTACTGTGAAGTACCAATTGGCTACACCACAGCGGCGTTAGGTGGCGAGATTGAAGTACCTACGCTAGATGGTCGTGCTAAGCTTAAAATACCTGCTGAGAGCCAAACGGGTAAGATGTTCCGTATGCGTGGCAAAGGTGTTAAATCAGTTCGCAGTGGTGCTGTAGGTGACTTACTTTGCAAAGTGGTTATCGAAACACCGGTTAACCTAAATGAACGCCAACGTGAATTACTCGAAGAGCTTGAGCTAAGCATGGGTAAAGACGGTTCAAAAAATCGCCCTAAAGAAAAAGGCTTCTTTGATGGCGTGAAGAAATTTTTTGATGATTTAACTAAGTAATAATCGTTAAGTAATTTTAAAAAATGGCGCCACATGGCGCCATTTTTAATAATTTGAAATAAATAGCGTGTGTATTGAATAAGTACGCGTTTATATTTAGCTGCATTCCACGCCTAAGCGTTAAACTCCTCTATATAATTAAAACCAGTTTTTTATTTTTAATGTTGTTGTTTATTGCAATGAATAACCATATAAACATCAAATTTTGCTTTATTACTGCCCAAATATTCTACAAACTATGTAATCATCTGCAGTATGGCAAACGTACAGATTTAGGGATAAATAATAATGACACCGGCAATTACACTCCTAGAGAAAAAGCACATTAACTTTACTGTATTAAGCTATGAACATGATTCAACAGCAGCACACTTTGGACTCGAAGCGGTTGAAAAGCTTGCATTAAATGCAGAGCAAGTATTTAAAACGTTAGTGTTAGAAACGAGTGACAATAAACTCGTTGTGGCAATTACGCCGGTATCGCAGCAGGTCAATTTAAAGCAACTGGCTAAAGCATGTGGGGCTAAAAAAGCAGCGATGGCAGAGCCAAATAAAGTGGCTGCCAGTACGGGCTATATTTTAGGGGGTGTCAGCCCGCTTGGGCAAAAAAAGCGCCTTGATACGTACATTCATCAAAGCGCTGAAAAATATAACACTATTTATGTGAGTGCAGGTAAGCGCGGCCTTGAGATAGCGCTATGTCCTTTCGATTTAAAAAAACTTACACAGGCAACGTTTGCGTGTTTTTGATAAATAAGATGATAGATTTGCGGTTTTATTGCACAAAAACTCAAAAATATTTTCAATTCAGCTTACACGTGTAAGCTGTTTTTATTCAATAACTTATGAATAGCAAAAATAAATAAATTGAAAAAACTGTTAAAAAGTTGGTTAGAGCAATTGATCTAAAGTGATTTTTATGACGTAATAGTACTATAAATTATCTGGTCGGATGAGTTAATCATGAGTTTACGTACAAAATTAAAAAAAGTGTTACCTAGTATTTCTATTACTGAACAAGAAGCGCTTGATGCGGGTGATGTTTGGTTAGAGGGCTCTATCTACCAAGGTAAGCCTGATTTTAGCGCCTTACGCGCTGTGCCAGCTGCAACATTAAGTGCAGACGAGCAAGCCTTTATCGATGGCCCGTTACAAGAACTAATGGGCATGATTGATGATACAGAGATTCAAAATGGTATTCATTTACCTGACTACATTCTCGATTTTCTTAAAAAAGAACGTTTCTTTTCACTTATCATCCCTAAGTCGTTCGGCGGTTTAGAGTTTAGCCCTTATGCTAACTCAACAATCGTAGGAACCATTGCGACTAAAAGCTCAGCGGTGGCGGTAACGGTTATGGTACCTAACTCATTAGGTCCGGGTGAGTTACTCCTTCATTTTGGTACAAAAGAGCAACAAGCTCATTACTTACCACGCTTAGCAAATGGCCGTGATATTCCATGTTTTGCATTAACTAGCCCAGAAGCGGGTTCTGATGCAGGCGGTATCCCTGATTTAGGCACCGTGACTAAAGGCATGTATAACGGTAAAGAAGTGTTAGGTCTTGAAATCACATGGGACAAACGTTACATCACGCTTGCACCAATTGCGACGGTACTTGGTTTAGCCTTTAAAGTAGTTGATCCTGATGGCCTACTTGGCGGCAAAGAAAACCTAGGCATTACCTGTGCGCTTATTCCAAAAGAGCACCCAGGTGTTGAGCTTGGTAATCGCCATGATCCTATGGGCATTCGCTTTTACAACGGTACTACCCGTGGTAACAAAGTATTTGTACCAATGGACTTCATTATTGGTGGCCAAAAGAACATCGGCCGCGGTTGGCAAATGCTGGTTAGCTGCTTAGGCGCTGGCCGTGGTATTTCATTACCGGCATTAGGTGTAAGCTCGTCACAAGTTGCATTTAAAGGTGCATCTGAGTATGCAGCAGTACGTGAGCAATTTGGCTTAGCCATTGGTCAGTTTGAAGGTATTCAAGAAAAACTAGCAGACATTGCAGGTAAAACATACCTACAAGAAGCGATGCGAGTGCTGACAACTGAAGGCTTAGGCATGGGCTTAAAACCCTCTGTTGTTACAGCGATTGCAAAATACCACATGACAGAGATTGGTCGCGATGTACTTGATTCAGCAATGGATATCCAAGCAGGTAAAGCGATTCAAAATGGCCCGCAAAATACATTAGCCAGTGGCTATGTGGCACAGCCTATTGCTATCACGGTAGAAGGTGCAAACATTCTAACTCGTAACCTAATGATTTTTGGTCAAGGTGTTATGCGTTGTCACCCATATTTACAATCTATGGTTGAATCTATCCACAGTGAAGATAAAAACGCAGACAAAGAATTCAACAGCATATTACGTAAAACAGTTGGCTACAGCGTAGGTAACAGCTTACGTGCATTCCGCTTAGGTGTTTTACCATTTACCGCGGGTGCTGAGTCTAAATTACCAGAAGTGCGCGAATACGAAAAAGCAGCGCAAAAGTTATCTGCTAAACTAGCTGTATATGCTGACTTCTCGTTACTAGTGCTTGGCGGTAAACTTAAGCAAGCTGAAATGCTTTCAGCACGCTTAGGTGACGTGATGAGCTTTTTATATGCGGCGATGGCATCAATCAAGTACTACGAGCAAAAAGTAGCGAGCAGTGAGCGTGAGCAAGCAGCACCTTACTTCCACTATGCAACTCGTTTTGCGCTACAAAGCGCTGAAGAAGCATTGCACAAGTTTTTAGATAACTTCCCGGCAAGCGGTACACGGAAGTTTATGCGTTTCATTACCATGAACTACTCAACTAAAATGCCAAAGATCAGCGATGACTTAATCCGTGAACTATCTAAGCAAGCACAGCTAGATACAGCGTTTAAAAAGCAAATCACGCATCTAGTTAAGCCAGTTGAAGGCGACGGTCATCATATTAATGAGCAAGCATACCAAGCTAAAATGGCGTGTTTAGACTTACTTGCAAAAGTTAAAAAAGCGTTACGCAGCAAAACAATCAAGCCAGGTATTCGTTTTGCGTTAACACTTGATAATGCGCTTGTGGCTAACATCATCACAGAAGATGAATATGCAAAATTAATTGATTACAACAAAAAGCGTGAACGCGCAATTCGTGTTGATGAGTTTGATTTTGACTTAAACTTGTTAGATGAAAATGCAAAGCCAGTAAACCCACTGAAAAGCGTTGTTAATCAGTAAAGTATGATTTAATTCAACAATGTAAGCGCCCAGCAGTTCGGGCGCTTTTATATTCAAAAGCTCATACAAAATTGTATGGGCTTTTTTGTTTATCTATCAAGCCAATGAATATTAATTTTTGTGGCTAAGAAAGGACAAATATAAGTGATTATATTGAGCACATAGCAATAGTTACAAACTTCTGTTGTTTATTTATATGTTAATTATATAGAGGCAGTAAAGCCCAGCAAGTAGTTGTTTTTATAAAATTCTATAGCGGTTCACTAAAATTAAAATACGCTTAGCTTATGTTTTTATTGAAGTAACCTACTTTTTTGAGAGTGTAGTTATCGCGCTGAGAATGAATAACATATGTTGTTATTTGTGTTTTTATTGTTAATTTTAATCCTTTGTACCTATGTACCTTTAATTGTGATTTGCTGTATATTAAAAACACTAAAAAGGAGCTTTATTTTGTTAATAAAAACAATAACTACAAATGTATTTTTGCTATTACTTATTTTAATCACTTTAACTCAGGTTACAAAAGCTAATGAGTTTGATTCTTCCTTGGTTGCCACGCCTACGGATTTTAGCTATATCTATCAATCTGGTAAGTTTGTAATCAAGTGGCAGTGGAATGGTGAAAGTGGCGGAAACGATACATTTTCTACTTTTTCACACCAGCCAACCCAGACAACCAATAGCTTTAACCCAACACCTATTTGCCCTGGTGGTTGTTCAAACAATACTTTTTTTGAAGTTAGCGTATCTGAAAATTCAACCAATTATCGACAACTAGCGTTATTAAGTGATAGCTTAAGCTACCAATTTACTCCAACGGCTTATTCCAGCTTTCAATTTCGTATTCGTGCTAAACAATCCTTGTATTCAGGTTCTGATGCTTTTAGTGGCTATTTGTATAGCCCTGTTTTTAATAAAGTCGGAGGAGTGTTAGTTCCCAAACTTGATACGGTTAAACCAACCCCCGATGCTGAATATTTGGTTCAAGGTGTAAAAATAAGTTTAGAATCAGCGCAAAGTGCTGAAATGTTTTATAAAACTATTTCAGAATCGAGTATGTGTGCTGAGAGCGGAATTTGGCAGCGTTATAGTGCACCTTTAAGCATATCTTATGGTAATCAACTATGCACAATTGCAAAAAAACAAGGCTGGGTAGATAGTGCGATCACTTCTTATAAGTATACTTTAATTAAGTCATTGCGTTACCCGATCATATCATCATCAAGTGGAGTAACACCTGGTAGCCGTGAGATTAAATTAACTAACCCTCAGTTTAAAATGATTGGGCCCTATATTTACGACTTTATATATGGAGTTGGGAACGTTGAATACAAAATTCGGCCGCTTACACATAGTTGCAGTAGTGGTAGTTGGCGTGTGTACAACACCCCATTTCAGCTTGGTGCTAGCGGTAGGGTATGTACTCGAGTTACTCTTAAAGATCAACCAGCAAGCCCTGTAGGTTACAAAGATTTCCGATTAAAGCTAGATAACCCGAGTATTACCCCTAATGGTGGTCTTTATTCTACTAATAAATCGTTTTCAATATCAAACGCACAAAGTGCAGTTATTAAATATAAAACTGTAGCGTTAGGTGCAGCATGTAGTGACAGCAATTGGTTAAATTATACATCAGAAACAATGTTAACTAGCAGTAAGCGTGTGTGTTACAAAGCAATTAAGTTCGGGTGGGATGACAGCGATATTAAACATGCAGATTTCACATTAAAGTTTAAATTAGCCAACCCGAGTATTACTCCTAATGGTGGTCTTTACTCTACTAATAAATCGTTTTCAATATCAAATTCACAAAGTGCAGCTATTAAATATAAAACCGTGGCGTTAGGTACAGCATGCAGTGACAGTAATTGGTTAAATTATACATCAGTCACTCTGTTAACCAGCAGTCAGCGTGTGTGTTACAAAACAACTAAGTCGGGGTGGTATGACAGTGATATTAAACAAGCAGATTTTAACTTTAAATTAAACGCCCCTTCATTGTCTACTTCGTCGAGTGAATTAATAGCGGGAACGGCAATATCGATTACTGCGAATAATGATGAAGCAAGGCTCCTTTATAAACTATTAGCACAAGGGGCAAGTTGCTCACAAGGCAGCTGGACGGGTTATACAGCACCCGTCGTACTTAATAGTGAAAAAAGACTCTGTGCCAAGTCTAGTAAAGTTGGCTGGTCTGATAGTGATGTTGTTGCCAATGACTACCACATAGTACAGAGCGAATATGCAGATAAAACAACCGATGTGCCAAGTGATGCTTCACTATTAGCAATTGATGCCCCTATAGTAGATAACATTGGCGCAATAAAAGGCCAAGCGGGTGTGAGTGGTGGCGCCGCAACGTATCATATCCCAATTCAACTCCCTCCAGGGCGAGCAGGTATGCAACCTGAAGTGTCGCTTAATTATTCATCACGAAACGGTAATGGTATTGCCGGTGTTGGTTGGTCATTAGCGGCAGGTTCAAGTATTACCCGTTGCGCTGCAACTTATGCACAAGATGGTTTTACCCAAAACCCACAATACAACAGTAATGACCGTTTGTGTTTAGATGGCCAGCGTTTAATTGCTACATCGGGCTCTTATGGTAATTCAGGTACTGAGTACCGTACTGAAATAGACAGTTTTGTGCGCGTAACCCAAAGTGGTTCACTCAATAGCACATCAACCTGGTTCAAAGTCGAATATAAAAATGGGCGAGTTGGTTACTTCGGTAAATCAACTGAATCGAGGTTAGTACACGGCGGCAAAAGTGCAACATACTCTTGGTTAATGCAGTATCAACACGATGCAACAGAGGATAACTTCATAAACTATGAATATAGTGACTTCGGTGTTGGTGAGAAGTTACTAAGCAGTATTTATTACACTAAAACAAGTTCTGCTATTAGCAGCTCAGGCGATAGAATGATCAGCTTTGTATATCAATCAAGCTATAAACCGGGGTTTGGTTATGCATGGGGTGGTAAATACGCAAATACACAAAATCTTTCCAGAATAGATATTATCCCAAATGACTCCACGGAAAGTGTCGAGCAAAGTTACCACCTAATCTATGATGAGCATTATCTAAGTCGTGTTAAGTTATGTAAGTCATCCGCATGCAATACGGATAACCAATTGACTACTACAGATTTTACTTGGAATAAAGAAAGTCTTTCTTTTAATGTCACTGATGAGCACCCTTATGCAAAAACAGATATAGATCAAACAGACATGGTATTGGCTTCGGGATCATTTTATGACACAAGCAGTGATTACACTGGAGATGGCTTGAACGACATAAAAATGCTTGATCAAATTCAAGAAATAGCAGGAAACCAATCTATTTATAATATCAATAGCTTTCCTGATTACTCTCAATCTAATAATGGAGCAGTTAATGTTCACAAAATTAGTGGTTACATAGATTACAACTTGAATGGAATTGCTGATTTTGTATATTTGGATGATAACTTTAAATTATCAATAGTCGAGCTTAATCCAAAAACAGGAGATTATGAGAGTGTTTATGAAACAACTATTGAGGCCCGTTGTGATCTCGCTATCAATGATAGCCGTTACACCCCCCTCAGTGAACCATGTAATAGCTTTACGCAGGATATTAATGGTGATGGCTATTCAGACTTTATTGTTCATGATAGGGCCGGTGGAGGGCTGAAATACTTTCTAAGAAACACTAACACATCAGGTTTACCAACAAGTGGGTTTACATACATAGGTAGAACAAACAACTATGGCAATGGTAAATTTGGGATCGCGGATATTAATGGTGATGGGACGCCTGATGTTTACTCCCGCGAGTACGGTTCATGGATAGAACTTTCTATCGAAAATAAGACGCTTGTGCACACCTTCCATGATTTAGGTATTAATCCTGATATCGATTCATTGAGAACAGGTAAACAAGCTATTTGGCTTGATGTAAATGGTGACGGTTTACTCGATGTTATGACACTTAAAGAGCTTGGCTCAACCAAGCGGTTATATTGGTTTATGCACCTGAATCAGGGGGGAGGGCAGTTTTCAGTGGGGGTGAATACAAACCAGCCTGAATTTAATGTATGGGCCGATAGTCGCGAAAGCTATAAAGAAGAGTCAATACTAAACGACTTCGTACAGGTGTTCGATTATGATAATGATGGACGTATGGATATTCTTGCCCCAAACAGAAGAGCATTCGCATATGATTGTTGGGATGCCAGCAGTAATCAAATCTGTAGCGTAATAGATGAGGATACTAGAGAAAGGTTCTACTATCATAAATATGATGTTTGGAGCTGGCGAGTTCTCAAGGCAAATGAAGATGGAACCTCATTCAGTGAAATACCACTGCAAGTTAATGGTGATAATTTATTAGGCGGGCTCGCAACAACCAGCACAGCGGATTTAAACGGCGATGGTTGGCAAGAAATTGTAACCACCCTGGGTTTTAGGCAGCACACATCAGATGCGCCATGCAGCACGCAAATACCCTATTCCAGTGGCCGTTATTATTGCTACCCAGATGTAGCACCTGATGCTGGCGTTTATGTATATGCATTAGGTGGCGGCGCGAGTCGTATTTTAAGTCGTATCAACAATCACTTTGGTTTAGTTGCCGAGTATGAGTACAAGCAACTAGGGCGTGACGCAAACCTCAACACGGGCATTTACAGTGTTGATAATACTCCATTAACTGATGCAACGTTAAGAAAATTAGGTTTAGCAGAAAAAGTGGTCGCTGTATTTAAGCAACCGAATGGTGTAGGTGGCACGCAAAGCAAAAACTATCATTACGTTGATGGGGTTTATCAAACCCAAGGCCGTGGCTTTATGGGCTTTAAATCCATAATAGAAGAAGATATTAGCCGTGGCTTAATAACTCAAACTGACTTTAAACAAGTATTTCCATATCAAGGTAAGCTAACTCGTCAGGCTACCTTTACGGTTAGTGATTATGCAGCACGTAGTGACGGGTTACTTGACTCAGCTGCCAAGGAAAGTGATGCGCTAAGTTATTCCAACACAATCTGGCAAGCAAACGCTAAACACAACATAACAGACGTGCACAGCATCTACGCCAGTGCTAGCACAAACGTTACGCGCGATTTAGCCACAAAAGATGAGCTGACTCGTACCAACAAAACTATCACCGCCATAGATAAATACGGCAATGTTGAAACCTCAACAACCCAAGTGAACGATGAGTGGGGGACACACACAAGTACTCACACCAATACTTTCCAAAGTAATGAAAATAATTGGTGGTTAAACAAACTCACTAGCAACACACACACAAAAGCAACTATTACAGGTCGCCACGTAAACGACCCAATAACAGACATTGCCCTTGACCAAACCACAAGCATCACCACTGAATATAGTAATTACCATGCAAGCAGGCAACCACAAACCGTAGTAACCAGCGCCATGCTTGCAGGCTCATCGTCTGGTCATGGCAGTACGCTAGCGACGGTTTATAATGCTTACGGCCTACCCTCATCCGTTAGCCAAATCGCCAAAGTGCGCAATAGCAGCGGCAGTTGGGTTGACCAAACGCGGACAAAATCGATTACGTACAGTAAAAATGGCACCAGTGCGGTAAGTGATGGCTATTTCCCTTATCAGCAAACTAATGCAAAAGGGCATATTAGTTATACCAAAGTAAATCCAGCAACAGGGCAAATCACACAAACACAGCAACAACTGAGTGGGACTAGCTACCTTACAACCACTTACACCTATGATGATTACAATCGTCCTTATAGTACCAAAACAGATGGTCAACCTGATGTTTACACCGCGGTGCAATCACCTGACGAGCAAGCACCTGATAATGCGGTCATGCAAATTGTTAAAGTCAGTGCAGGCATGCCGACACAAAAAGTTTATCAAGATACGCTAGGTCGTGTACTGCGTACCGCAGTGGAGGACTTTAACGGCGATTGGGTGTTCACTGATGTTACCTACAATGAAAAAGGCTACAAAACCTTTGAATCAGTGCCTTATAAAGAAAGTGGCACTGCCTATGGTGTGAGTTATACCAGTTATGATGTACTTGGCCGTTTAACGGAAAAAGTCACCAATCAGCAGTGTGGTGATATGACCACCACCTATGCTTATTCGGGATTAAAAACCGAGATAACAGCATCGGAAAATTGCGAAAGTAAAGTGCTTGATATGTCGCGCACCTATAATAGCTTAAAGCAGCTGATGGAGACCGAGGATGCCGAGGATGGTGTAACCCGTTATAGCTATAATGCACAGGGGTTGCCTGTTGTTATTCAAGATGCCAATGGCAATAATATCGTCGCAAAATACAATGCTTTTGGTCGTAAAACACAAGTGAATGACCCCAACCAAGGTATAACCAACTTTGAATACAATGGCTTTGGTGAGCTACAAAAAGAAGCACGGGTTGGCAGTAAAACACTGACCTTTGTAACTGATGTGTTAGGTCGTGTTACACGTCACGCCGCGACAGGCGAGAGCACCTTAACCTATACGTATGACAGTGCAAACTATGGTTTAGGGCAGTTAAATCAAGCC
>NZ_PYHV01000024.1:0-18206 GCF_004766475.1 Pseudoalteromonas sp. KS88
TTAAAGATTAAAGATTAAAGAGGGGGTGTTAAGAAATTGGCTGGGATACCAGGATTTGAACCTGGGAATGCCAGGATCAAAACCTGGTGCCTTACCGCTTGGCGATATCCCAACTCTAAATTTGGATGAGTTTTAGTTCTAGGTAAGAACATGGTGCGGAAGGAGAGACTTGAACTCTCACATCCTAAGATACTGGAACCTAAATCCAGCGCGTCTACCAATTCCGCCACTCCCGCAGTTCTATAGATACAGATTTTATTGTTTTGGAACTTAAATCCAGTGTCTAATTAAGACAGCTGCCAATTCCGCCACTCCCGCATCAAAGGGGATGCTTTTTATACTCATAGCGAGAGTTATTCTTTAACAACATTCTTTGGTAGAAGAAGTTGGCTGGGATACCAGGATTTGAACCTGGGAATGCCAGGATCAAAACCTGGTGCCTTACCGCTTGGCGATATCCCAACTAAGAATTTTTTGATAGTTTTAATTCTTATCAAAGAATATGGTGCGGAAGGAGAGACTTGAACTCTCACATCCTAAGATACTGGAACCTAAATCCAGCGCGTCTACCAATTCCGCCACTCCCGCATATAATTTTATGTTTAAACTCCTAACAGAGTTTTCTTAATACAACATTCTTTGGTAGAAGAAGTTGGCTGGGATACCAGGATTTGAACCTGGGAATGCCAGGATCAAAACCTGGTGCCTTACCGCTTGGCGATATCCCAACTAAGAATTGTTTGATACTTTTAGTTCTTATCAAGAACATGGTGCGGAAGGAGAGACTTGAACTCTCACATCCTAAGATACTGGAACCTAAATCCAGCGCGTCTACCAATTCCGCCACTCCCGCATTATCACTTTGAATTAATCAAAGAAATGGTAGTTATTTTAAACTCTTCATTGAGTGCAATTTAACTCTTGCAGAGCCACTTCAAAAAAAGAAATGGTGGCTAAGACGGGATTTGAACCTGTGACCCCATCATTATGAGTGATGTGCTCTAACCAGCTGAGCTACTTAGCCATTGTTGGCTGGGATACCAGGATTTGAACCTGGGAATGCCAGGATCAAAACCTGGTGCCTTACCGCTTGGCGATATCCCAACAGAAAACAATTGATAATTTTAATTCTTATCAAGAATATGGTGCGGAAGGAGAGACTTGAACTCTCACATCCTAAGATACTGGAACCTAAATCCAGCGCGTCTACCAATTCCGCCACTCCCGCATTTCAAATTTTGATAAATCAAAATTGAGGTAGTTATTTTAAACTCTTCATTGAGTACAAAAAAGAATGGTGGCTAAGACGGGATTTGAACCTGTGACCCCATCATTATGAGTGATGTGCTCTAACCAGCTGAGCTACTTAGCCATCTTTTTTGTTAGCACTTCATCGCTGAGTGCGGGGCGTATTATGCTGATATGACCCAAATCCGTCAACACCTTTTTTGCAAAAAAACACTTATCAGGGTTTGTTTGCAGGAAAATTAAGCTAAGCGGCTATTTTTTATTAAAAATGGTGTTTTTTTAACAAGTCTGAAAGCAAAAATCTTCGCGTTACTATTATTCGATAATAGCACAAAAACAAAAAAGGCTCGTAAATACGAGCCTTTAAAATCATTGCCACACTTTATATGGCGAAATAATAACTATACGTTGAACAAGAAATTCATTACATCGCCATCTTTAACGA
Source organism: Pseudoalteromonas sp. KS88 (assembly GCF_004766475.1). Classification (NCBI taxonomy): domain Bacteria; kingdom Pseudomonadati; phylum Pseudomonadota; class Gammaproteobacteria; order Alteromonadales; family Pseudoalteromonadaceae; genus Pseudoalteromonas; species Pseudoalteromonas sp. KS88. The sequence continues at coordinate 1,694 of NZ_PYHV01000024.1, forward strand.
TATATTCTTTGCCTTCTTGGCGCATTTTACCTGCTTCTTTTGCACCACTTTCACCTTTAAAGGCAATATAGTCATCATAAGCAATCGTTTGTGCGCGGATAAAGCCACGTTCAAAGTCAGTATGTATCTTACCAGCTGCTTGTGGTGCAGTAGCACCAACAGGAATAGTCCACGCACGAACTTCTTTTACACCCGCTGTAAAATAAGTTTGTAAATGAAGTAATTCATAGCCACCGCGGATAACGAGGTTAAGACCAGGCTCTTCTAAACCCAGATCAGCCATAAACTCAAGTTTATCTTCGTCATCAAGCTCTGAAAGCTCAGATTCAATTGCTGCACATACAGGAACAACAACGGCGTCTTCTGCAGCTGCAATTTCACGTACACGGTCAAGGAATGGGTTATTCTCAAAACCGTCTTCAGCTACGTTAGCAATATACATAGTTGGCTTGATAGTTAAAAAGTTGATAGAAGCAATGGCTGCTTTTTCTTCTTTAGTTAGTTCTAAAGAACGTAAAGTTAAGCCTTCATCAAGGTGTACTTTTACTTTTTCAAGTACAGCATTCTGTTCTTTCGCGTCTTTATCGCCGCCTTTGGCTTTTTTAGCGTTACGGAATAAGGCTTTTTCAGCACTGTCCATATCAGCCAGCACAAGTTCAGTGTTAATTACGTCGATATCGTCAGCTGGATCAATAGTACCTGCAACGTGGATGACGTTTTCGTCTTCAAAGCAACGTACAACATGGCCAATTGCATCCGTTTCACGAATATTTGCTAGGAATTGGTTACCTAGGCCTTCACCTTTTGATGCGCCTTTTACCAATCCTGCAATATCAACAAATTCCATACTAGTTGGAAGAATACGCTGAGGATTAACTATTTTAGCAAGTTCGTCTAAGCGAGCGTCAGGAACCGGAACCACACCCGTGTTTGGTTCGATGGTACAAAAAGGGAAGTTAGCGGCTTCAATGCCCGCTTTGGTTAATGCATTAAATAGAGTAGATTTACCAACATTTGGCAAACCAACGATACCACATTTAAAACCCATAGTAAGATACCTTGTTTAGATCCGTTCAACCGATTTAATAACTATGTTACTAGGGTTTAAACGAATGAAGTCTGTTTTGTGCTTTTAACACACCGTCTTTTGCAAGTATTTCCATACAACGAACTGCTTCATCTACAGCTGCATCCATTTTTTCTTGGTCTGCTTTGGCTGCTTTTCCAAGCACCCAACCGGTGACCATTTCACGATGTCCTGGATGACCGATACCAACGCGTAAACGCATAAAATCTTTTTGATTTGCCATTTTTGCAATAATGTCTTTTAAACCATTATGACCGCCATGTCCGCCGCCTTTTTTTAATTTAGCAACGCCCGGGTCTAAATCCATTTCATCATGTGCAACTAAGATGTTTTCAATAGGGATTTTGAAAAAATTGGCTAAACTACTGACCGCTTTACCACTCAAATTCATATAGGTGGTGGGGATCAATAATTTGAATTCTTGGCCTTGAATAATCACTTTGCCTGTTAGGCCGTGATATTTAGGATCGTGTTTAAGCGTACAGTTGTAGCGTGCTGCGAGTTGCTCGATGAACCAAGCACCTGCATTGTGGCGTGTGTTTGCGTATTCGGGGCCTGGATTAGCCAGGCCCACAAGCATTTGAATAGAATTCAAGGTGCAAGACCTTAAATATTATTCTGCAGCGTCTGAAGCTTCGTCTTCAGCTGGAGCTGCTTTGTTAGCTTTAACAGTAACTACTGACTGATCATGGCCTTCGCCTTTAGCAAGTTCAACTGATTGAACGCCAGCAGGAAGTTTAAGCTCAGAAAGGTGGATTGAATCACCAGCTACTAGGTCAGAAACGTTAACTTCAACGAATTCTGGAAGTGCTTTTGGAAGACATGTGATTTCAACTTCAGTTAACTGGTGAACAACAGTAGCACCAAGTTTAGTTACTTTATCTTCGCCGATGAAGTGAAGAGGAACTTTAGTATGAAGTTTATGAGTAGCGTCAACACGTTGGAAATCAAGGTGAGTAAGCTTAGGCTTGAAAGGGTGACGTTGGATATCTTTTAAGATAGCTTCAACAGACTCGCCGCCAATGTTAAGCGTAAGAATGTGAGTGTAAAAACCTTCGCTTTCTTGTGCTTTGATCATATCTTTATGAGCAAGAGTAAGCGCTACTGCTTCTTTTTCTGCACCGTAAAGGATTGCAGGTACTTTGTCTTCGCGACGTAGGCGGCGGCTCGCACCAGTACCAGTTTCTACGCGAAGTTCAGCGTCATAAGTGTAAGTTGTATCAGACATAATGTCTCCAATAATTTAAAAGTGTAGGGCCTTTGCGACCAAGGTCCCTAGCCAAAAGGCGCGCTATCATACCACCACCTATTGACAAAAGAAACACAGGGTAAAAAAAAAGCGCCAAATAGGCGCTTCAATCACGATAAAGTATCGATATTAATGTTCAAACATCGCAGAAATTGACTCTTCGTTACTAATACGACGAATCGTTTCAGCAAGCATGTCTGCCAGTGTAAGTACTTTGATTTTTTCAATCGACTTTAATTCATCAGATAACGGAATCGAATCGGTAACAATTACTTCGTCAATCACTGAGTTACGGATGTTCTCTGCTGCTGCACCAGATAAAACTGGGTGCGTTGCATAAGCAAAAACACGTTTAGCACCATGCTCTTTTAATGCTTCAGCCGCTTTACATAAAGTACCGCCGGTGTCGATCATGTCATCGACAATGATACAGTCACGGCCTTCAACATCACCAATGATATGCATTACTTGAGAAACGTTTGCTTGTGGGCGGCGTTTATCGATAATTGCAAGGTCAGTGTCGTTAAGTAGTTTTGCAATAGCGCGGGCACGAACTACACCACCAATATCAGGAGATACAACAACAACATCATCAAACTGACGTTCCTTCATATCTTCTAATAAAACTGGGCTACCAAATACGTTATCCACTGGCACATCAAAGAAGCCTTGAATTTGCTCTGCGTGTAAGTCAACCGTTAGAACACGATCAACGCCGACACTTGATAGGAAGTCAGCAACAACTTTTGCGGTAATTGGCACACGCGCAGAACGTACACGACGGTCTTGACGAGAATAACCAAAATAAGGAATGACGGCTGTAATACGACCTGCAGACGCACGACGTAATGCATCAACCATAACGATTAACTCCATTAAGTTATCGTTAGTAGGGGCACAGGTTGATTGCACAATAAAAACGTCCGAGCCACGAACATTTTCATTAATTTGAACACTGATCTCACCGTCGCTAAAACGGCCAACAACAGCATCGCCAACTTCAATATATAAACGTTTTGCAACTTTTTGAGCTAACTCAGGTGTTGCGTTACCAGCGAAGAGCTTCATGTCAGGCACGGTAGGGTTCCTCAGGCACTGAAATTTGGGACTAACAAACGAGGCAAAAGCGCCATTTGTTAACTTAAATTGTATTTTACTTGTACGTTACTTCATTGCTTAAATGAATAGCGTTCAACTGCGTATGGGCAGGAGAGATATTAACGCTACTGGCAATAAAACCATTCCAATCACTCGGAAGATTTTCAAGAACATGAAGTGCCTCTGTTTGCGATGCAAATTCAGCAAAACAACATGAGCCTGTGCCAGTCATCTTAGACGGGGCGTATTTTAGCAACCACTGGAGGGTTTTTTCAACCTCAGGACAGAGCTTTTTAACTAATGGCTCACAATCGTTGCGCAAAATTTGGTGTTGCCAGTGACCATTAAGCTTGGGTGTATCGCGCGTTAAATCGGGGTGAGTAAAAATTTTAGCGGTACTTATATGTTCACTTGGGTGAACAACGCAATACCATTTTTGTTCAAGCTCAACATCGCTAAGCTTCTCACCAATCCCTTGCGCTAGTGCACTTTTACCGTTTATAAACACGGGCACATCAGCACCTAGTTCAATGCCAAGAAGGGCGAGTTCTTTTAAAGTGAGGCCGCAACCCCATAATTTATTGAGCCCTAAAAGTGTTGTTGCGGCATCCGATGAACCTCCGCCCACACCTCCACCCATAGGCAAAATTTTAGTTAAATTTATTTTTGCGCCTAGGCTGGTTTTTGTATGCTTTTGCAGTAATACAGCAGCTTTGTAGATCAAATTTTCTGTCAAAGGGATGCTATTTGTATCTCCGGTTAACTCAATGCTGGGGGTATTTAGCCGAGTAAACGCTAAGTTGTCACCATAATCCAAGAAGGTAAATAGAGTTTCAAGCTCGTGGTATCCATCATCACGACGGCCATTTATGTGTAAAAACAGGTTGAGTTTTGCAGGTGCAATAAGTGAAAATTGAGGGGCAGAATCTAACTTCATATTAATTAAAATACCATCGGTAAAGTTGAATTTTAAGTCTAATTTTTTCGTGCTTTAGTGTTAGCTTTTTTGGTAGCCAAAATCCAGCATATTGCTGATAGTCGCCATAGGTAATATCCCATTTTTGACCGTTATTTGATTGCCACGTAACGGTTTTGGCGCGATCTAATTCATCAACACGCAATGAATCGTTAGTGACCGTTCCTTTTAGCCAGTTATCGGCATCTTCAATCGGGATAGTAAACCCAGTTAACCGTTGAAGCAAACGAGAAGCACTTGCATCTTGATATGTTTCATCGTCAAATTCGAGTTTTGCACTGTGTGCGTCATGTTCTAATTCGAGTATTCGAATCCCCATAAATGTTGTAAGTACTAATTGATTCAAATCATCTTGCTGTTGCCAGTTTAAGTTTGCAGACTGGCGCTCATCAGGACTAATAAACGCAAGTTTACCTTCAACTTGCCATGTCTTTTGTGCAGATAACTTTGTCTTCCAGTCATCATAAAGACGGGTTTGAGGGTCAATTCGATGCGCACAACCACTTAAAAATAAAAAAAATGTGAGTAAAATCAAATATAGTCGAATCAAATGTCGTTCCTTACTTTCCATATTCCGTTGATTTTTGATAAAATTATGCCTTTCGAGCATCGCTTAGCAATATTTGGCACATATGACCATAGTAGCACTGGGTATAAATCATAAAACCGCATCTGTAGAACTGCGTGAGAAAGTCGCTTTTTCACCAGAACAACTTTCAGAAGCCTTACAGCAATTGAGTGATCATGATCAATTCAATGAGGCTGTTATTGTTTCAACCTGTAACCGTACTGAAATCTATTGTAGCCTTGCCCAGCAAAATTCCCAAATACTGTTGCAATGGTTAGCCAGTTTCCATGGTTTAGATGAACAAGAACTGAGCAATAATATTTATTGCCACCAAGATAACGAAGCTATAAACCATTTGATGCGAGTTTCTTGTGGTTTAGATTCGCTTGTTTTAGGTGAGCCACAAATACTTGGCCAAATAAAGCAGGCTTATAATAGTGCAAAAAACCACAACTCTGTTGATGTGGTATTCGACCGTTTATTTCAAAAAACGTTTTCAGTGGCAAAACAAGTGCGCACTGAAACTGATATTGGAGCAAGCGCTGTATCGGTTGCATATGCCGCAGTTAACTTAGCAAAGCACATATACGGTAAACTTGATAAAACCAAAGTATTACTTATCGGTGCAGGTGAAACTATTGAGCTGGTTGCCAAACATTTATACCAAAATGATCCACAACAAATTACGGTTGCTAATCGGACTATTGAGCGTGCGCGTGCTTTAGCGCAAGACGTATCCGCAGATGTCATTGCGCTAGCACAGTTACCAGAACGTTTGCATCATGCTGATATTGTAATTAGCTCCACCGCCAGTACGTTGCCTATCATTGGTAAAGGTGTGGTAGAACAAGCGCTTAAACAACGCCGCAATAAGCCAATGCTATTTATAGATATTGCGGTTCCTCGGGATATTGAAAGCCAAGTAGGGGAGCTTGAAGCCGCCTATTTATATTCCGTTGATGACTTACAAGCCATTGTGAGCGAGAATATCGCATCACGCGAGCAAGCCGCAGAAGAAGCACAAGATATTATTACACATCGCAGTGCTGAGTTTGCAATGTGGATGCGTTCACTTGATTCTGTCGATCTAATTCGCAGTTATCGTCAAGATGTACATGATATAAAGTCTGAGCTGGTTGATAAGGCTATTAGTCAATTAACAACCGGAAAAGACGCAGAAAAAGTAATATTAGAGCTGGCCAACAAATTAACCAACCGTTTAATGCACGCGCCTACCCGTGCAATTCAAGATGCGGCGAAAAAAGGTGAAGTTGACCAGTTAAGCCAATTAAAGAAAATGTTAGGTATTGATCAGGAATAACAGTTACATGAAAGAGTCCGTTTATCGTAAATTAGAAACCTTAGTTGAGCGTTACGAAGAAGTGCAAGCGCTACTAAGTGACCCCTCTGTTATCAGCGATCAAAATCGCTTTCGTGCTCTTTCAAAAGAATACTCAGAGCTTGAAGAAATAGTAAAAGCATTTTTATCGTACCAACAGTCACAAGACGATGTTGCAACCGCTGAAGAAATGCTAAAAGATTCAGATCCTGATATGCGTGAAATGGCGCAAGAAGAATATAAAGAAGCAAAATCACAGATTCAAATTATTGAAGATCAAATTCAAGTATTAATGCTACCAAAAGACCCGCGCGATAATAATAACGTGTTTCTTGAAGTGCGTGCGGGTACTGGTGGTGATGAGGCAGCTATTTTTGCGGGTGATTTATTCCGTATGTATACCCGCTATGCTGAGACGAAAAAGTGGAAAGTGGAAGTGGTTAGCACCAACGAAGGTGAACACGGCGGCTTTAAAGAAGTCATTGCTAATATCAGTGGTGAAGGTGTTTACGGCCAACTTAAATTTGAATCAGGTGCGCACCGCGTACAACGTGTGCCAGAAACTGAATCTCAAGGGCGTGTTCACACATCTGCCTGTACAGTCGCGGTAATGGCTGAAATTCCTGAAGCTGAAGCAATTGAAATCAATACAGCAGATATCAAAGTTGATACGTTTCGTGCATCAGGCGCCGGTGGTCAGCACGTTAACAAAACTGACTCAGCGATTCGTATCACGCACATTCCAACAGGTGTCGTGGTAGAGTGTCAGGATGAACGCTCGCAGCATAAAAACCGTGCCAAAGCGATGTCAGTACTTGCTGCACGCTTACAACAAGCAGAAGATGAAAAGCGCCATGCGGCAGAAGCTTCGGAGCGTCGTAACTTAGTTGGTAGCGGTGACCGTTCAGAGCGTATTCGTACTTATAATTACCCGCAAGGGCGTATTACTGATCATCGTATTAACTTAACTCTTTATCGCTTAAATGAAGTGGTAGCTGGTGACTTAGGCTGTGTGGTTGAGCCACTAATGCAAGAACACCAAGCTGATTTACTCGCTGCGATGGGCGATGAATAACGGTGACTGACACGGTTGAATCGGCAATACACAGTGCTACTTTGCTTTTGCAAAATAGCACTGACTGCGCCAAGCTGGATGCCCAAGTATTACTGCTTGAGGTATTAAACAAACCCCGTAGCTATTTATTTAGTTGGCCTGAAACGCAACTTACGGCGGAACAACAACAGTTGTTTGATAGTTATTGTCAGCGTCGCTTAAGTGGTGAGCCCGTCGCGCATATCACCGGCACGCGAGAGTTTTGGAGTTTACCACTGCAAGTAAACCCTACAACCCTTATTCCTCGCCCTGATACCGAAACCTTAGTGGAAACGGCGCTAGAATTACCTCTTTGTGATAATGCCAGTGTACTTGACCTTGGTACCGGCACTGGTGCAATAGCGCTTGCATTAGCTTCAGAAAAACCCCATTGGCAAATAACAGGGGTTGACCGCGTAGCGCAAGCAGTTGCATTATCTACATTGAATAAACAAAGACTAGGCTTAGAACAAGTTAACTTTTTACAAAGTAATTGGTTTAGTAAAGTTGAAAATCAAAAGTTTGATCTAATTGTGAGTAATCCACCTTATATTGAACATGATGATGAGCACTTGGCCCAAGGCGACGTTCGTTTTGAGCCACTTTCAGCTTTGGTCGCAGAAGATGATGGTATGGCTGATATAAAGCATATTATTACTCAGGCAAAGGATTATTTAGTGCCTAATGGTTATCTTTTGATTGAGCATGGTTTTGAACAAAGTATTAAAGTGCATCGTTTTTTTGCACAAATGGCATATATAAATATACTTACTGTTAAAGATTTAGCACATAACGATCGTGTAACATTCGCCCAGTGGCCAAAATAACCAAAACAGCACTGTGAGAATCTATGCAAATGGCCAAAAGGACCGAGTATGATGGATGATTTTTTGTTTTCAGATGAAGCGCAGGAAGAAGTGAGTGAAGTTGTTCGCGGCACATGGAAAGTAATAATTGTTGATGACGAACCAGAAGTACATGCCGTGACAAAGTTGGCACTGAGTGACTTCGAGTTTCAAGAAAAGCATTTGGAATTTATAAGTGCTTATTCAGGTGCTGAGGCAAAAAAAATTATTGATGCTAATCCCGATGCAGCCATTGTATTACTTGACGTGGTAATGGAAACAGATGATGCCGGTCTTAAAGTCGCGCAATACATCAGAGAGACAGCCAAAAACAATCATATCAGAATTATCTTACGTACCGGCCAGCCAGGCCAGGCGCCAGAAAGGCAAGTTATAGTTAATTACGACATAAACGACTATAAATCTAAAACAGAACTAACGGCGCAAAAATTATTTACTGTGGTGATGTCGAGTCTGCGTTCATACCGCGATATCTTGTCTATTGAACAGTCCCGCCAAGGGCTAGAAAAAATAATAAAAGCGTCACGTGATATTTTCGCCGCACACTCTTTAGAGAGTTTTATTGAAGGGGTGATGCAGCAGTTAACGTCCTTATTAGGAACCGTTGATAAAGCCATGTATGCAACAAGTTTGGTTGCGAGCAATCCTGAGGATAACCAAAAGAAATTAGTCGTTTTTTCTGGTAGTGGCGATTTTGAACGCAGTGAAGGTAAAGCAATTGAAGAAGTGCTTGATAGTGAGCAGTTACTAGCTTGCAAAAAGGCGTTACAAGATAAAACAATCGTTTATAGAGATAATTACTTGTTTGCCTATTGCTGTAGTGAGTACAATCATAATTCAATGTTGTTTATTTCAGGCATACCGCAATACCTAACAGACACCCAACGCCACTTAATCGAAATCTTTTCACAAAATGTTCAGTTAGCCTACGAAAATGTGCAGCTTCAAGCAGAAATTGAAGCAACACAGCAAGAGCTTGTGTTTAGATTAAGTGAAGCACTTGAACAACGCTCTACAGAGACTGGCAACCATGTAAAACGCGTATCCCATATTTGTAACTTATTAGCATTAAAGTATGGACTATCAAAACGTGACGCTGAATTGATTCGATTAGCCTCACCCTTGCATGATGTCGGTAAAGTGGGAATTCCAGACGCTATTTTGAATAAACCAGGCAAACTTAATAGCGAAGAATGGGAAATAATGAAGACCCACACGCAAAAGGGAAATAAAATACTCGAAGGTTCTAAGCGTGATATCGTAACTGCAGGCGCTGAAATTGCTCGCGACCATCATGAGAAGTGGGATGGTACTGGCTACCCCGAAGGAATTTCAGGTGAGCGTATTCATATTTTTGGCCGTATAGTGGCGCTAGCTGATGTTTATGATGCATTACGCCATAAGCGATGCTACAAAGAAGCATGGTCAATCGAGGATGTTACTAATGAAATTAACGCACAAAAAGGTAAACATTTTGAGCCTAAATTAGTGGATGTCTTTAACGATCACATTGACGATTTAGAAAAAATTCTCGCGCTATACCCAGATTAAGTAAAATTATTTAAAACGTTATTTTTAAAAAGTTAAGATAGGACAACATGGATTATTTAGCAGTAAAACACACACATATGGCGATTGCTGTATTAAGTATTATTTTATTTTATGTACGTTCGTTTTCGCGCATGGGCAGTGGCGTAATTGCGAAAAATAAAGTGGTTTTTATTGGCAGCCATGCCACTGATACATTTTTGTTAATCTCTGCTATTGCTGTTATGGCCATGGCAAAAATTAACCCACTTGAACAAATGTGGTTACTCGAAAAAATTATTTTAGTGGTTGCCTATATTGCACTTGGCATTGTTGCGAGCAAACAAAAAACAATGGCAGTTAAAGTGGGCTTTTTAGTTGTAACAACCGCTGTTATCGCTTTAATAGGTAAGCTTGCAGTAACCAAGACCCCTTTGATCCTCTAATATTGTCGCTCAAAGGTAAATCTTCATACCCTTGAGCGATATTCCCGTTGGTAACTGATTTAAAAACTAGGTAAACTAGCTGCTCGTTTTAATAAAAGATGTTGTAGTATTGATGACCGCTCCTTGGTTTGAAGATGAAAATGAGACCTATCAAAATGAACCTTACGATGAATTTGCTCCTGATCCACTATACCGCTGCATAAGTGCCGAGGCTAAATGGGATCCACAAGCTAAGATAAGCGAAAGTTTTGCAACGCTCAGTGAGTTTGAAAACTTAGTTATGCAAGTTTGTCAGCAACAAGAAGATATTCATGAGCGATTAGATACCTTAATAGACATGTTCTACACTCAATGGATGTTTAGCGTCTCTAGCTTAAAAGTCCCTGAATACACACTAAATAGTTTCAGTTATACATTGTCAATGCGCAGTGGTTCTCCTACCACATTGGGTATTTTATTATGCCATCTTTTATGCCACGCTAATTACGACGCCAGTGTGTGTATTTCTAACAGTGATGTAAATGTTCATATCGCTATTAGTGATGAAGAGGGCTATGTTTTAGAGCCAAGCAGTGGACAGCAAAGTTGGTATATTATTCCTGAGAATGCAAGTGAAGAAAATGGTGATGAGCAAGAGCCATTAGAACTGATTTATGGGGATGATGTTTATAAACTTTACTTAGCTCAGCAAAAGTGGGCATTTATAAGTGAAAATAAATTTGGTCATGCATTAACCTGTGTTGAGTTGTTGATGGATTTACTAGGCGACGATCCTTACGAGCGCAGAGACCGCGGATACCTTCTGAATCAATTAGATTGTCCTAAAATGGCCAGAGATGACCTACAATTTTTTATTGATGAATGTCCAGATGATCCGGCAATTGAGATTATTCAGCACCAAATAGAAGAACTCGAAGATAATAATAAAACTCACCACTAAATTTAAGGAATCAACATGGCTGACACCCATACTGCATTGATCACCAATGACGCCGTAGTATTTGGCTTATTGGCGATAATACTTGGTTTTATTTTTAAAACATCCCACAGTGAAAACAGTACACTAAAGAAGTTTTACAAATATGTCCCAGCATTATTGCTTTGCTACTTTTTACCTTCACTACTTAATACTTTTGGTATTGTTGACGGTCACTCATCGAACGTTTACTACGTTGCATCACGTTATTTACTACCTGCATGTTTAATTTTATTAACAATCAGTATTGATTTGCGAGCTATCATCAACCTTGGGCCCAAAGCACTGATAATGTTTTTAACAGGCACAGTGGGTATCGTTATCGGTGGGCCCTTAGCAATACTTGTGATGAGCGCTGTGTATCCTGAAGCAGTAGGTGGCCACGGCCCTGATGCTGTATGGCGTGGTATGACAACTATTGCTGGAAGCTGGATTGGCGGTGGTGCAAACCAAGCGTCAATGAAAGAAATGTTCGAAGTGGGTGGTGATATTTTCTCTGCCATGGTCACTGTTGACGTGATTGTCGCCAATTTATGGATGGCGGTACTGCTGCTTATGGCTGCCAATCACAAAGCAATAGATGCTAAAACAGGTGCTGATACCAGTGCTATTGAAGATTTAAAACAGCGTGTAGAAAAGTACCATGCCGAACATGCCCGCATGCCTACGCTGAATGATTATATGACAATCATTGCCATTGCATTTGGGATAACAGGGCTTGCCCATTTTTGTGCTGACTTTTTAGGGCCATTCTTTGGCGCAAACTTCCCGTGGGCACAAGAGTACAGTTTAAATAGCAAATTTTTCTGGCTGATTGTTATCTCAACGACCATAGGCATAAGCTTGTCCTTTACTAAAGTACGCCATATTGAATCATTTGGTGCATCTAAAGTGGCCTCGAGCTTTTTATATATTCTCGTAGCATCGATTGGCCTACATATGAATATTACAGCTATTCTTGAATCACCTATGTATTTTGTTATCGGCTTAATTTGGATGTTAACTCATGCTAGTTTGATGTTGATAGTCGCCAAAATTATAAAAGCGCCACTGTTTTACATGGCAGTAGGCTCACAAGCGAATGTAGGCGGCGCGGCATCAGCCCCTGTCGTTGCATCGGCATTTCATCCATCACTTGCGCCAGTAGGTGTGTTATTAGCGGTTATGGGTTACGGTGTGGGCACTTATATGGCTTATATTTGTGGATTAATGATGCAAGCAGTTGCACCTTAAGGACTAACGATGAACAATCATTTAATTAAAATTAACAACATTGAACTTGCAAACGACAAACCGTTTGTGTTGTTCGGTGGTATGAACGTATTAGAGTCGCGTGATTTAGCAATGCGCATTGCTGAGCATTATGTAGAAGTGACCAGCAAACTTAATATACCGTATGTATTCAAAGCGTCTTTTGATAAAGCAAATCGCTCGTCAATTAACTCTTATCGTGGTCCAGGTATGGAAGAAGGGTTAAAGATTTTTGAGGAAATTAAAAACACCTTTAACGTACCTTTGATCACAGATGTGCATGAGCCGCATCAAGCTGCTCCCGTTGCTGAGGTTGTTGATGTTATACAGCTACCAGCATTCTTAGCTCGACAAACAGACCTTGTTGTTGCAATGGCAAAAACAGGTGCTGTGATCAACGTTAAAAAACCACAGTTTTTAGCACCGCATGAAATGCGCCATATCATTACTAAGTTTAATGAGGCTGGCAATAAGAATGTTGCACTTTGTGAGCGTGGTTCTAGCTTTGGTTATAACAACCTGGTTGTTGATATGCTCGGCATGGATGACATGAAGCCAATGGCTCCTGTTATCTTTGATGCGACTCATGCATTACAACGTCCTGGTGGTCGCTCAGATTCTGCTGATGGACGTCGCGCGCAAGCCGCTGAACTTGCACGCAGCGGCATGGCATTAGGGCTTGCTGGGTTATTTATTGAAGCTCACCCTAATCCTAATGAAGCAAAGTGCGATGGACCTTGTGCCCTTGCACTGAGTAAATTAGAAGGCTACTTGAGCCAAATGAAAGCGGTTGATGATTTGATTAAAAGCTTTGCACCACTGGATACCAGTGCTAGCGATTTATAATATTAAATAATATTTAAAAAGCGGCTTATGTCGCTTTTTTTATGTCTCGAATATACACATCCTTGGCATGGGTATATAATCCACTCATAAGAAAAACTAATTCTATGAGTGGTTAATATGTCTCGTCGCGTCCCGCCATTAAATGCCCTTAAAGCATTTGAAGCAGCTGCTCGCCATTTGAGCTTCACCAAAGCTGCCGAAGAGCTTTATGTCACACAGGCCGCAGTGAGTCATCAAATAAAAACACTTGAAGAACACCTTGGTTTAAAGCTGTTTTTGCGTAAAAACCGCTCATTGTTATTGACCGAGGAAGGACAGGGTTACTTTTTAGATATAAAAGAAATCTTTACTCAGTTGATTGATGCCACAGAAAAGCTGCTTGCGCGAGGGGCGAAAGGTTCTCTAACGGTAAGCCTAACGCCAAGTTTTGCAATTCAATGGTTAGTGCCCAGGCTTAGTTTATTTAATGAGTTACATCCTGAGATTGATGTACGAATAAAGGCGCAAGATCAAGACGAAAACTCACTCTCTGATGATGTTGATGTGGCTATTTATTATGGTCGTGGTCATTGGAGTGGGGTACAAACACATAAACTACACACCGAATACCTTGTACCCTTGTGTAGCCCTATGCTGCTAACAGGACCTAAGCCCCTTGATCAACCAAGCGATTTGGCTAATCACACATTGTTGCATGATACTACGCGAAAAAACTGGAAAACCTGGATGAAAACCGCCGGTGTGCGTAATGTACAAGTGAATCAGGGCCCTATTTTTAGCCACTCTTCTATGGTGCTCCAAGCTGCGGTACATGGCCAAGGTGTTGCAATTGGTAACAGTGTTCTAGCAAAACCAGATATTGACGCCGGACGTTTGGTGATCCCCTTTAGCCATAGTTTAGAAAGTAAAAATGCCTACTATTTGGTTAACCGTGAATCACAGTCAGAGCTGGGTAAAATAGTGTCCTTTAAAGAGTGGATGCTTGATTTAGTCGAGCAAGAACAAGAGTTTTAAAATGACAATACAATGGATAAAAGCAAAACAACCTGCCCACGCCCAGTTTATTTTTGCTCATGGTGCAGGTGCAGGCAGTGACTCTGAATTTATGCAACAGATGGCAAACTTGCTAGCCGAGCAAGGTATTAATGTCGGGCTTTTTGATTTTGAATATATGCAAATCGCCAAACAAACGAATAAGCGCAGACCGCCTGAACGGGCCCCTAAATTACTGGCTTATTTTGCCCACGTAATTGAACAAACAGAGCCAACACTGCCATTATTTATTGGTGGGAAGTCAATGGGTGGAAGAATGGCCAGCATGCTTGCGTGTGAAACAGATAAAAAGATTAACGGTGTGTTGGCTTTTGGCTATCCATTTCATCCGCCGGGTAAGCCCGAGAAGTTACGTATTGATCATTTCGGCGATATTCCATGTCCATTTATGGTGCTCCAAGGTGAGCGGGACACATTTGGTACGCGTGAAGAGTTAGAAGCGCTGAAGCTTGCAAAGCGTCCTGAGTTTATGTGGTTAGCTGATGGTGATCACTCTTTGAAACCACGCAAAAAAAGTGGTGTTACACTTGAGCAGAATTTACAAGTGGCAGCTGATCGCGCAAGTAAATTTATTAAGCAGTATTGTTTGTAGAATCAAAGGAGAGCGCTATGATCAAACTATTTCTCATGGCTGGTAGCTTGTTTTGTATGTTATCTGTGGTGCTAGGCGCATTTGCTGCTCATGGATTAAAAAGCCGAGTATCTGAATATGCTATCGGCGTATTTAAAACCGCTGCTGAGTATCAAATGGTCCATGGCCTTGCGCTTATTGCAGTGGCTATTTTGATAAAGTGGGGCTTAAATTTAACCGCCGCTGGCTGGCTTTTTATTGCGGGTACCTTACTTTTTAGTGGGAGTTTATATTTACTCGCGATAACAGGCTGGAAGTGGCTAGGGCCGATTACACCTTTAGGCGGACTGTGCTTTATTGTGGGTTGGTTGGTTATTTTAGTGCAAGTTGCACGGTTTAAATTTTAATAAAGAATATCGCGCAGAAAGCGCAATTTAAGGGTTTTTATGTCAAGCGTAGTGATTTATTGTCGTAGTGGGTTTGAAAATGATGCCGCAGCAGAAATAACCTTTCATGCTGCAGAGCAAGGTTTTGCCGGTTATGTGAAAGCCAAACCTAACACAGGTTATGTGGTTTATGAGTGCTTTGAGGCATCACACAGTGACGAGATAATCAAAAAAGTCGATTTTAAAAACATGGTGTTTGCGCGCCAATGGTTCGCGGGTACGTTACTTGAAAATATGCCCGTTGAAGACCGGGTTGGTGAAATTAAAACCGCAGCAGCCGATTTTCCGCTGTGTTCAGAACTACGTGTAGAAACCCCTGATACTAATGAAGGCAAAGAGCTTTTAACGTTTTGTAAAAAAATATCAACTCCTCTTAAAAAAGCTTTGGAAAAACAAAACACCGTATTGCGTGAGCCCAAAGCTAATCGTCCGGTTATGCATGTGATGTTTTTGACTAATAATACAGCCTACGTGGGACATTCATACAGCTACAATAACTCACCATTCTTTATGGGCATTTTGCGCTTGCGTATGCCAAGTGATGCGCCGAGCCGCTCGACTTTAAAGCTTGATGAGGCATTTAATGTATTTATACCACCTAATGAAGTCGAGTCACGGGTACAAGCAGGAATGCGTGGCGTAGATTTGGGCGCATGCCCAGGTGGATGGACATATCAACTAGTGCGACGCGGTATGTTTGTCAGTGCTATTGATAATGGCCCGATGAATGATGATTTAATGGAAACAGGGCAAGTGAAACACTTTCGGGCCGACGGTTTTAAATACCGCCCAGAGAAGCGCAATATTCAATGGCTCGTGTGTGATATGGTTGAAAAACCAACTAAAGTAACAAACTTGATGATTGATTGGGCAGTGAATGCCTACGCAAAAGAGCTCATCTTTAACTTGAAGCTGCCAATGAAAAAGCGCTTTGATAGTGTGTATGAATGTTTAACTATGATCAAAGAAGAGCTTGATAAATACGGTATTACCTATGAGCTTCAGGCAAAGCATTTATACCACGATAGAGAAGAGATTACGGTGCATTTGAATGTCACTAAAGTACCACAGAGTTTATATAGTTAAGTAACCTGAACTTAGGATAATAAATCTATCTCCAG
>NZ_PYHV01000024.1:18262-42460 GCF_004766475.1 Pseudoalteromonas sp. KS88
AACCAGAGTTCAGGTTAAGTAAGTTTAAAACGTAAAAAGCACAGCCATCGCTGTGCTTTTTTATAGTTGATTGAGTTAATCTCGGTAATTAGGTCGGTAGTTATCAACCCATAGGCGCGTTGCACCACACACTGCGACAGGCATAACAATTAGATTAACGATTGGAATAGCCGTCAGCAGCATCACAGCAAGACCAAAACCGTAGGATAAGCCCTGCTTTTGCTTTAAATTTTGTTTCATCTGCTTAAAGCAAATTTTGTGGTTATCAAATGCGTAGTCTTTATATTGCACCGCATACATCCAGCAAGTAAACAACACCCATAGCACTTGGCCTATCACAGGTAATATCCATAATAAAATAAAGAAACCAATTGCGCGGGGTAGGTAATAACACAGCTTGGTCCACTCGCGGCCCAGCATGCGGGGAACATCTTTGACTAAGTCAGCGAAGCCATCATCATTAATTTTTTGGCCCGTTAAATAAAGCTCTACCTTTTCACTCAGCAAGCCATTAAAGGGTGCGGCAATAAAGTTTGTGATTACACTAAACAGCATACTGTAACTAAATAGAATAACTAAAATTGCAATGGGCCACATTAACCATTCTAGCCAACTCAACCAGCTTGGCAGCATATTGTTTAAATAGGCAAACCCTTCAGTTAGCCAGCCGTATAAAAAAAACAGTGAGCTACCAAATAGTGCAATATTGATTAATAAAGGAATAAATACAAAACGTTTGAGACCTTTTTGAGTGATCAACTTAAAACCGGAAAAAAAATACTCCATACCTTGAGTAAACTGCACGCTAAATACCTCAGATCATTTTTATCATTAAGCGCAGTATAAATCGCTCAGTTTTATTGAACAGTATTTTTAGGTAACAAAGTATTTTTTCTTTCGTAAAGCGGGGGGAGAAGCGGAGTTTAGCGGTGTATAACGTTAAAAAATTTAATATGCGCAAATACTATTATAGAGTTTAGTAGGTTTAGCTCGATGATCCCGATATACTGATGTCCCTTCATTTTGAGCAATAAGCATGTCTAAAATTTTTATTATTGGTTTACCACGAACAGGTACAACCAGTATTAGTGTCGCTTTATTAGAGTTGGGATTAAAAGTGGCTCACACAGCTTTCACCAAAAAAGCGTTTGAAGTGGCTGATGCGATATCTGATGCGCCGTGTTTTAGTGATTATAAACAGCTGGATGCGCTATTTCCTGGGTCTAAATTTGTGTATTTGAATCGCGATTTGGATAAATGGATCCCATCAATTACCATGCTACTTGAAAAAATGGCACCGCATTTAGAGCTAAAAAATGGGCATTTTAGCCCGGTGTTAAAGCGCAGTTTTCACCAGACCTTTCCTAACATTCACTCGCAATGTGAGCACACTTTGACTAGTTATTACCGTTTACATCAGCAAGGGGTATTTAATTATTTTAAAGACCGCGATGACTTTATTTCACTCGATGTGAGTCACTCGGGGAGTCTCTTAAAGTTAAAACAGTTTTTAGGGATGCCTGCTGAAGGTGAGCCAAACTTCGCGAAACTAAATGTGGGGCGCAATGTTGCTAACTGGCGTGAATATAAACATCCCAACAAAGTGAATGCTAACTTAGCAGGATTAGAACATCGAAAATTTTTTGACTATTGCTGATTATAGCCTGAGCGCTACTTTGTGATATTCGCTGATTTGTGATTATGACCATTACTAAAGAAAGTAAGTTTATCAATAAGATCAGGTACTAGTCGCTGGCTATTATATTCAAAGATTTTATTCATTTGCTTGGAGTGGAATTGTCCTTCTATCTGGGAAATATTATTTTGTGCCCACACTTGAACTGAGTTTGAGTGATTAAATTGCTCAGGCATGGACTCTTTGTCATTGAGTAGTGTTTGCCACAACTCGCTTTGGATCTGTGTGGGAGTACCGGTAAACTGCTCTAGAGTGTCATTTATCCAGCCCATCCCTATTGTGTCGTAAGCATTTAAAATAGTGTTATATAACTCACGCCTATTTGAGTCTGAGCTAATATTGTCTTGTTGGGCGACAAATTTACCATTATCCATTTGGTAATATTGCTTATTAGCTTGATAGTTAGTTTGCTGTGCTAAGTAGCTCAGTAAATTAAGTTCGCTGTCTTTATCAACCTCACTTACCATCGCTAATACCTCATCAGTTTGATGGGCTTTAAGTAAGCTCACCATATCGATAATACTACTGCTTTGCTCAAGGTTACTTTGAGATAAATGACTATTAAGTTGAATAAGCTGATCTTCGCTGAGGTTTTTATTCATTAATAAATTTGCATAATCAATGACCAATTCATACTTGGCTAGATTAGAGCCATAGTTTGATTTAAACCAGTTAACATTATCTGGTTTACTGATCATTTCTACTATTTCGTGACCATGTTTATTTTCACCGACAGGTGATATCGGTTTTGTATAATCATTTCCTTGCTGCACAAGTGTGCTCATAGTCTCGAGCGTCGAGCTAAGCTCATCAGCAGATTGCTTACTTAATGATGAAATGAGTTGTTCACTAATGTTTTTATTATCCATGCCAATATAATGGCGCGAGCTTGCGACCATAAATTCAGTAAATATAGCGAGTTCCTCATCCGACATTTTTTTAGTTAAATCAAGTAGCTCAGATGTTGGCTTTAGATGTTGAAACATTGTTTGTAGTTCACCATCAAGGCGTTCAACCTGGTCTAAAAACGCATTGATATCGTCAGGGTTGGTAAACTCACCATATCGATACGTTTGTTCTACAAAGGGCTTATTGATATCTAATGGACTAGAGGCAATACCATATTTTTTCATGCCAACAATATGATGAGGACTGTATGTTGTGGCAGTATTTCGGCCTTTGAAACTGTTCAATAGCAGTTCACTTTCAGGCCCTTCTTTAGCGATTATATAATTACGCATAGAGTCTGCTTCATTTACTTTTACAGTCGCTGTAGGGGGAGTATTAGGTCTGTGTTGCTTAATCTGATCAGTCAGTTGCGAAAAACCTGCAGTATTGGAGAGTTTCATCGTTAATCCTTTAACATATCCGGCTGTACTATTTATCGTCCAAACAGGCTAAACCTTGAGCTAGATGGGTTGATTTTTATCGTAGTTAATTTGATTAAAAATAATTTAAACGTTTAAATAAAAGAAAAACAAGGCGAACAAGGTTGTTCATTTGTTACAATTCGGTATAGTTTGACAACAAATTTTTAATATAAAATTGAGATGTTCTATGCAGTTAGTCGATTTAAACCCCAATGACCAGGATGTGATTAATGTTTTTACCGATATCGACCGACTTATTTGTTCCTTATACCCAGTGGCGACCGCGCAGTCTCTTACCTTAGAAGAACTAAGCTTAGATAATGTGTATGCCATAGGCCTTAAAAACGAAGATGGCATTGTTGCCTGTGGTGCTATTGTTATGCAATTAGACACCCCCCCTTATGGTGAAATACGCCGCTTGTATGTAAAACCTAGCTATCGTGGTAAAGGTTTATCTCGGCGCATAATGCAGATTTTGTTGCATCATGCAGGCGAAGAGCAGATTCCTTTAATTCGTTTAGAAACAGGGCCTAAGCAAAAAAAATCAATCTGTTTGTATGAAAATTTAGGCTTCCAATCATGTGGCCCGTTTGGTAACTACAGTGAAAACCCGCAAAGTTTGTTTATGGAACTGGGCCTGAACCAATAACGATTAAAATACCCCCCTAATTGTTTGGTGCTTATGCAGCTTTAAGCACCTAACCGTTTCTTTTTCTTCTCTTGTTTTAGCATCTTAAAACTCACTCGTTACGAGTAAAAATACTTGTTGGACTTAAGCCTATTTTTTCCTTTTAATGCGCGCAATTAGCCGACAATGATCTCGGCATCATTAAATAAGAGAGAAAGATAAATGAAAGATACAACATCACTAGAGCAAGCTCGCACGAGTTACAATGTTCGTCATTGGAGCCAAGGTTTTTTTGGTATTAATGATCAAGGTGATGTGTATGTTGCACCCAAGGTTGATGCTCCAGAGCAAACCATTGCATTAATTGATATCGCCAAACAACTTGAAGATAAAGGCTTGAGCCTGCCTGCTTTGGTGCGCTTTCCGCAGATTTTGCATCATCGCGTACACAGCCTATGTGCAGCTTTTAATACTGCAATTGAAAGCTACAACTACCCTAAAGATTACCTATTGGTTTACCCAATAAAAGTAAATCAACAACGTGAAGTGGTTGAGGAAATAGTCGCCAGCCAAGCAAATATTGAAAAGAAACAACTGGGCCTTGAAGCTGGTAGTAAGCCAGAGCTATTGACTGTACTAGCATTGGCAGAAAAAACCAGCGCCGTGATTGTGTGTAATGGTTACAAAGATAAGGAATACGTGCGTCTTGCATTGATTGGCGAAAAGCTAGGGCACAAAGTGTATATCGTGTTAGAAAAGCTCTCTGAGTTAGACATGGTACTTAGCCAAGCTAAAGAGCTTAATGTAAAGCCACGTATTGGTATTCGTGTGCGTTTGGCGTCGCAGGGTAAAGGTAAATGGCAAGCCAGTGGTGGCGAAAAATCAAAGTTTGGCTTATCGGCATCACAAGTATTGCATGTGGTAAATAAGTTAAAAGAAACCGACCAACTTGATTTAGTGCAGTTAGTGCATTTTCACCTAGGCTCGCAAATGGCCAATATTCGTGATGTACGTTTGGGCGTGAGTGAAGCAGCGCGTTTTTACTGTGAACTACGCAAATTAGGTGCTCAAATCGAGTGTTTAGATGTCGGTGGTGGTCTGGCGGTTGATTATGACGGCACACGAAGCCAGTCGCATAACTCAATGAATTACAGCTTAGGTGAGTATGCCAATAACATTGTTTACACCATTGGCGATATTTGTAAGCAGTACGAACAACCGTTTCCGACGATTATTTCGGAGTCTGGCCGTGCGCTAACTGCTCACCATGCGGTACTTATTTCAAATGTAATTGGCACCGAAAGCTATGTGCCAGAGGACATTCAAGCACCAGCGGATGATGCACCGTTATTACTGAAAAATATGTGGCAGTCGTGGCAGCAATTACATGTGTTGACTGATGACCGTGCATTAATTGAGATTTATCATGACAGCCAAGGTGATTTAGCTGAGGCGCATAACCAATTTGCAATGGGATTATTAGATTTAACTCAGCGTGCGTGGGCGGAGCAAATTAACTTACGTGTATGTTATGAGCTTAACAAACATATGGATAATAAAAACCGTTTTCATCGGCCTATTATTGATGAACTTAATGCACGATTAGCGGATAAGTTTTTTGTTAATTTTTCATTGTTTCAGTCACTACCTGATGCGTGGGGAATCGACCAAGTGTTTCCGGTATTACCATTAAGTGGTTTAACTGAAGCGCCACAAAAGCGTGCGGTGTTGCTTGATATAACTTGTGATTCTGACGGTGCACTTGATCATTATGTTGATGGCCAAGGCATTGAAAGTACTCTACCGGTGCCAGAATTTAGTGCTGAAAAACCGTATTTAATGGGCTTTTTCTTAGTGGGTGCCTACCAAGAAATACTGGGTGATATGCATAATTTATTTGGTGATACCCACAGTGCGATGATCACAATGGATGAGCAAGGTGATGCCCGTATTGTAGAAGTTAACCAAGGGGACACAGTGGCCGACATGATGCGCTATGTACACTTGGATGTTGAAGGCTTTCAGTCTTCTTATGCGCAGCTGGTGGCCGGTAAATTACCAGCAAACGAGCAGCAAAGTGTGCTTGACGAGTTACAAGCTGGTTTAGACGGTTATACTTATTTAGAAGAGCTTTAATATGACGACCTTGTTTGATCATACCGATCACTCATTGTACTCCAATGGCATGACGTTTTTACGCCAGCCCATGGTGCAAAATATCACAGACATCAACGCAGATGTGGTAGTGCTAGGCTTACCTTTTGATTTGGCGACGTCGGGTCGCCCTGGTGCGCGCTTAGGGCCTGATGCAATTCGTCGCGCATCGGTGCATTTAGCGTGGGAAGAAACAAAATACCCGTGGACGTTCCCTTTGTTTGAACGTTTAAAGTTAGCCGATGCTGGGGATTTTACTTACCCAGTTGGCGACCCTGAGTATTTTACCGCCCAGCTTGAATTAGCCGCGGAGCAAATTTTACGTCAGGGTAAAACTTTACTCGGCCTAGGAGGGGATCACTTTGTTACTTTGCCGTTACTGCGCGCCCACGCTAAACGTTTTGGTAAAATGGCTTTAGTGCATTTTGATGCGCATACAGATACCTATAGCAATGGCTCGCGTTATGATCACGGCACTATGTTTTATCATGCGCCAATGGAGGGGCTGGTAGATGTAGAGCACAGTATTCAAATCGGTATTCGTACTGACTTTGATCAAAGCAAGCATGAATTTGCCGTCATTGATGCCATGACAGCAAATGATTTATCGGCGCAAACCATTGCTGAACAAATTTTAGCGCGGGTGGGGGAGTTACCTGTGTATGTTACTTTTGATATTGATTGTTTAGATCCCGCATTTGCGCCAGGTACAGGCACACCAGTTTGTGGCGGACTGAGCAGCGATAAAGTGCTTAAAATCTTACGCGCTCTCAAGGGAATCAATATAGTGGGAATGGATGTTGTAGAAGTGTCGCCGTCGTACGATCAAAGTGAACTCACCGCGATAGCAGCTGCGACCATTGCCAATGAATTACTGTATTTATGGACGTTGAAACATAAGTACTGATTGAGCACTGTAATAAAAGCGCCATGTAGGCGCTTTTTTCATAATTCACTTGAACTTCATATTGTGTTTTTTTGCATAGGCCAAACACACTGGAACTTCTATGAGTATGTAGGTTAAAAACGTGAACCAAAACCAATTAACCTTAAAGATTAACCAACTAAACTCAACGCCAGAATCATAATAAAGACTCCCTGCAACGACTAATGTGATAGTTGTTGCGAAAAGGTCTTGGCTTGATACTTTTACAAAATCATTGCCAGCAAAACGCGGGTAAATAACCCCATAACCTAGTGCGATTACGGTAATAACCAATGTAATTAATGTTAACTCAGGTGTCATTATGGTGTGTACTGCCTCGCAAAATCAATGCGTTCTTGAGAACTAGGATGTGTAGATAAATATTTAAGCCACGACTCATCAAGTTGCGCTTGCTCATCTAATTTGTTTTGCAGTGCTTGTATAGCATCGGCAAAATCATCATTAGAATAACCTAAAGCAATTAATTTCTCGATAGCGTATTTGTCTGCTTCACGTTCCATATCTCGTGAAAACGCTTGCTGCAAAAAAGAAGAGCTAGAGCCAAGTACGACTTCAGTGATCCCTTCTAAGTCTCCAAAAATAATCGCTAACACTATGGTGCTAGCAGTTGCTTGCGCCGCTAATCGAATACCATGATGGTACTGAACATGGCCTATTTCATGAAGCAAAATTGCACGCAATGCATCCGGTTTATCTTTGAGTAAAATGACTAATTCATCGGTAACAATGACTCGGCCATGAGGTAACGCGAATGCATTAGCAGAAAAATAATCTGATTGATAAAATGACAGCCTAAACTTTTTTTTATCTAACTGAAGGTCATCAAGCATAGTATGCCACTGTTGTTGAATAAGCGCTTGTTTCTCACTCGGAAGCTGAGTTGGCTCTAACGCTATTTTTTCAATTACTTGTAAACTTTGTTCACCCATAGCTTCTACCATTGAAGGAGAGGCTAAACCAACACTGTATACAGCAATAGCAGGTATGCCACGATAGAGAATAAACCACAGCAACAGCGGTATTAAAATTACTGAGGCCAAAATAAGTAGTTTATTTTTTTCTAATTGCTGCGCTATGCCATGGCTATGATGAGTAAACGGCCATTGAAAATTCATATCATCAGGTATGAATCGCCCACCATCAGCAAAACACACAGCAGTTGCAATACCTGGCAAGGGACTATCAAATGAGCAATCTAGATTTGAAACCGAAACGATAGAATTCGTCTGGTTATCAAACAATTGTATTTGCTCGTCATTAATTACAGCGCTGCACTGAATATGTTGGCTGCGACTAGGGTAATAGTAGCAGCCTGTTGTTTGGGTTTGATTCATTAGGTAAGCGATATATCAATGTCGAAAACGTTTGCAGCTTCTTCTGCAAAGGACGACTGCTGTTGCTCTGCAGTATCAATAATAGCTATTGCGCCATGATAAATGGTTACCTCAGTAGCGGAGCAAAGCAAACGGGCTTTTCGTATTTTCGCCCATGGGTAAGCCATTCCTAAAGTAAAAATGATAGCAAATGCATTGGTAAACAACAGCATGGCGTATTGAACAGCTTTTAAATCTGATTTAAAGCTCGCCACGTCTTCGAATTCGCTATTGTTTAAAATATGATTGCGGATAATAGACTGATAAACAGCACTCACTAAGGTCAAAAATGCTACATATAATGCAGCGATTAAAACAGGGAAAATTATAGTTGATGGGTGAATATTTTCGGCATCGATAGCACCAATTCCCATTGCTGTGCCTGTCAAACCTAAAATTATACCAAAAATAACCAAACCGGCTATGGTAACGCCAATGGTTATTAAAGCAGCCATGTAGTATTTCTCACCTTGAAGATTGACTGTAATTGGCTTGTTACCGTAGCTGATGTTCTCGTGCATATATTGATCAATGCGTTTTAGTGCGTATGGCAGCAATAGGTAGAGAGTAAAGATACTCGCAATGGGTAATATAATAAAATTGATAAATGCTTCACCGTAGTTACCGGCAAAAGCAAACCGCACATTACGATGTCGAGTCATTCGCATGTTAAACCTAAGGCCCTGATTAATAATCCAAGGCATCGCGAACAATAAGCAAATTGCTAATAAAATACCAAAGGTTGGAAAAAATTGTATAACAAGACTGTAAATCACAAACACAGCAACAGCCAATATACGGCCTTTTAATATTTGTATAGGCGTTGCCAAGTAGTCAAAGCTGTGGCCGTCTATTGATGTATTACTATAAAAATATCGATAAGTACGTACTTTTGCCCAAGCAGAGTAGATACCTAAGGTGAGTATGCTCAGTAGAATATTCACTGTCCAAATACCAAAAAACTCACCAGCTTTACCACTGAATTTTACTCTGTCTTGAGATATTATTTGTGGTGAAGGGGCGTGCGTTGTATTGACTGGAGGGGTGGTTGTGTCCATGTTATTTCCATATCCTTAAATTAGGTCCAGAAATCTACTAAATAATTGCCTTTTTATCAATCAAATTATACTGCAATGGCTGATTTACAGTATTTTTTTAGACTTTTCAATTTTAGAACTCTCCCCTAAACCTGTTATACTAACTGCATCATTTTATGGGGCTGTTATGATTTCAAAAAACCAACTCAAGTTAATTCGTGCATTAGGGCAAAAAAAGTACCGAAAGCAATACAATCAATACCTTGTACAAGGTGAAAAAAATGTACTTGAGTTGTTAGCGAGTGATTTAGCGGTCGTTGATTTATTTGCTACGTCTGCGTTTATTAATCAGCATCAGGCTCAATTTAATAAAGTGAGTATGATTGAAGCGGATGAATACACCTTAACAAAAGCCAGTACTTTGGTTTCGAACAATGCGGCGATTGCGGTTGTGGCGATGCCTAAAGTGGAGCTACCGAACGCGCAAGGGTTAATCTTAGCGCTAGATGGAGTGTCTGACCCTGGTAATTTAGGTACGATCATTCGTGTTGCTGATTGGTATGGTATAAAACATATCGTGGCAAGTATCGATAGCGCAGACCCTTACAACCCAAAAACAATCAGTGCCACAATGGGCTCATTTGTGCGTGTTGCAGTGAGCCAGGTTGATTTACCTTCTTATTTAAAAACGCTTAACTTGCCTATATATGGTGCATTTTTAGAGGGTGAGAACCTACATAAGACTGAATTATCGCAATCATGTGTGTTACTTATGGGCAGTGAATCTCATGGAATTCGCAGTGAGTGCGCTGAACTGGTAACAAACAAAATAACCATTCCTGCTTTTGGTGCGGCCGAATCGCTCAATGTCGCGATGGCAACAGGGATTATTTTAGATAACTTTAAACGCCAAGCTTAGATTTTGCATTTACTTTTGCTGTCTATAACAGTTACATTTAATCGTTAATAATTAATAATAAGATTCGGTAAACCAAATAGATGCGTTTGAGCACCATAAAATTAGCGGGCTTTAAATCCTTTGTAGAGCCCACTAAAATTCCATTTCCTGATCAAATGACGTGTGTTGTTGGCCCCAATGGCTGCGGCAAATCAAACGTGATTGATGCAGTGCGTTGGGTTTTAGGTGAAAGCTCAGCAAAAAACCTGCGTGGTGATGCCATGACCGATGTTATTTTTAACGGCTCCACTAATAGAAAACCTATCTCTCAAGCATCTGTTGAGCTCATTTTTGATAATACTCAAGGCCATCTACCTAATACCTTTGCTGATCGTAATCAAGTTGCTATTAAACGTTTAGTTACTCGTGATGGTCAATCGCTGTATTTTTTAAATGGTAGCAAGTGTCGTAAACGCGATATTACCGATATATTTTTAGGCACAGGGCTCGGCCCGCGCAGTTATGCGATTATCGAACAAGGGATGATCTCGCGTTTAATTGAGAGTAAGCCTGCTGATTTACGTGTTTTTCTTGAAGAAGCTGCCGGGGTATCAAAATACAAAGAACGACGAAAAGAAACCCAAACCCGCATTAAAAGCACCCGTGAAAATCTTGAGCGTTTACTTGATGTGCGCCAGGAGCTGCAAGCGCAAGTTGATAAGCTCGCTTTACAATCGGTTGAGGCCAAAAAGTTTAAAGAGTTAAAAGCCCAAGAACGCACATTGAAAGGGCAAATTGCGGTGTTAAAGTGGCAAAAGCTGCACCAACAACAAGTAGATAAAAATCAGCAAATAGCTAAATTAAATGAACAAATTGATTTTTATAAACAAGCCAATGCAGGCCACGATGACGTATTAACGAGTCTTGAGCTTCAAGTACAACAGCGCCAACAGCAGTTAGCTGATTCGCAACAAGCGCAACATAATACCCATACCCAACTGACACGCATTGAACAACAACAAATCAGCCTAAAGCAACAGCATCAAACATTAAGTCAAAGTTTAATTAAGCAGCAAACCCTTCAGTTGCAAAGCCAAGAGCAGCAATTGCAGCAGCAAGGACATACGAGTGAGCTGGCTGAGACCTTACAAAATGCCATAGAACACACACTTATCTGTGATGAACAAGTGACGCAAATTGCTGAGCAAGTAGAGCAATCTCAACAGCAAAAAAACCTTGCAAATAGCCAGTATCAAGAGCTAAACGAGCAACTTCAAACGGTATCAAATAACCATAATAAAGAACTCAACACCCAAGCACAGCACCAGCAAAACCTGCATTATATCATTAAACAATTGGATGATATTGAACAGCAATCGGCAGAGCTTGCAAAAAATTCAATTGCAAAGCAGCTAGATGAACAACATACGTTAATGCAATCTTTAACCAAAGAACTTGCAGCAAAACAAAGCGCACTAAACAAGACAACGCTCAGTGCTCAATCCGCTTATGATGCATTAACACAAAGCCAAATTGCGCAGCAAAATGAAGCGCAAGCAGTAAATGAGAATAAAGCCAAAATTGCCGGTTTAAGTAGTATGCTTAAGGGTGACAATAATCAAGATACAGGCACTTTATTAGCGCAACTTGAGGTAAAGTCTGGTTATGAACAGGTAGTTGAACAGGCCCTTTTGAATTTAACACACTTAGCTGTTAAACCAGCCGCTGATAACAATAGTGTTTGGCTCCGTACAAATAATGCTAAAGCGGGTTCCGTTGCAGCACTCATTGACCGCGGTGTTTACCCAGATTTATTAGAACGTATTGCTTTTGCAGATAATTTTGAGCAGAGTATATTTGATGATGAGTTTTGGCTTGCGGTTATTGACAGCAATGCCAATATAAATGGGCGTAACTGGCATTTAAGTAATCATGGCGATGCTGAAAGTTCTTTGCTGCTCAAACATAAGCAGCTTAATGATGCTAAAGAGTTGGCTACCTCATTGCAATCACAGCTTGAAAGTGCGCAAACAGTGGTAAGCGAAAATAAATCCGTACACAGTAATCTTTTGATACAAGTAGATGACTTAAAAGATGCTGTACACCAATTGGCACAAAAAATAGCGGCGGCCAGCACTCGCCGCGATATGCTAAAAGAACAATTAACTCAGTGGCAAACCCAACAAGAAAAACTCTCTACTAAGCGTCAAAGTTTACTTGATGAACAAGTAACTATTAACGCAGCTATGCAGCAGCAACAACAGCTTATCGAACGTATAGAACAACGACAGCAGCAATTATCAGCACAACGTGAACAAGCCAAACA
This sequence comes from Pseudoalteromonas sp. KS88, assembly GCF_004766475.1. Taxonomy (NCBI): domain Bacteria; kingdom Pseudomonadati; phylum Pseudomonadota; class Gammaproteobacteria; order Alteromonadales; family Pseudoalteromonadaceae; genus Pseudoalteromonas; species Pseudoalteromonas sp. KS88. The sequence goes on from NZ_PYHV01000024.1 coordinate 30,691, forward strand.
GACACAGCAACAGTGCGATAATGAATACCAGCAGCATAGTCGTGTATTTGAGCAATATAAGAGTCAAGCACATCAAGCTAACTTAGCGGAGCAAACAGCGCGTAGCGAGTGCCAGCTAAGTGAAACTAAGTTACAGCACGCTTTGAGCGCATACAACACCGCCAGTGAATCGGTAACAGAGTTAACTAATCAAATTGAAGAGTTAGTGATCCCACTTGAAGAAAGTGCCGAGAAAATACTATTACTGCTTGAGCAGCACCAACAAGGAGAAGCTGAGCTAACTAATCTAAAAGCTGGTTTAGCGGATGCAAAAACGGCGCTATTGGATAAGCAAACCACACTCAAATCATCACAAGGTGAATTAAGTAGTTTACAAGAGAAACTCCAAGCTTTAGCTCTTGAAGAGCAAAGCCTGATAGTAAAAGCGCAAGCCGCGCTTGAGCCATTGGCTGAACTTGAGCAAAATTTAAAAGCAGTATTGGCGCAATTACCAGAGTCAGCTAATTTATCTACAATGCAAGCACAGCTTAATCGGATAGCGCAAAGTGTGAATGAATTGGGCGCGGTAAATCTAGCGGCAATCGATGAGTTTGACCAAGCTAAGCAACGCAGTGAGTACTTAGAGCAGCAACTGGAAGATTTAACGAATGCACTTTCAAGTTTAGAAGGAGCAATTCATAAGATTGACCGTGAAACCAAAACGCGTTTTAAAGCAACGTTTGACCAAGTTAATCAAGACTTCGGTGAGCTATTTCCTAAAGTGTTTGGCGGCGGTAGCGCATACCTAGAATTAACCAGTGATGATTTATTAGAAAGTGGTGTTAGTATTATGGCACGACCGCCTGGTAAGAAAAATTCAACAATTCACTTGTTAAGTGGTGGAGAAAAAGCGCTGACCGCATTATCATTAGTGTTTTCAATATTCAGGCTCAATCCAGCTCCTTTCTGTATGCTGGACGAAGTTGATGCACCACTTGATGATGCGAATGTTGGCAGGTTCTGCCGTTTAGTAGAGGAAATGTCACAATCTGTGCAATTTATCTACATCAGCCATAATAAAATTGCGATGGAAATGGCAGGACGATTAACTGGTGTTACAATGGCTGAACCGGGCGTATCACGCATGGTTGCAGTTGATATTGAACAAGCAGTGCAAATGGCACATGCATAATACTATTTTTGATAGAACAAATAATAAAAGGTGAGGGGATGGCCGAACAATTAAGATGGGTTTTAATTATTATCAGTGTAATAGTCATTGGTGGATTATTAATACATGGCCTATGGTCAGTTCGTAAAAAAGAGGCACCCACGACTGCGCCGAATGAGCGTGTTGAACCAACTGAACAACCATCAGTAGAGCAGCATTCTGAGCCTTTACAAACAGCTCAAACTGAGCGTGATGAGCCACAATTTGGCGATCTCAGTTTTTCAGCTGATGATGTAAATGAAGTCGAGCAATCGGGTGAAGCTGATACTCAGCGCTCTAGTGAGTCAGTTGATGAAGCTCAGGCAGAGCAAGAACAAGAAACTCCTCCTGCTGACTTTATTATCGTTCACATCCAAATGCCTGAAGGCATGGCGATGGAAGGCAGTAAGTTATTACCGGCAATCAATACACTCGGTTTTAAATACTCAGAGGAAGGTTTTTTTAATCGCCACCTAGACCCTGCGGGACTTGGGCCTGTGCTATTTCGCTTAGTAAATATGTATAACCCAGGTACGTTTGATATCGATAATATGGAACAATTTAGTACCGCAGGTATTAGCTTATTTATGACTTTACCGTGTGACGGTGACGGCCTTGCAGCATTCAATATGTTGCACAGTGCAGCGAAGAAATTAGCGGATGAATTTGGTGCCACAATATTAGATTCTCAACGTGAAGAAATGACTGTTGAAAGCGTGCGCGAGTACGTTGAAAAAGTGAGAAGTTTCAGCGCTTAATAGCTTATTCAATAAATTAACTTTTTAAGAATTTTTAAGCCACTAGGCGATAACTCGTTTAAGTGGCTTTTTTATGTTTTAGAGGCCAATATGTCTACTCCAGTTTTAACGCAAATTAGTGCGCTTCGTCAGCAATTAGATGATCATAACTATAACTATTATGTGCTCGATAGCCCGTCGATTCCGGATGCTGAATACGATCGGCTTTTACGAGAGCTAAGTGCTCTAGAAACCGCTAATCCTGAGTATTTTAGCGCAGACTCTCCAACGCAGAAGGTCGGTGGAGCTGCCCTTGCCAAGTTTGAACAAGTTGCTCATCAGGTGCCCATGCTTTCACTTGATAACGCGTTTAGTGAAGAAGAGTTTGCCGCTTTTAACCGCCGTGTCAAAGAGCGGTTAATGGATAACAGCGAACTAACTTTTTGTTGCGAGCCAAAACTGGATGGCCTTGCTGTCTCTATTTTGTATCGGGATGGTGTGCTTGTTCAGGCCGCCACTCGAGGAGATGGCCAAACGGGTGAAAACATTACTCAAAACGTAAAAACGATTCGTAATGTACCGCTTAAATTACGCGGTACTGATTACCCACGTGAAATAGAAATCCGGGGTGAAGTATTTATGAATAGCGCTGGATTTGACAAACTTAATGTTGAAGCTGAAAAACGCGGCGAAAAAGTGTTTGTTAATCCACGTAATGCTGCGGCTGGAAGTTTGCGCCAATTAGATTCAAAAATAACGGCAAAGCGACCACTGATGTTTTATGCCTACAGCATTGGCGTTGTGACTGAAGGTGAGTTACCGAGCGATCATTATCAACAATTGGCTAAGCTTACTGATTGGGGCCTACCACTTTGCCCTGAGACCAAGCTGGTGGAAGGTGAAAAAGCGGCGCTTGATTATTATCAAGATATTTTAGAGCGTAGAAGCAGCTTAAAATATGAAATTGATGGCGTAGTTATTAAACTCAACAACAAAGCAATGCAAGAGCGTTTAGGCTTTGTTGCCCGCGCACCGCGCTGGGCAATTGCTTATAAATTCCCTGCTCAAGAAGAAATTACTCAGTTACTCGATGTTGAGTTTCAAGTAGGGCGTACCGGTGCAATCACTCCTGTCGCAAGACTTGAACCGGTATTTGTTGGTGGTGTTACAGTCTCTAATGCAACATTACACAATGGTGATGAAATTGCGCGCTTAGGTGTAAAAGTGGGCGATACCGTTATTATCCGCCGTGCTGGTGATGTTATTCCGCAAATAACGCAAGTTGTACTTGAACGCCGCCCTGATGATGCCAAAGACATTGTTTTTCCTAAAGCGTGTCCTATTTGTGACTCGCACGTTGAAAAGGTCGAAGGAGAAGCCGTTGCGCGTTGCACGGGGGGCCTTGTTTGCCAAGCGCAACGTAAACAAGCGATAAAACACTTTGCTTCTCGTAAAGCACTCGATGTGGATGGCTTGGGCGATAAGATTGTTGATCAGTTAGTCGATAGAGAGCTGGTTAAAACACCTGCTGACTTATTTATTTTAAAACAGGGTCATTTTGAATCACTTGAACGCATGGGGCCTAAGTCGGCTAAAAATTTGGTTAGTGCTTTGGAAGATGCAAAGCAAACGACGTTAGCTAAATTTTTATACTCACTGGGTATACGTGAAGTGGGTGAAGCAACGGCGCAAAACTTAGCGACTCACTTTTTAACCCTCGAAAAAGTAACTCAAGCAAGTATTGAAGCCTTGGTTGAAGTGTCAGATGTAGGCGAAATTGTTGCAAAACATGTGAGTAGTTTCTTTGCAGAACCACATAATACAGACGTAGTTAATGCGCTTATTGAACAAGGTATTCACTGGCCAGAGTTAGCGCCTGTAAGCGTTGATGAGCAACCACTTGTGGGGTTAACCTATGTACTCACCGGTACACTCAACGAACTGAACCGTAACGATGCAAAAGCACGTTTACAAGCATTAGGTGCTAAGGTCTCTGGCAGTGTTTCAGCAAAAACAGATGCACTTATTGCGGGTGAAAAAGCGGGCTCAAAGCTTACTAAAGCACAAGATTTAGGCATTGATATCCTTACTGAGGATGATTTAATTGCGCTACTGGCGAAACACAATGGATAGCGCACTTGCTGTATTTGAAAGTACAGCATTGAGCTTTGGCCAGTGGCTAAAGCCGTACCTGTACAATATAGCCTTGTTGTTGGTTGTGTGTTTGGTATCTCTATATGCCAATGACATTATCAAAGTAACTAAACGCTTTGTTGCAAGGCGGCATTTTTTTGTCAGAGTCGCTGTATTTGTTTTAGTAACCGGTTTTGGTTTTGGCTTTTTGGTGGTATTTGCAACACCTCTATTGAGTAAACTGTTATTGTTTTTTGGTACACAGTTGTTAGGTCTCATGGTGATATGTGCTTTTACTGTGTTAGGTGTTATTGCTGACAAGAAGAATCAATTGTAATGCGTTATGGTCCAGAATATTGGGATAAATACGGTACTTACCGTACGCCGATCGCATTTCATTTAAGTTTACTTGTGCTATTAAGAGCCTATTTTATTTGGATAATTGCGGCGTTAAGCCGCCGTCCTGAATTAGATATTATGTCTTTGGTTTTTCGCTCTAAATATGATTTTTTTAGTGCGTTGGCAATTGGTGCGCTAGCAATCATCCCGGCAGTCATTTTTTGCTTTAGGCGGCCACAAAAAAATAATGTTGCATCAGCGCGTTTAGCAAAACTATGGCGTTTTATGCGTTGGCCTTTACTTGCCTGTGCTGCACTAGATTTAGGTTGGTTGGTTATTCAGGCGGCCCATAGTTACTATCAATTTTCGATGTTTTTGGCGTTGCAAATGGTGGTCGTACTGTGGGTACTACTTTATTTAGCAAAAAGCCGTTATTTGACAGTGTTTTTTAATGATTGGCCTGATCCAATTACTGAAAAAAAGCAGAGTAGGCACAATGAATAAGATTAATCTACGTATTGCCTTTGTGGTTGCTATTGTTGGTTTATTACTCGCTATAATAGCAACATTTACAGCAGTATTGCAGCAACCGTGGTTTATCTTCGTTGTTGCTCTGTGGGTATTCACCTTCTGCTCAGCCAGCTACCGACTTACATCACTTTTTAAAATGCGTAACCCTATCTGTGACTTTTTAAAGCGAGATACGCAGCATATAATATTATTCAGTCTTAATGGTTTTTTTGATAGTAAAAGCGGTCCGCAATGGTTGGTAGTAGAGAGTATTAAACGTATTGAAATAAGAGATGATTATATTTGTTTTTTTAATCAGGATGAGAGTGACTTCAGTGTGAGCTTACCTGCAAGTAAAGCTGAGTTAGAACACTATTTGCATCGTTTTTTTACCCGAGAAGAATGGCAATCAATTACCTTATATTGAAATGAACAGCAAGTATGGCCGGTATAGTAAAGAGTTACTTTATTTATTTTCTATTAAACAATAAATCGACTTTTTAGGAGCATTGCCATGCGGCAAACAGTGGGGTTAGGCGGAAGTTGCCATTGGTGCACCGAAGCTATTTTTGCGTCCTTGATAGGCGTTGTGCGTGTTGAGCAAGGCTGGTTTAAAATAGCTGATACCACTAGCGATTTTAGCGAAGCGGTAAGGGTCACATTTGATTCTGATATTTTAAGTTTAACAGACTTAATTGCTATCCATATTGATACCCACAGTGCTACTGAGGTGCATAGTATGCGTCATAAGTACCGTTCGGCAGTTTACACATACAGTGAGCAGCAAGCTCTACAGGCACATATTGCCATTCATGAAAAACAGAATGACTACAGCAAACCCTTAATTGTTCAAGTGCTTGCGGCAGGTGAGTTTAAACATTCCCCTGCAAAGTACCAAGACTATTATTATAGTAATCCGCATAGGCCTTTTTGTGAAATGCGGATAAACCCTAAATTATCAAAATTATTAGCGCATTATCGTGATAATGTAGACCTTAATAAACTTTCTCATCTAATTTTGTGAGGTTAACGATGTTAAATTGGAATGATATTTTAAATTTTGCTAGTAAAGGTAACCCCGAGCCAAGTCGAAAAGTTGAGAAGACTGATGCTCAGTGGCGTGCTCAACTAAGCGATGAAGCCTTTTATGTTACACGTAACAAAGGAACTGAGCGGCCACATAGCTCAGACAGCTGTACTTTATTTGAGCCTGGTGAGTATGCCTGTGTATGCTGCGAAAATGTGCTATTTGAAGGGGATGAAAAATTTGATAGTGGCACTGGCTGGCCATCATTTACACAACCTGCAAAAACAAACTCAATTGCTTACATTAGTGATAATAGTCATGGTATGCAGCGGATTGAAGCTGTTTGCAATGTTTGTGATGCGCATTTAGGGCATGTATTTCCAGATGGCCCAATGCCTGGTGGTTTACGCTATTGTGTTAATGCTTTATCACTTAAAAAACTTTAAATAGTGTTTAGTCGGGAGGCGTTATTAGTTGAGCAATAGTAAAAATTAAATGCTCCCGACAAATAGGTTTTGTAATGCAGTAATCGGTTAATTGAGTAAATTCAAGTTGTTCATTTTTCAGTGCTGAAGCGGTTACTGCAATGATAGGAATATGTTTATATTGTTCATTTTCACGTAAGGCTCTAGTAGCCTCAAGCCCCCCCATAACCGGCATTTTCATATCCATGATGATGAGTTCAGGCGGACATTGAGCTATTTTTTCTAAAGCAACTTTGCCATTTTCAGCTTCTTCAATTTGAAATGGCCAACGAGATAAAAACGACACTAAAAAATCACGGTTGTAAGCAATATCATCAACAATTAATATTTTATTTGGGCCAAACCTATAGCTCGCGATTGCTGGAAAGTTATTTTGGGTTGCGACTGCCTCATGTTGCGCGTAAGCAATATCAGGAATTTCAATCGTAAACTCGCTACCTTTATTGGGTTCACTGGTCACATTGAGGGTGCCGCCCATAAGCTTAATAAACTTAAGTGATATAGTAAGCCCTAAACCGGTGCCACCGTATTCATCACTTTTTTGACCTTGCGCTTGCTCAAATGCATTAAAGATATTTTGTTGTTGATCTTTGGCAATGCCTTTTCCTGAATCAATCACTTTTATAATTAAACTAACATGATCGCCGGTATTATTTACGTTAGCATCAAAAATGGCCCGCACATAACCTTGTTGGGTAAATTTTATAGCATTACTAAGTAAGTTAATCATAACTTGGCGAAGTTTGTTGCCGTCAAGTAGAAGGGCTTTTTTGGCATTAGCCGTACATTTAATCGTTAGCCCTAAGTCTTTTTGTGCGCATTGTTGCATAAACATCATAGACAGCTCATTACACATTGAACTTAGTTCTACATGATCAAGTTCTAGGTGCATTTTACCCGCATCAATTTTAGAGATATCCAAAATGTCGTTGAGGATATTCAAAAGCGAATTGCCTGAAACAGTAATGGCCTCTAAATAACGTAATTTGGTTACGTCAATTTCTCTATCTTGTAAAAGCTGACTAAATCCAAGCACCGCATTTAAAGGGGTACGAAGTTCATGCGACATATTGGCCAAGAATACACTTTTAGCCTGATTAGAGTACTCCGCCTGTTCTTTTGCAGCTAAGTACTCTTGGGTACGTGTTGTTACTATTTCTTCAAGCACCGATTGTTGCTCATGCATGTTATTGATTTGCTCTCTTACGGCGGCTCGCATCATTTTAAACCCACTTGCCAAAGTACCAATTTCATCTTGGCTGTTAATGTGGATAGGGTGGTCTAACTCACCTGTTGTAATAGCGTGCGAAAACTCAACGAGTTTATCGATAGGTTGCAAGATAATTTTGCGAATTATTATATAAGCTATTATTAGTGCGGTGGATAAGTAAATGGCAAATAATGAGATTGCATTGGTTATGATGAGCTTTATTTTCTCTGCTAAATCATCACCCGCAAAGCTGACAATTACAGAGCCAATTTTATTTTTGTTATGGTTGTTAACAGGGATCACGACATCATAATGACCGTCTTTACTTAGTATATTTTGTTGGTTTTTCTCAATGGCTTGTAAGAGGGCATTATCAGTGATGACTTTAGACAGTTGTTCTCTATCTATATGCGCGACAATGTGCGCTTTGTTATCAACAAAATATATATTTGTTAAATTGTTAAAGTTATTTTGTGTGATTAAATCAGTTAATGCGATAGCTTGAATCTTAAGTACCCAACTGTCCTTGTTACTATCGGTCGTAAGCTGATCTATTTCAACAAGCATGGGCGTTACGATAGCTGAGGCTTTTTCGCTCATATTTAATAATGTTTGATTTTTTAACTCAATGACATGCAAACCCGTACTAACACCTAAAACGAGCGTGATGGTAAAGCCAATTATCAATAAGATTTTATGAGCAATAGTTAAGTACATAGGCGTAAAATTTATTCTTTTTTGTTTAGTAGGGAATCAATTTTTTTATTACTGCTATCTAAAGTGTTTTGAATATCCGCACCATAAAAAATTTGACTGTATGCATGAGAAATTATTTCACCAATTTCAGGGAATAACGTAATTCCCGATTGGATATAGCTGGGTGTGGCATTTTCAAAAACCCACAACATTGTATTATTGAACCCCGGTTTATTTACTAAGTTAAATAACTGCTCCTGCCAAATTTGCATACGTGGAGGTGACCCACCAGTACTCAACAACATGGCAGTTTGAGCACTTGTAGCCCATTGTATAAACAACCAAGCAGCTGATTTGTTTTGCGAGTGTGCGTTTATTGCCAGGGCCCAAGCCCATGGAGAGGTTTCTCTTGAAAAAGGCCCTTTAGGCAGTGGGGCTGCCTCCCATTTGTCCCAAACGATAGATTCATTTTTGGTGTCTATTTCATTATAAAAATGTGAAGCAATAAAAGCCGACGCCAGTTTGCCTTCTTTAAACAGCTTACGTATTTGATAAAAGTGCAATGTACGACTATTCGCAGGGTTGCCGTAGCCTGTAACTAAATCACGATAAACTTCAATGGCGTTATAAGCGCTTTGTGAGTTACTGGTTGCTCTAACTTCGTCAGTAACTATCTGTGCACCATAAGAGCGCATAATCGGTAAAACAGTCCATGTATTTAAACCAGCCCCAGGCATAGTTCTTGATGCAAATGCATGTACATCGCTATACTCAGGGTGTTTATCGAGCGCCTGCTGAAGAGCAATCTTGGTTGTTAATAATGCTTCATAGGTATCTGGAACATCAAGATTGAATTTGTTAAATAAGTCTTTTCGGTAAAAATATATTGGCGCAGAGAAATCAAAGGGCAGAGATAGAAGTGTACCGTCTATTTGGCATAGAGACAGGCTATTTGGGCTTATATCTGTCATTTTATACCAGCTTTGATCGGTTAATAGTGGGCTGTTTAAAAAACGAGCAAGGGGTTCTAAATAATTATTTGCATGGGCTTGCCCCAAAAAGGTAACGCCCATTGGTATCACATCATATAACCCCAGCCCTTTACTCAGGTCAATTGCTCTGCGATGGCGCATTTTGGACTGCTCTAATGCATGGAATCCAACAGAAATCCCTGTTAGCTTTTCAAATATAGGTAAGTATGGCTTTAACGCCATAAATGCAGGTTGCTCATCTGCAAGAACATTAATATGAGTGCCTTCATATCGGCGCCAATCAATATTTGCTTTTTGCCAGTTGGCTAACGACGTTTTACTTTGTACGAGTTGAAAGGGGTTGGTCAAAGTACAACATGCAAGCAATAGATAGAGTATATTAAAACGGCGTTTCAATGTATTTCCCCTACTATGTTGTTTAAATTATGGAATGTTTATATTGTTATTAATTAACTATCTTTATCAGTTAATTTTAATCCCATCTCTTGTGCATTATTAACAATCTTATTGAAGCGTTGTTGTTGCTCAGCATCCAAAGATGCAGTTGATAATAGTGTATAGCACTTTTTTGCAGTAATTAAATTAAATGATTGCCCATTTTTTTTATTATCGTCAAATAGGCACTGCAGTAAGTTTAGTGCAATACTCGCATTGCGAGGCATGATTCTAAACGCTTGACTAAATGCCTCAAGCGCCGCATTTAATTGGCCTTTATTAAATTGAGTGACGGCATGATTATTAAGTTCTTTTGGTCCCATTTTTATGTCTCTGCGTTCAACTTGTTGCTGTTGAATATAACGCAAGTAAACGGGGTCACTTATATTTGGGTGACGTTCGCAATGATTAATGATTTGGTTAAATAAGTTCTGTGCTTTGACATGAAAGCCTAATTCGTGGAACGCTTTTGCTTTATCAAGCGCACCATCGATTGAGCGAATTTGATTTTCATCATCATCAAGTTGTTCAATTAGCTTTTTAGCTTTTTGGTGCTCATCTTTAAGGTAGTGTAAGCGAGCGTTTAAAACATCAATCTGAGTTTGATTATGACTATTTGGAAATTGATTTTTTAAGTCGCTCAAATATTTATTTGTTTGGCGTGAAATGCGTTGTATTTGATCGCTTTGATCTGTTGTAAGCGCAAAATCAATTCCAGCACGCGCTGCATTTAAATAGATATCAGGGTGGTCATGAATCGAATACTTAGCGTATTGAGCGATGTCTTTATGTGTTGTGTAGCTTTTTTCGTAGTCATGGTTCAGCATTGCAACGTTACTTAAAGATTTTTGGCGTTTTAAATTAAGTGGGGCAATATCTGCTGCTTCACTTAACAACTCTTGTGCAGACTCAAATTGGTTTAGCTTAACTTCTAAAGAGCCAAGTAAGTTTAATGCCACTAAACGTGTTTCGTTCTGAGTTAGCATTGTCTTAAGCATACGCTGGGCAAGGATATGCTCATTATTTGCAATTAAGGCTTCAACTAAACCAACTTTAGCCCATGTGAACTTTTGTATATTTAGTGCTGATTTAAAAAATGTTTTGGCTTCTTCATGGCGTTTTAGCCTAAGTAGTACATCACCTTTAAGGCGTAATAAGATTGCGCTGTACGTGTTTTGTTTACTCATTAATGATGCATTGATGTTTTTTAATGCTTTTGAATCATTACCATCATCAATCAAATTATATATTTTCTGTAAGTTACTTTTACGTAGCAATATTTTTTCAATACGTGTTTTTAAATCACTAATGGAAAATGGCTTAACCAAAAAATCATCAGGTTGGAGTTCAAGCACGCTGTGAACTAATGAGCCGGTTGTTTCAGCTGAAATGAAAATGAACCCAGTGGAGTTTTTGATTAACTGCTTAACTCTGAGCTCTTCATACAATTGGTAGCCATCTTGATGTTTGCTTAAATTAAAAGAGCATACAATAAGTTCAAACTGTTCAGTAAGACAAAGCTCTTTTGCTGCATTTGCATGCTCAGCAAAGTGCAATTGCCGAAAGCCTAACTTTTCAAGCGATTGTTTCATGTAGCTTTGAGCAAGCGGTTGCTCTTCAACTATTAGTATTTTTGCATTAGGAAAAGTCTTTTTCGACATTAAGCTTCGGACCATATGAATGTACCTTTGACTATAATAAACAGTCTAGCCGCTTACAAGGCAATTTAATATTTAATCACAGTAAATAGATCTTTATTTAATTGATAATTAAAAATAACTTGATTGGAAAAAGAAAAAAAGATAGTGCATAGGAGGTTATAGAGAAGTATATCCAATGACATAACACTTAAGTTAAGTGGCGTCCCCAAGGGGATTCGAACCCCTGTTACCGCCGTGAAAGGGCGGTGTCCTAGGCCTCTAGACGATGGGGACGCAGAAATTGGTTTGCAAATCACTGATTTGCTATTTCTTCGTAAGATGAGACCGAGCCTGTAAGGCAAATGGCATTATCTTTT
>NZ_PYHV01000024.1:42568-44999 GCF_004766475.1 Pseudoalteromonas sp. KS88
TGTGTCACTAGGACAACTGAATAGTTAGACTCGTTTCAGGCGAGTAGTTTTCATAACACAGCACTTATAGTAAGTGGCGTCCCCAAGGGGATTCGAACCCCTGTTACCGCCGTGAAAGGGCGGTGTCCTAGGCCTCTAGACGATGGGGACACATAAATGTGTCACTAGGACAACTGATTAGTTAGACTCAAATCCTGAGCTTAAGGTAATGCGAATGAATGCAAATATAGACTCGAGCTGTATTTGCTTCGCTATTTTCTCGGTAAAACCGCCTCTGAAAATCAGATTGGCGTCCCCAAGGGGATTCGAACCCCTGTTACCGCCGTGAAAGGGCGGTGTCCTAGGCCTCTAGACGATGGGGACACAGAAAACTGCTACCCTAGGACAATTGCACTATTAAGTTTGGTGGAGCTATGCGGGATCGAACCGCAGACCTCTTCGCTGCCAGCGAAGCGCTCTCCCAGCTGAGCTATAGCCCCAACTCAATATTGCTATACACTGCTTGGTAAACCGTGCTGTGTATTGCTGAGTGCGGGGCGCATTCTATGCAGCCACCCAAATAATGTCAACAATTTTTTAAGTAACTTTATTCAAATGCCCTATTTTTCAACAAACTGGATAATCTATAAACTGGGTAGGGTGTTTTTTGAGCTTTTTACTATTACACCGTTTATGAAATTGATGTTTTGACTTAGTTTTGATTCTCTAGCGCTTTTTCAGTCTTTTTAAAAGGTATACATTTATATGCAAAATAGCCTGGGGTAAATTTACGCTTCATAATACGTTAAATTCATTAAAGTGTTTTAAGAGTAATATTACAAAGCAACGTGCCGTTTTTATAAGGTGGCTTAGCTGCTCTATTCAATAATGGTGATAGAGTGGATTGTTTGGGGTAGTAATATTTGTAAGTTGCTTTTATCGTTTTATATAGCGTGTGTCACTACTTAGTCGCTATTAGCACCCCAATGCCAGAGAATATTTAAATAGCGAATATTAAAAAATAGTCATAATGGCTGTTAAATGAGCAGGAAAGCACTTCTTTGATTATAAAAACCACATCTAAACTATTTTTACACATTCAAGTGTTGACACATTTACAACTCTATCTATAATAGCGCCCCACAACAACGCAGCAATGTGTTGTTTTTAGATATGGGTCGTTAGCTCAGTTGGGAGAGCATCGCCCTTACAAGGCGAGGGTCACTGGTTCAAGTCCAGTACGACCCACCATTATTTATAATGGTGTAATTAATTATCGTATCTAAATTCTATTTGAGTTGTTTGCTCAGTTAGAAAAAGAGGGCCTGACTGATATTTAAATATATCGACAAAGTCCGCTGGTTAAAGTCCAGTACTATTATTTTAATAGTAGCGTTTTATTTATATGTGGGTGATTAGCTCAGTTGGGAGAGCATCGCCCTTACAAGGCGAGGGTCACTGGTTCAAGTCCAGTATCACCCACCACATATAAAATCTGTTATTTCTTAATAGTTGTTTTAAAATTGTAATATGGGTCGTTAGCTCAGTTGGGAGAGCATCGCCCTTACAAGGCGAGGGTCACTGGTTCAAGTCCAGTACGACCCACCATTTTAAATGGTGTTTCATGTTACAAAATCTAAATGAGTCATAAGCTCAGTTAGAAAAAAAGAGAACCACCGTTATTTACAAGTACGGCTAGGTTCACTGGTTAAAGTCCAGTACTATTTATTTTAATAGTAGCGATTAATTTATATGTGGGTGATTAGCTCAGTTGGGAGAGCATCGCCCTTACAAGGCGAGGGTCACTGGTTCAAGTCCAGTATCACCCACCACATATAAATCTATTATTTTATCAATAGTTGCGTTTTAAAATTGTAATATGGGTCGTTAGCTCAGTTGGGAGAGCATCGCCCTTACAAGGCGAGGGTCACTGGTTCAAGTCCAGTACGACCCACCATTCTTAGAATGGTGAGTATTAAATATATAATTTGGGTGATTAGCTCAGTTGGGAGAGCATCGCCCTTACAAGGCGAGGGTCACTGGTTCAAGTCCAGTATCACCCACCAAATTATATTAATATTCGAGTTAATAAGTTTTAATAAAAGTCACACCTATTATATGTGGGTGATTAGCTCAGTTGGGAGAGCATCGCCCTTACAAGGCGAGGGTCACTGGTTCAAGTCCAGTATCACCCACCACATATAAACATTCCTCAGAAAATATATAACTTCAAATATCAATTAAGCAAAGAGCATCGCCGCTTTTACAACGAATGGCGAAGATCATTGTTGCAAGTTCAGAATTAGCCAGTACAAATAAACATTCCTCAGAAAATATAAAATTTCATATACCAATCAAGCAAAGAGGATCGCCGCTTTTACAGCGAATGGCGAAGATCATTGTTGCAAGTTCAGTATTAGCCAGTACATATAAACATTCCTCAGAAAATATA
>NZ_PYHV01000024.1:45068-75021 GCF_004766475.1 Pseudoalteromonas sp. KS88
CGCTTTTACAACGAATGGCGAGGATTATTATTGCAAGTCCAGTATTAGCCAGTACAAATAAACATTCCTCAGAAAATATAAAATTTCATATACCAATCAAGCAAAGAGCATCGCCGCTTTTACAACAAATGGCGAGGGTCACTGGCTCAAGCGCAGTATTAGCCAGTACATACAACCGACTGATAGACTAAGGCTTCGATAAAACTTTAATTCTATTCAATATAAGCTTATTAAATTATTTATTGCATCATAGTTTTTTGATTTAACATGATAAAAAGCATCACGTCATTATCTCAGCAGTGAAGTCTTTACTTTTAAAGTCATATTGAAAAATGGGCATTAGAACTGACAAATTATTGCGTTTTTCCAGAATAAATTACTTAAAAAACTTAACTAAGTGGTATCCCTAGAAACATGCGTAAGAAAGTGCTGTCGGTAATGGACGTTACCGTGTGCGATATATCTTACAATAGTGTGAGTATTATCAGTTTATGTTGCTAAAAATACGATATATAATTAATAAGCAATTGATTTTATTTAAAATAGCATTTGTTTCATAAATGTTGCAATAAAATAATTCTTATTTGCTGCTATCAGTATTTTAGGATTCTATTAGAATTTAACACATCAAGACGATACAGACTCAATGATTGAGCTGATGCTAAGGAAATGGATTACGGCAAATAAGCATGAAGCTAGGCAAGAAGCCAAATGGACAAGCTTACATGGATGGCAAGGAAGAACAAGGACACTGCCAGGATGCAGTAGATTAGCGGAGCTAATGATAAGGATGACACAAAGGATTATATTACAGGAAGTAATAGGAGCGCTTGGAAGCGTAGGATAGGCCAAGATGGCAAGTGGATAACACTAGGACGTGTTGGATATTGCATTGATGCAGTGTGAGGGTGTATTTAGGATGTATACCCGTTCAGGGGATGATAAAAAAGGTAGCTTCGGCGTAGGTATGGATGCCTTATTATGGATGAAGTCAGATTGGGGCGTAACTACATGTTACGCCTTAGTTTTTTCAGTAGATAAAACAGTTCAAGTTAGTTCGACCTTAAAGCGGTTGTCATATTTTGTGCGGTGGCACAACAACACTCTTCAGCATTTCATTTTCCATAAATAAAACACCTTGGTACACGCTTTGTCCATCGCTTGAAAATTCAAACATGAATTCACTTTTTATCCCTGGCTTGCCACTCTTTAAAATACCAAACCGACGCTTGGTGCATGCGACACTCATCAGTTGTACTTGCAGTTGTTCACTTTGACGCTTGGCATGCGCATTAGCAGCTTCTGCCACTTTTCGGTTTAGCCAAAACAGGTAAATTACACTGCCTATAAGGATGAATGTCCACAAACTTGCCATTTTAAGAGAATAACCTTCCAATTGCGCGAGCGAGAGTTTCGCTGCGGTTTTCTTTTCGTAATAGACCTAATAGATGAGGTCGAATTGTTGGAATTGCAACTAGATCAGCAAAAATACTTGGGAACAGTGTATCAATTTCTTTATGATGCGCACAGTTATCCATAAATATATGTAGTCTTTGCGGGTCTTCTAATAAAGAATAACAACGCCCTGCAACGGTTAATAGCACATCTGAATCTGTGGCTAGTTCGCTTGCTAACACGGAATCAACGATTTGTCCTGTCAGCCCTTGTGCTTGAGAGTTCGACATGGCGCGCAGTGCGCATACAAGGGCTAAAGAATCATGTTCTTTAATTGCGTTTTTGGCGTGTTGAGAAAGCTGTTCAGTCAGGACTACGGGAATATTAACATGTTCAAGCATAGCACTGAGAGGTTGAACTACTTCGACAGGGAGTTGACCCCACGCATCTATCAAATTAATTAAGTTACTATCGTTTTCTAAGCGCAACGCATAATCAGCAATACCTTGTAGAGCCACACTTTGCCAGTTATCAAAGCCGAGCTTTGCACTAAAATACAGTTGCGCATATTCATAGTATTGCGACGCAGGCTGCTTTAGTAATGTCTTTAGAAGAGAGTTGAATGCCGCAAGTTTATTAGCATTAGGCGTAAAAACATATGGGTTATTATCAAGTTTACCATCAGCTTGTTCACCAGTAAGGTCATTGCCAAGTGCTTCTATAACCATGTTTGCAAAATGGTCGCGACTTGCACAGACTAGTTTACTTTGCTCATCAACAGGAAACTTCAAAAACCATACGTAAGGTTCTTTACTGGCGGAGCTATCCCAAAATTGAATAGCGATCCATGCGTGTCCTGCAAGCGGATATGGATAGGGGATCTGGGCTTGCTCAATTGCATCGAATTGTTTTTTATCAATTTTTGTTATGCGTCTGCCAATATCAAAAGCACGCCATTGTGTGCCAGCTCCATCAAGAAGCTGCCCTAAAGTCGCTATTTGCTCAGTCATTATCTTCTCTAAATTTTATACTGCAATATGCTAATAATTATACGCCATAGCCGCTTATGAGGGAACAGGGTATAATCTGTCGGTTTATACCCAAGCCACCTCAAGATGCGAGTTTCAGTTGGGATTAAAAGCGCTTTAGGCAAGGCATTGATTACAAATAATGGTTGTTCCCTTGTTAAAATCAATAACGCAGTATAAATCGCTTTTAAACCAACCCGTTGGGCGTTTCACAGGCACTTACTCTCATCGTTGTTACTTCTTAAAAGGGACCGCCATTCTTGCAAAGTAACGCCTTGATATTAAGCCCCTGTGAAACGCTGAATTCTGCATCTTGAGGTGGCTTGGGTATATATAAAGGGGGTATAATGGTACACGTAATTCAGGGTTATCTGGCGCAACTTGAAGATTTATTAAAGCAGTATCAACTTTGGCAAAATGAGCCTATTGATAATTACGCATTAAATTCTACAGTCCCCTTTTGCCACGATACCATGGCCTTTGAGCAATGGTTGCAATTTGTATTCATAAAGAAAATGTCATTGCTAATTGAGCAACAGCAACCTTTACCGAGTAATATGTCAATTGCGCCAATGGCGGAGATAATGCTGTCAAAATCTACGGGCGGTGATGAAGTAATTGAATTATTGAAAGAAATTGATAACCTTTTTGGAACAGAAAATGATTGAACGACCAGAGCCAGCAGCGTTTGGTGAACTTGAAGTTTTATACCAAGATGAAGACTATATTGCGATAAATAAACCTTCAGGGTTGCTTGTGCATCGTTCTTTTTTAGACAAACATGAAACGCAATTTGCTATGCAAATGTTGCGCGATCAAATAGGACAACATGTCTTTCCTGTTCATCGGTTAGACAGGCCTACCTCTGGTGTTCTGTTATTTGCGTTGAGCTCAGAGGCTGCTCGCGACATAAATCAATTGTTTATTGATAATCAATTATCAAAACGTTACTTAGCTTTAGTTCGTGGTTTTGCACCTGATTCAGTTTTTTTAGATAAGCCATTGAAAGAAGAATTGGATAAGATTGCTGATAAGTTTGCTGATCAAGATAAGGCACCGCAAGAGGCACAGACGCAGTTTAACTGTTTGCACCAAGCTGCGTTACCAATTCCAATAGGTAAGTACCCAACAGTACGCTATTCGTTAGTTGAATGTTTTCCTAAAACTGGGCGAAAACATCAGATCCGTCGACATTTAAAGCACTTATCTTTACCTATTATTGGTGATGTTAACCACGGGGATAATCAACATAACCAGTTTTTTCGGGAGCATTTTACACTGCGCCGGTTAATGTTATTTGCAACTGAGCTTCACTTTGTGCACCCTTATACAAAACAAGCTGTAAAAATAAAAGCGCCACTGGGTGAAGCGATGCTGAGCATTTGCAATCAACTTGGCTGGCCCAATCAAGAAAAGGATTATTAATGGCAACGATTAGCATATTTGTCGGCAGTGTTTACGGTGGCGCTGAACGTTTGAGTGATGAGATTATCGAAGTGATTGAGCAATCAAACCATCAAGCAAGACTTATCACATCACCCACAGTAGAAGACGTTAAAGTAGCAAGTCATATTTTAGTGATCACCTCGACTACTGGTAAAGGTGAGATACCAGATAACTTACTCTCGCTTTATAGCGAGCTAAATAGCCAATTTCCCATGCTTGCTGGAACACCTTACGGTATTGTTGCTATGGGTGATAGAAGCTATGGTGATACGTTTTGCGCTGCTGGTCGAAGCTTTGATGAGTTATTTCGTGATTTACAAGCAAAGCCATTAGGTCATCGCTTAGAAATAGATGCCAGTGAGGACTTTGAACCTTGGCCCGTAACAGAGCCTTGGTTAAAGCAGTGGTTGACAAAATTACCTAAGTAAATAAAAAAAGAGCGCATTAGCGCTCTTTATTATTATGTTACATTAAATACTAAGTACTTTTTACATCCACTTTAAGTTTCAGTTTTTGCCCTGGTTGCAAGTACTTTTGACCTGCCAAATTATTCCACTTAATAATATCGCTCACCGATAAATCAAACTTAGAGGCAATACGCGCAAGCGAATCACCGCGACGTACTTTATAAGTAATTGTTCGGTTGGTGCTGATTAAAGCTGTTTGCTTATTACTACTCGTTTTATAAACTGTGAGTTTTTGACCTAACCGTAATACACTGCTTTTATTAAGCTTATTCCATTTAGCCAGCTCAGCAATGGTGACATCATACTCGCGACTAATATCCCACAATGTATCGCCACTTTTGACTTTATGAAACACTTTTTGTTCTGTCGTTTTATTAACCGCGAGACGCATTTTATGTGGTAGGTGTTGGCTTTTAATAGCGCCGTCACTGAGCGGCACTAAAAGTTGCTGACCAACTCGAATAGTGGTTGTGTTTAATTTGTTTAGGGATTTTATGGCACTCACGCTGGTTGAAAACTTATCGGCAATCACTGATAAGCTATCCCCATTGGCCACCTTATATTGTTGCCAACGAAGGCGCTCTTTAATGTCTGTTTTGGCAAGCTGCTGTTGGAAGTTTTCAACTTTATCTGATGGTATTAATAAAAAATGAGGCCCTTCAGGGTCTGTTGTCCAGCGGTTAAAACCTGGGTTTAAACGATAAAGTTCAGTTAAACTAATTTGTGCCATTTCTGCCGCTAAGGCTAAGTCAATTTGAGAGCCGATATCGACAGTTTCTACCACTTGTGCATTAATAATTGGGTTCCACTTTAAACCGAACTCTTCTTGACGTTCAAGTAAGTCAGAAAGGGCTAATAGCTTAGGCACATACGCCGTGGTTTCTTTGGGTAAATCAAGTGACCAAAAATCGGTAGGTAAATGCTTTTTGCGGTTTTTTCTAATCGCCCGAAGTAAACGTCCTTCACCAGAGTTATATGCTGCAATTGCATTAAGCCAATCGCCTTCTAGTGTCTTATGCAAATAAGACAAGTAATCAAGTGCTGCACGAGTTGACTGGACAATATCTCGGCGACCGTCATACCACCAGTTTTGTTTAAGATCAAAGCGTTCACCTGTTTGCGGCATAAATTGCCAAATACCCGAGGCACTGCGGTGTGAATAACCAAATGGATCAAATGCACTTTCTACAATAGGTAGAAGCGCTATTTCAATTGGCATTTCGCGTTTTTCAACTTCTTCTACAATAAAATGTAAATATGGCTCAGCACGTTTGGAAATTCTATCGAGATAAGATTGATGGCGAGCATAATAATTACGCTCGGTAACAACCGGGCGGTTTTGCGGTACTTCGATTGATAATTGATAGCGAATTCTTTCCCACACATCATCAAAAATAGGGGAAGCATCATCAAGTTCATTCACTTGAACGTATTGCGCATTTAGCATTAATGCATCATTGATTTCGCTTGGGCTTGCGCTATCAAATAGCTCAACAGACTGATTAGCATTGATGCTATCTGTTTTGTTATTAGAATGTGTTGAAGTTAATGTTTGACAACCACTTAGCACTAAAGCTAAGCCTAAAACGAGTGGGGATTTTTTCATAAATACCAATACATCAGGTAAAAAACTCGGCGAATACTACCCGTTATGAGCCAACATTGCCACTTTATGACCACCTAAAAACTGCAATAGTGATGTTTATAATCCGATAATAAACTAATTATTATCGGATTATAATTTTAGAAGTGGTCTTTCCAGGCTCTAAGACCTGCAAAGTTTTGCCAAGGTTCATTATTTTGTAATGTGTTTTCTGATTTATACTGATATTCAATAGGGATATTTTGACTAATACCTGAGATATCACTGCGCATAAAAGGGTTTATTTTACGCTCTAAAGCGATGCTGCTAGGTAAGGTAATTTCATCATTCTTGCGTTTTGTATCTACCCACTGTGCATACTCAATTAAGTCAGTATTAGTAGGCTCAACTGTTAGAGCAAATGCTAAATTTGCTTGTGTGTATTCATGGGTACAATATATTTTACACGTCTCTGGCAGCTGTTTTAATTTATCAAAAGAGTGCTGCATTTGCTCTGCGCTACCTTCAAATAAACGCCCGCAGCCCCCGCTAAATAAGGTGTCACCGGTAAATGCTAAGGCCGAGTTTAAATAACAAATGTGATCTAGCGTATGACCTGGAGTATGGATGACAGCAAACTCAGTATCAAACACTGTGATAGTGTCGCCTTCATTTAGTGTATTTGTTATCCCTTTAAACGGACTGTTGCTTGGGCCATATACTTTGATGCCTTCAAATGCTTTACACAAGGCAGCCACGCCATCGGTATGATCATAATGATGGTGAGTTATTAATATACCAGCGAGTGTTAAGCCATGTTGACTCAAATGAGTCATGACAGGGGCAGCTTGACCTGGGTCTACGACCCAAGCGAGTTGGTTTTCATCGTGTGTAATACACCAAATGTAGTTATCTGAAAAGGCTTTGATTGCTTTGACTTGCACCATTTAACATTGCTCTATAAAGTGATCATATTGAACAGTATAACGAGCTTAGCAGATGAAACCAGCCCTTAGTTTTCAAGAAGGACCCAAGCCATTGTCATGGTATGAATTTCCTCATGGCGACTACTTGCGTTCTGATATTGAGCGTAAAATGGCGAAATGGCTACCACGTATGTTTGGCTATCACATGTTAAAGCTGGGTAACCTAAGCGGAGAGCTTAATACTAGCGCCAGTACCATTAAACACCAAGTATGCGTGGCTGAGTCTGGTCCTCATACGGGGGTTGTTGCTGATATTGATGAGCTACCATTTTATGAACACAGTGTTGATGCATGTATATTAAGTCATTGCTTAGAATACCATTCAGACCCTCATCATATTCTTCGTGAAGTACATAGAACCTTGTTACCGGGTGGTTATATGGTGATCACCGGCTTTAATCCGTTTAGCCTATGTGGACTGGCACAGTTACTGCCATTTAGTCGACAAAAGTTGCCTTGGACTGGCCGGTTTTTTACACCAGCACGGGTGAAAGATTGGTTGCATTTACTTGGTTTTGAATTAGTAAGTGACGAACGCTTTATTTTCTCATCACTGGCTCGAGGTACGCGTCTTTCCCGTTTTGCTCCATGGCGACGCTTTACAAAGCAATACTTAAAGCCTATGGGCAGTGTCTATATGCTCGTGGCAAGAAAACGGGTAGCACCGCTAACTCCAATAAAACCCAAATGGCACGCTAGGCCACAGTTTTCACCTGTAAAAGGCGCTGGTCTTAGGCAAACCTCAAAGCAGCACCGTAAGCGGGATTGTCAACAATGATCGTGTCGGGTGGGGTAGTTGACCTGCTCGAATATTCATTTGTATTGCTGGGTGCAATAATTGTGGTGAGCTAAGGGTGGCATCTCGTTTTTCTCTTGTTTCTATGTATGAATGCTCTGACTGTTGTAAATGAACATTTGTTAAACGTTGCGCTTGCACAGTGGTTTTATTTGCCAGCTCGCGGCCATAAGGTTGGTAGTCGTGACACATCCACATAATAGTATTATCTGGCAGGGCTAATACTTTTTGTAAGGACGCGTAAAGTTCTTTTGCGCTACCGCCAGGGAAGTCACAGCGTGCAGTACCACTATCAGGCATAAAGAAGGTATCCCCAACAAAAAGATTTCCTTCAATTAAATAGCTTACGCTATCAGGCGTATGCCCGGGGGTAGATACCACATCAAAATGAGTATTGCCTAACTTGAAGCACTCCCCATCATTAAACAATCTATCAAATGGTGAACCATTACATGGCATATCAAGGTGATACAATCGACTAAAATAAGCCTGTACTTGCGTTATACCTTTACCGGTACCTAGTTTACACGGATGCTCAGTTTTAAGCTGTTGTTTAATATAACTTGCGGCAGTTATATGATCTGCATGGGCATGTGTTTCTAAAATCCACTCAAGAGTGAGTTTATGAGTTTTAACATAGTCAATGATTTGGTTCGCTGTGGTAAAAGTAAGTGTTGCACTGGGCGCGTCAAAGTCTGCGGGTGGGTCAATGAGCATTGCGCTGTGAGTGTCTAAACAGCTCACTAAATAGGTAAAGGTTGCGCTTTGTTTATGAAAAAAAGACTTAACAGCAATGGGCATTTTACAACTCCGATATATTATATAGCTAAATCTTATAACATATAACAGAATTGTAAAATGGTTTGCGACAAATTGAACACTATGCAGTGGTTATTCTGGCTGATAGCCTTCATCTACGAGTAGGTTTTTACTGCCCGCAGCGTCACGTGCGAGATCATCGACTATTTCATTGTATTTGTTACCACTATGACCCTTAACCCACTTCCACGTTATTGTGTGTCTATTACAGGCTTCATCAAGGCGTTTCCATAGGTCGACATTTTTCACCGGTTTTTTCGCTGAGGTTTTCCAACCACGCTTTTTCCAGTTTGCAACCCAAGACTCAATACCTTGCTTTACATATTGGCTATCGGTCGTAAGATTTATCTCGCAAGGGCGGGTCAAACTTTCAAGCGCTACAATGGCCGCCAGCATTTCCATGCGATTGTTTGTGGTGAGTGTGTAGCCTTGGCTCATTTCTTTTTCATGGCCGTTATAAAGCATGAAAATACCATACCCGCCGGGACCTGGATTACCTAAACAGGAGCCATCAGTATAAATCTCTACGGTTTTTTGCACTGTTTTACCTTGATATTATGTACAATAAAGTGATTATAGAAAGATACCAGAATCAGGCTAAGTTCGATATGCAGCGTAGACAAATAGTTTTAGATACAGAAACCACCGGCATCGACCCTAAACAAGGGCACCGAATTATTGAAATCGGGTGCGTGGAATTAATAAACCGCCGTTTAACGGGCAATAATTTTCATGTCTATATCAATCCGCAACGTAGCATTGAAGAAGAAGCAATTGATGTTCACGGTATAACCAATGAGTTTTTACGTGATAAACCTTTATATCATCAAATAGCGCAAGAGTTTTTTGATTATATTAAAGGGGCTGAGCTTGTTATTCATAACGCCCCGTTTGACGTCGGTCACATGGACAACGAGTTTGCACTGCTTAACCAAGGTTACCCAAATACCCACGATTACTGTCAAGTTCTCGACACCCTTAAAATGGCGCGTGACTTGCATCCTGGTCAGAAGAATAACCTTGATGCATTGTGCCGTCGTTATGATGTAGATAACACTAAGCGAACGTTACACGGCGCTCTACTGGATTCTGAAATATTAGCAGACGTTTACTTAGCCATGACCGGTGGCCAAGTTAAGCTCAACTTAAATCAGAATAAAAACCAAGGTAATGAGCAGCAACAAAAAGCGATACGTCGACTAAGCTTAGAGCGGGCACCATTAAAAGTACTTTTAGCTAATGATGAAGAACAGACTGCCCATCAAGCACGACTAGATATCGTTCAAGACGCTGGCGGTCAATGCTTATGGCGCGCTGAATAAGGGCCACAATGAAACATTATTTATTTATATTGCTGGTGGTATTTATTGTACCGCTTACACTGAGCGCGCAAAGTGATGACAAAATTACATTGCTCAAGCGTGATGGCCAACAGAACGAAGTGCCTTTATTAAATAATCGCTTTCGGATTGACTATAAAGTGGAAGAAATAAATCTTTTATTCTTTCGCAAGCCCGGTACACCAGCTGTGGTGCTAGTGCAACCTGATGGCAGTAAGCTTTATGCAACGTCTGCAATAAAAGAACCGAATGTAGATTGGTTTGATGAAATAAGCTATGACTTAATAACCATTCGTGAACCAACGCCTGGGCCTTGGCAGGTTGTAGGCAGTATTTTGCCTGATAGCCGCATTGTGGTGATTGGTGATATTGACTTAAAAGTTGAACCATTACCGCCTCTTCTTTTTAGAGGAGAGACAGTTAAAGTGACAGGTCAAATTTTAAATGATGGTGAGCCTATTGGCGTTGGAATGTTCCGTGATGTAGTAAGCCTTCACGTTGATTTTATCAGTACTAACAACAGTGATTATGCTAATTTTGGTGCAGGTACGCACAGTGTTGCACAATTTAGAGATAATGGACGTGGTTTTGATGAACGTCCTAAAGATGGCATATTTACCGGTGAATTCAAACTGGCGTTTCCGGCGGGTCAGTGGCAACCAGAGCTTTATATCGAAACACCGTTACTAAAGCGCACCGTTGTTCAAGATATTTTAGAAGTTAAAGAGCCTCCTTTTAGTTTCGACATCGCTTTAGCAGAAGATGATACCCTTGAGCATGTTTTAACAGTTTCCTTAGACCCAGAAGTGGTAAAACCCGAAACAGTGCTTATACAGGGTAAAATTTATTACCCAAACAATGAAGAGCAAATGTTTAATATTGAAGGTACGAGTTCGCTTACTAGAGAGCTTATTATTAAAAACTATGATTGGGGTCGCTATAGTGTCGAGCTATCTGTTTTTGGTACAAACATTAATGGTAGAGAGTTTATGGCAACTTTACCAACCTATCGCTTTGAAATTGAAAGGCCCATTGAAATTGTTCCTGAACTACCTGAGCCTGTGCTAACCGAAGCCGAAATAAAAGAGATCGCGCGAGTTAAAAAAGAAGCTGAGTCGATGTCTACAGTTTTGTTCGTTAGCCTTATTATTGGTGGTAATCTATTGGTTCTACTTATTGGCTGGCTAGCTATTCGGTTTTTTGTGCAGAAAAAATCAATCATACCAAAAATAAGCATTCCCTTTTTGAAGAAAAAAGCAGCACCCGATGATGACACAGCAAATGATGAAAAAAATGAAGTTGACAAAAACGGCTCAAAAAATGACAAATCAGGTGAAATTTTAAACCTTTCGATGTCAGATGACTAAAAAACCTGTAAAAAAACAAAAAAGCCCTTGACGAAGTAGGGGCTGATTCGTATTATTCACGCCGCTGCAAAGGGAGACCTAAGCAGCAAACGAAAATGCGGAGTGGTAGTTCAGTTGGTTAGAATACCGGCCTGTCACGCCGGGGGTCGCGGGTTCGAGTCCCGTCCACTCCGCCAATTTTCGACAATTTGTAAGTAAAAGCTGGAGTGGTAGTTCAGTTGGTTAGAATACCGGCCTGTCACGCCGGGGGTCGCGGGTTCGAGTCCCGTCCACTCCGCCAACACTTACACAACGTATGGTTGTAAAACATATTCTTATTATGGAGTGGTAGTTCAGTTGGTTAGAATACCGGCCTGTCACGCCGGGGGTCGCGGGTTCGAGTCCCGTCCACTCCGCCAATAAGAAAAATAACAGTTTAAATACGCGCTGGAGTGGTAGTTCAGTTGGTTAGAATACCGGCCTGTCACGCCGGGGGTCGCGGGTTCGAGTCCCGTCCACTCCGCCACTATTTAAACGCTGTTATATTACAAAATTTGTATGCTGGAGTGGTAGTTCAGTTGGTTAGAATACCGGCCTGTCACGCCGGGGGTCGCGGGTTCGAGTCCCGTCCACTCCGCCAACAAATTAAGTAATAACAAGTATAATGATATCTCTGCGGAGTGGTAGTTCAGTTGGTTAGAATACCGGCCTGTCACGCCGGGGGTCGCGGGTTCGAGTCCCGTCCACTCCGCCACTTGATATCATCAATAAAATTAGTAAGTGTATTACCCCATACACATACCACTGCGGAGTGGTAGTTCAGTTGGTTAGAATACCGGCCTGTCACGCCGGGGGTCGCGGGTTCGAGTCCCGTCCACTCCGCCACTTGTTATTTCCTCAATAACAAGTTAAAAAAATACTTTCCTAATTAATAATAGCCAATATATTTTTCTATCAGCTATCAGCTATCAGATCGACTCTGTTATACTAACCTGCTAATATTCCTTATTATTCTTCACTATTCAGCTTCATATATCTGCATGAATTACCAAGAATCTAACCTCACTTTAAAAAAGGAAGCATTAAGATGAGTACATTAGGTCAGCAATTAAAGCAGCTAAGAAATGATAAAAAACTGAGCCAGCCAGAGTTCGCTCAGCAAGTGGGTATAGAGCAGAGCCATACCCAAACCACCTCAAGATGCGAGCGTCGTTGGAATTAAAAGCGATTTAGGCAAGGCATTGATTGCAAATAATGGTTATTCCCTTGTTAAAATCAATAACGCAGTATAAATCGCTTTTAAACCAACCCATGGGGCGTTTCACAGGGACTTACTCTCATCGTTGTTACTTTTTAAAAGGGATGGCCATTGTTGCAAAGTAACGCCTTGATATTAAGCCCCTGTGAAACGCTGAATTCTGCATCTTGAGGTGGCTTGGGTATATGTCAAAACTTGAAAACGATAAATCCATACCCTCTAATGAAATATTGAGATCCTTATTGATAGCGTTAGATCTTTCAATTGATGAGTTTATGAAGCCACTAGTATCGAGTCACGATAAAGTTAGACTGATACAAATACCGGATGTCGAGCAGTGGTTCAAAAGTAAAGAAGTAAAGAGCTTAACCACACAGCGTAAAATTATATACCTCGCAATGCTTTTGATATCTATTGGTTGTGCATTGTTTTATGCAGGACATAAAAACTATGTGTTCAATGAACGCTTTTACGAATATAAATCATAAGGTGTGATCAAAACAGATGAACCTCTGAATGTTTTTACTCATTGGAGTAATTATATTATTGAGTCGAATCGAGAGAAAAGAGATGAGAAAAATCGGGAAATGCTGGCTAGACGAGTACCAATTTTTAAGTTAATGGATGAGTATGTCGGTGAATCATTTGTTGAAGAAGTTGACGGAGGTAAACGTGTTTATAATGCAAATGAGCTTTCGCGGACTATGCCACATGCAGGCAACAGTTGGTTTGAGTTTTTAGGTATTTTTGCTGCTGTATTTGGTTTAGCACTCGCTTTACTGGAACCTAGATTAACCAAGCAATAAAAAAGTAATAAAAAGCCTGCGTACAATAAACGTAGCAGGCTTTAATATAAACTGGCTTACAATTAACCTTGTGGGCCAAATGACTCTTTTAAGTAAGTATCCAAAAAGTTTAGATAGGCGTTGGAGGCGCTGATACGGTTTTCTTTTTTGCTAAAACCATGGCCTTCATCGTCAAATAATACATACTCTACTGGCACACCATTGGCTTTTACTGCGGCAACCAGTTCATCGCTTTCAACTTGTAATACTCGTGGATCGTTAGCACCTTGAATAACCATTAAAGGCTTTGTGATTTTATCGGCATGAAATAACGGTGAAATAGCACGATGACGCTCGCCATCTGTCGCTGGGTCGCCCATTTCATCGTACAGCGCTTTTTTAAAGCTTTCCCACCACGGCGGAATAGAGTTGAGTGTTCTCACCCAGTTAGTCACACCAAAAATATTAATACCCACTTTGAATTCTTCTGGTTCAAAGGCAAGTGCAGCAGCAGTCATAAAGCCGCCGTAGCTACCGCCCATAATACCGATTTTGTCCGCATCAACCCAGTCTAAACTCTGTAAATGTTTTTTACCGTAGACAATATCTTGTAAATCATCAGTGCCATGTTTTTTATCATCCAAATGGAAGAATGTTTTACCATACCCTGAGCTGCCACGGTTATTGACGGCAAAAATAGCATAGCCATGGTTCACTAAATGTTGTTGCATTGCGCTATAACCCGTTCGGCTTTGCCCACCAGGGCCACCATGCACCCACACAAGCGCAGGCACTTTATTGCTGCTACTGGCTTGTTTTGGTTTATACAATACACCAGGAATTTCTAAGCCATCAAAGCTTTTAAAGCGCACGATGGTGCTCTCTACTAGGTCGTTTTGTTCAATATCTTCACTTAATGTATTTGTTAGTTGTTTGGCTTGAGCATCGCCGACTTGCCAAACAAACAAATTGCTAGGTGAGGTGTCTGAGTTTAAGTAAAACGCCATGGTTTGCTCGTCGTTTGAGAAGCTTACGCTGCGTAAATTACCCGCCGGTAGCTTAGGCATGGCAATTTCTTTACCTGTTTTTGTATCTTTGACGGTTACTTTTGTACTGGCATCAGCATTGACACCACTGACTTGATAGCGGCCTGACGTAGAAAAATAAATGAAACTGACGTCCCAATTATCTTTTAGTGCAGGGCTATGTTCGCCTGTGGCTAACTCATAACGCCATACCTGTGAAAATTCTCCTTTAGCGTCTGTAGAGTAGTATAAATATTTACTGTCTACAGAGAAGGTGTCAGGCGTATATTGAGCTGGGGTATCGTGTTTAGAAATTAACTGTGGCTTGAGTGTTTTTTTATAGGTGTCGAGAATAAACGTATCGCTGTCTTTATTGGTATTGTTTTTAGACAGCGCAATATAACGGCCATCAGGACTAATGGCACCGACATCTAAACCAAGCGTGTTTTGATAAACAGGGGTGACTTTATAGGTTTTACTATCTACGCGATATAAATCCATAAACTTGGCATCGCGTTGATTACTGGTGATAAAAAATTGGCTAGCATCTTTGGTAAAGCCTGCAAAGCTCGCGCGGGTTTCTTCCCCTGGGGTTAAATCCTTTATTGACCCATCAACTTCGCGCACGTAAACATGGTATCGCTCGTTACCGCCTGAGTCTTTGGTAAATAATACGCGCTCGTCATTAGGGAAGTAGCGTACGGGGTAGGTGCTGTCTTCAAAATTAGTTAGGCGAGTTTTACTACCTGTTTTTACGTCAACTTCATACAAGCTGTAAATACCGCTTTCATCACTACTAACTAGAACTTTATCACCAGAAGGTGAAAAGCTACTCCCCATAATCGATGTGGTATCAAAAAAGGTTTTTGCAGTATAGGTTTTTACTTGTTGTGTTTGCTTTGCAACCACAGGGGTAGAGCTTGAGTTATTAGATTGACTGCAGCCTGCTAATGCAATGGTTACTGCACAGCTAATACAGGCAAGCTTGAGGGCTTTTTTCATAGATACATTCCTTGGTTTATAGTTATCGACTTTTAGTGTTAACCGAACGTTTTTTAAACGCAAGTAATTAGCCTATTCGAGCTGCAATAAAGTGTTACAAACCATGTAGACCACGAAAATAGAAAACCAGATATAATTCACTTTCTAAATCAAGGAGTATTTATGATAGAAGTCATTGGGTTACACAAACAGTTCGCTGAAAACATATTGTACAGTGGTTATAGCGTGCAATTTTGTGCACCTAAAATATGCATTGAAGCGCCAAATGGCCTAGGTAAAACAACGTTGTTAATGATGCTAGCTGAGCTTGAAAGTCGCCAAAGTGGGCAGATTTTGTTTTCAGGCAAAGCATTAACCGAACCACATAAGCAAGTTGCTATAGCCTCAGACCGTATTGCTTTACCCGACTTTTTGACTGCAAAGCAAATAATTAACTTATCTGCGAATACGCTGGATTGTAGTTGGCCAGCAACAATAATAGACGGATTTAATTTTAATGAATTTTTAAATACACGGTTTGATGCGCTATCGTCAGGTAACCAAAAAAAATGCCAGCTAATTTTAGCGCTGATGCGTGATGCACCGTATTTACTATTAGATGAACCCAGCGCAGCCCTTGATCAATCCAGCATTGAGTATTTACTAGTCTTACTTGATGAATATCTAATAGATAAACCGGAAGGGCAAATAATCATCACCTGTCATGAACCCGCGCCATTTATTAAGTATGGCTTTGAGTGTATGCCGTTATGATTGCAAATTTGAAACAATCAATTGGGCAATATCGCTCCTTTATGGATTATCGATATCAGGCTTACAAAACTGAACTTACGCAATTATTGCTACAGCTTAAAAACTTTAGCCTATTATTCTTAGTGGTACTTGGCTCTGCCATGCTTGGTATGATTTTGCTGTTTTTTCTAGGGTTGGGCAAAATTATAGATAGCAGTGATGCACCACAATATGGTGCACAAATGGCGTGGTTCTATCTACTACTGCAAAGCGTAATGCTTGGCGCGATGAAATCAGCTATTAAAAATAGCCAACAGCGGCTTTTTCAACGCACTATTGTAAAGCCAAACTGGCTTAAGTTAATGGATATAAAACTATTACTTTTAAGTAATGGTTGGTTGTTAGCAAGCTTAGTTATTGCTTTGGATTTAACTATGTCACAATGGCTACGAGTCCCTCACTTTTTGTTGTTTATGTTATTGCAGTTTGGCTTAGGTGTGCTGTGTTTGTATAAGCCTACAGCATTAATATATGGCTTATCCTTCACATTAGTGTTGGTATTGTTACCCATTGATATAACGCCGCTAGTGTACCATTGTGGCTTTATTGTATTATTTGTGTTGAGCATATTTCTGCCAGCGATTTCGCTAAACGATCGGTTATCAGTTAATTCATTACTTACTTTTTGGCTAAGCTTCTTTCTTCAACATAGTTGGATTTTAGTGTGGCGGGTGGCTTTATTGTTGTGTGTGTTTATGGCCGTTACGACTTTACTCAATGAGCGTAATGATTTAGCCGCAATATTTAGCGTTGTAGCGGTTGCTTTTA
Organism: Pseudoalteromonas sp. KS88; assembly: GCF_004766475.1. NCBI lineage: Bacteria > Pseudomonadati > Pseudomonadota > Gammaproteobacteria > Alteromonadales > Pseudoalteromonadaceae > Pseudoalteromonas > Pseudoalteromonas sp. KS88. The sequence continues at coordinate 61,904 of NZ_PYHV01000024.1, forward strand.
TAGTACTAATTACCAGTTCACTGCAATTTGATTGTGGTAAATTGCGAGACAAATACGCGTTGTTTTTTCAACTAAATAACCAACAGCGGCTATTTTTTATTAGCCAATTTATACCGAGTTGTTTGTTCTTTTTTATAAGCTTGCTCAGCTATTTGATGTTTGTAGCTAACATACAATGGCTATTGTTGAGTTTGAGTGTTGCTTGGTGCACTTTACAATTATATATAGCACAAAAAAAACCAGCGCATTATGCGCTGGCTTGGATGATTACAACAGGTGTGTTGCTTGCTTTAATTACTTAGCTTAAGCAGCGTCAGCCTTGTTGTCAGTGTTGTTACGAGCGGCTTTACCTGCTAATAGGTCAGCTGGGTCAAAGTCGTCAACGTTAATAGTATCTAAACGTGCTTTTTCAACATCAGCCAGCTTATCAGCTTCGGCTTGAGTTAAAATACCCGCATCAAGGCCCATTTGCGCTACTTTATCAAGTTGGAAGAAAGGCAGTTTAACGCCTTTTTCACGACATACCTTATCAAACAATGGCTCAACAGCTAGTACATCTTTGAGCGTTTGCTCTTGGCGACCTACAAGATTAAGCGGTTCATTGGTTAAGTAGACATAACTTGCAAGGCGGTTACGTGTTTCACTTGGTACTTGTAATATTTGTGCAAGTTTATGTTCAAGCTTGTCTGTCGGTTTACGAACCGGGCGGCCAAACGGGAATAACATAAGTTTAAGTGCTGCACGTAACGGTGCTGATGGCATATTGTTAATTAAATCAGCTAACGCACGTTGGCAATGATAAAGGTGATCTTGGCAGCTCCATTGAACAAGCGCAAAGTCTTCTTTTTTACGGCCTTCGTCGTTGTAACGTTTAAGCGTTGCAGACACTAAATACAAGTAACTTAGTAAGTCACCTAAACGTGCAGAGATACGCTCTTTGCGTTTTAGTGAGCCACCAAATACTGCCATACTGATATCTGACATAAGTGCTAAAGAGGCACTAAAGCGCGATGCAATACGGTAAAACTCAGCTGTTTCATCTTTATAAGGCGTGCTAGTAAAACGAGCACCTGTAAATGCTAACCACTTGGTGCGTACTAAATTAGAGATAGTAAAACCAATGTGACCCATTAATGCTTTATCAAATACTGCAAGTGCTTCTTCACGGTCTTCAATAGAACACGCATTTAACTCGGTTAAAACGAATGGGTGACAACGGATAGCACCTTGACCGTAAATAATCATGTTACGAGTCAAGATGTTTGCGCCTTCAACTGTAATGGCAATCGGCGCACCTTGATAGCCACGACCTAGATAGTTATTTGGCCCAAGCATGATGCCTTTACCACCATGAACATCCATTGCATGAATGGTTGAATCACGCATTTGTTCAGTTAAGTGATATTTAATAATGGCTGAAACAACCGATGGCTTTTCACCTAAATCAACGGCACCGGTTGACATACTGACTGCTGCATCTGAGCTGTAAGCGTAACCTGCTAGTTTAGCAAGTGATTCTTCAACCCCTTCCATTTGACCAATTGGTAAACGGAACTGACGACGAATACGGCTGTATGAACCACTGGCAAGCGCAATTGTTTTAATTCCACCCACAGAGTTTGAAGGTAGGGTAATTGCACGGCCCACAGATAAACATTCAACTAGCATACGCCAGCCTTGACCGGCCATTTCTGGACCACCAATAATGTAATCAAGTGGTACAAAAATATCTTTACCGCGCGTTGGACCATTTTGAAATGGCACATTGAGTGGGAAGTGGCGACGGCCAATTTCTACACCTGGCATATCTGTTGGGATAAGCGCACAAGTAATACCTAGATCTTTTGTATCGCCTAATAAACCATCAGGATCTTGCATTTTAAACGCAAGGCCAAGCACTGTAGCAACAGGGGCAAGCGTAATGTAACGTTTGTTCCACGTAAGGCTGATACCAACAACTTCTTCACCTTCCCACGTACCCTTACATACAACGCCGTAGTCAGGAATTGCACTGGCATCAGAGCCTGCTTCAGGAGAGGTTAGGGCAAAACATGGAATTTCAGCACCGCTCGCTAAACGCGGTAGATAGTGATTTTTTTGCTCTGTTGTACCGTAGTGTTGTAGTAACTCGCCAGGGCCTAATGAGTTAGGTACACCCACAATTGACGAAAGCAGGGTAGATTTACTGGTTAGCTTTTGTAATACACACGACTGTGCAAATGCAGAAAACTGTAGTCCGCCGTATTCTTTTTTGATGATCATGGCAAAGAATTTGTTGTCTTTTAGATATTGCCATACATCTTGCGGTAAATCGGTTAACTCGTGAGTGGCTTCCCAATCATCCAGCATGCTACAAACTGTTTCAACTGGACCATCAATAAATGCTTGCTCTTCAATAGTGAGCTTAGGCATTGGGTATTGATGTAACTTCTCCCAATCTGGGCGGCCACAAAATAAATCAGCTTCCCACCATGTAGTACCTGCATCAATTGCTGACTTTTCAGTTTCAGACATTGTAGGCGTTACTTTTTTAAACATGGCAAAAATTGGTTTGATTATGTATTGCTGACGAATGCCAGAAATAGAAAGCGGTACACTGATGATTAAAAATATTAACCAGCTAATTGCACCAAAAGCACCCGCAAAGGTACCAATAACAAGAGTCGCGATTGAAATGCCAAGTGCAGTATTCCAGCTCGCTCTGTGGTAACTCGCGATGCTAAGCAGTGCGATTAAACCGAGTGTAAATATGAGTGTCATGTACTTAATCCTTAATAGAGGTCAGACCACCTCTGTTAGAGTAGCGCTAGAATCGGTAATTATCAAGAGTCTTAATAAGATAATCTATCAGTTTAGTCGCCAATCTTTAAAGAGTACAAAAGGAAACTAACATAAGCTTGCTATGACCAACCTTATGTTTAACAATGCCAGCAAAGTGTTTTTATTTTATTGTATGAGCGTTGCGTATGGGGTGAATGATAACTCTTGCAACTCATTTAAAGGTTAATATATTTTATGTGTGAGTTACTTGGCATGTCGGCGAATGTGCCGACAGATATTTGTTTTAGCTTCTCTGGCTTGTTGGAGCGAGGTGGTAATACAGGCCCTCACAAAGATGGTTGGGGAATTACCTTCTACGAAGGCAAAGGTTGTCGTACATTTAAAGATCCTGAACCAAGCTGTCAGTCTGAAATTGCCAAGTTAGTTAAAGCTTATCCAATCAAAAGTGTTTCTGTAATTAGTCATATTCGTCAAGGTAATCGTGGCCGTGTCTGTCTTGAAAACACTCACCCATTTACCCGTGAGTTGTGGGGACGTGAAATTACCTATGCCCATAATGGGCAGCTATCGAATTATCATGATTTGAAGCCTGAGTATTATCGCCCAGTTGGCAATACTGACAGCGAGCTAGCTTTTTGTTGGTTACTCGATAAAATCCGCGAAAAATACCCAAAGCGCCCATCAAATATGGCATCGGTTTTTCGTTATGCAGCGAAGCTTTCGCATACTTTGCGTGAAAAGGGGGTGTTTAATATGCTGCTTACCGATGGAGTGTATGTATTAGCGTATTGTACTAACAATTTACACTGGATCACTCGTCGTGCACCATTTGGTAAGGCAACATTGATTGATGCTGATATGGTCGTAGATTTTCAGCAGGAGACCACACCGAACGATGTAGTGACGGTGATTGCCACGCGCCCTTTGACTAACGACGAACGCTGGCAAAAAATGGAGCCTGGTGAGTTCGCGTTATTTAAAATGGGTGAGTTAATGTAGGTAGATTGAAACGAAACCCAACTTACAGTTTCAAATTTAATTATTAAAAATAAAAGCCCAAGTTATGATTGTCATACTTGGGCCTTTTATTTTATGTGGAAACAAATTTACTCTGGGGCTGTTTCGTTTTTTACAGCTTCTGGGACGGCAACAGGGCTGGTGACAGTGAAAGACTTCATCTGTACTTCAAATTGTTCTACCCCTTTTTCACCCTTCCACATTCTAACTAACATATAGTCCATTTCTGGTGCAAACCAAGCGAGTGCTTGGCGCTTGTCATTGTCGTAAAGGCGTTTTACTTTTATCGCTTCTATATTGCCTATAGGCAGTGAAATCATTTCTTTGCCAACCACTTCGAAGTTGTAGTCACGGCAATTCCCTTTTTTATCTACTAGCGGGTAAGATAAGTTGGTCTTACCCTTTTTAAGATCTGCTCGAACTTGTACTTGGTATGAAATTGAGTCTTGGAAATGTTCACTCCATTCACATTTTATAGGGTATTTACTTTCACTACTGTTGACGAGCTTGTCTGTGTTATTGAATGCTAAAGTATACTCTTTATCAGGACCGGTGCCTGTTCGGATCATGCTGTAATCCATTGGAGATACTTTATTTTTGCTAAAAGTAAAATTGGAGGTCTCTTTACGAGAATCTGAAAATATCATCCACTCAATATCACTGTGGTAACTCACTTGGTAATTGTTATCAGCGAGTTTTTTTAAGGTACGTACACCCTGACCATGATTTTCACCCTTGCGTAAAATGTCATAGTTGGCTTCGAATTGGGTGAGTTCACCTGCGATTAAACTGGTAGGAAGTAAAGTGCCCGCACACAAAAGTAGGGCACTTAATTTTTTATTGTGGGTAATCTGCGCCGTGTGTTGGGAGTTTGTTTTCATCAAGAACTGCATAATCTGCTTCCATCGTAAGTCGTTGTTCACTGAACCATTTGACCACCAAAGGATAGATTATATGTTCTTGCGCATGCACACGCTTAGCTAGTGTATCTGCAGTATCATCTGCCAACACCGGTACTTTGGCTTGAAGAATAACCGGACCGCCGTCTAACTCTTCAGTGACAAAGTGCACACTTACGCCATGAACGTCATCTTTTGCATCAATTGCTCTTTGGTGGGTATTCAGACCCTGATACTTAGGCAACAAAGAAGGATGAATGTTCAACATTTTTCCTTTAAATTTTTGCACTAAGCTAGGAGTAAGAATACGCATAAAACCAGCTAATACAACCAAATTTGGTGCAAAAGAGTCAATAACGTCCATTAATTTAGCATCATAGGCTTCGCGCGAGTCAAAATCTTTATGGCTGAGCACTGCGGTTGCAATGCCAGCCTGTTTTGCTCGCTCAAGGCCATAAGCGTCTACTTTATTACTAACAACAGCCGCTATGTTTGCGTTTATCTCGCCATTATTACAGGCATCAATGATGGCTTGTAAATTTGAGCCACTACCTGAAATTAAGACTACTAGACGAGAAGGGGCCATTAATCACGGCCGCCTAGGATTTCTACTTGTTCTTCGCCTGCTTTAGCATCTTGAATTTCACCAAGGTGCCATGCATCTTCACCAAGTTCTTTTAATATGCTTAAGCTTTGCTCAAGTTTGTCAGCAGGAACCACTAAAACCATACCTACACCACAGTTAAATGTGCGGTACATTTCATGTGTCGTGATGTTACCGTTTTCCTGCAACCAGTTAAAGATACCCGGCCACTGCCAGCTATCACCTTTGACTACTGCTTTTGCAGATTCAGGTAACACACGTGGGATATTTTCCCAAAAGCCACCACCAGTGATATGCGAAAGGGCATGCACATCTACTTGCTTAAACAGCTCAAGTAACTGTTTAACGTAAATTCGTGTAGGTTCAAGTAGTGTTTCGCCAAGTGTTTTACCTTCAAATTCAGCATTAGTATCAGCATTTGATACTTCTAGAACTTTACGAATTAACGAAAAGCCATTTGAATGAGGACCGCTTGATGCAAGTGCGATTAGTTGATCCCCAGACGCGACTTTAGTGCCATCAATAATATTTGCTTTTTCAACAACACCAGTACAAAAACCAGCCATGTCGTAATCTTCGCCATCATACATACCTGGCATTTCAGCAGTTTCACCACCGATCAAAGCACAGCCAGAAAGCTCACAGCCTTTGCCAATACCCGTTACAACATCTGCAGCTGTATCAACATCAAGCTTGCCTGTAGCGTAGTAGTCTAAGAAAAATAATGGCTCAGCACCTTGAACGATAAGGTCATTCACACACATTGCAACTAAGTCGATGCCAACAGTATCGTGCTTCTTAAGATCAATCGCTAAACGTAATTTAGTACCAACACCGTCAGTGCCAGCAACTAATACTGGTTGTTTGTAACCTTCAGGAATTTCGCAAAGTGCGCCAAAGCCACCAATTCCGCCCATAACTTCAGGACGACGGGTTTTTTTAACTACGCCTTTAATACGCTCAACAAGTGCGTTACCGGCATCGATATCTACGCCCGCGTCTTTATAACTTAGAGACTGTTTTTGTTCGCTCACAGGATTTCCTCAAAAAAGTTGCATGGTTTTGCATGTGTATGCTTAGAAACGCGCGTATTTTACAACAATTGCGAAGGCGCGGCTAGCGCAAATATAACTTTAACACCCTTGACAAGGACAGTTGTCCGCATAATTCGACAAAGGTACTAATAAATGGTTTACAGGGTAATGTTTTAGCGTCGATGATTGTCTCGACGCTAAATTATAGGGATTTATTAATTGCTAGAACCTAGAACCTAGAACCTAGAACTAGGCTTTAGCCGTTAAAATTGCACGCAGTGGTGCAGGGTAGCCTTCAATTGTTTTACTGGTATCATCAGGGTCTAAAAAGTCGATCAAAGATTCATTTTCCATCCAGTCTGACTTACGTTGTTCTTCAAGTGTAGTTATTGCACAATCCTTAACGTGTACATCTTTAAAGCCAACGCGCTCCATCCAAAGCTTTAACGCGGCGGTGCTTGGAATAAACCATACATTACGCATCTTTGCATAGCGGTCAGTGGGGACAAGCACTGTGTTTTCATCGCCTTCTATCACGAGTGTCTCAAGCACTAATTCACCACCAGGGCGAAGCTGTGCTTTTAATTGTGCTAAAAAGTCTATTGGCGAGCGGCGGTGATAAAGCACGCCCATTGAAAAAACCGTGTCAAATGCTTTTAACTCTGGAAGAGCTTCAACACCGAGTGGAAGTAAATGAACATTTTCATCAGGGTTGAAATGTTTAATCGCTTGAAACTGACACAAAAATAAATCAGACGGGTCTATACCAACAACAAAGTCAGCGCCTTCACCGCGCATACGCCATAAGTGATAACCTGAGCCGCAACCAATATCTAAAACGGTACGCCCTTTAAGAGGCTCAATATGGGGTAATAATCTGTCCCATTTCCAATCGCTGCGCCATTCGGTGTCAATCTCAATTCCATGCACGCTAAAAGGGCCTTTGCGCCACGGCATCATTCGCTTGAGCAGGTGCGTCGTTTGCTTTTGTTGCCCTTGAGTCATTTCACCCGCTACACCAATTTCAACTTTATCGGTGATATTTACGTGCTGAGTGTGAACTTCAGGTAAGTTTTTTAACACTTTTTGCCATTTAGGTAAGTCACCGTGGCTGGCCTCATTCTGCCAATGCTTTAATTGACTCGGAAGTGTTTCTAGCCAGTGACTAAGGGGAGTTTGTGCAATTGCAGCGTAAAACTGGTTGAACCATGAAGACATTACATATTTCCTAAATTACTTTATTGCGACTAATGAGCAAAAGTTAAAACATTGATACCACACTTGAGTTTGACTAAAGCCAATCTCTTTTAGGCGAGAATAATGCTCGCTCAATGTATCTGGTCGCATTACATTTTCAATAGCCGTGCGCTTTTGACTTATTTCTAATTCTGAATAGCCGTTGTGACGTTTAAAATCATGATGCAAATCAATGAGCAAATTATCGCATTGTTCATTTTCGCCTTTTACTTTTTCGCTTAGTAGCAATACACCGCCCGGTTTTAAATTAGCGTAAATTTTCTCAAGCACGGCGTAACGCTGTGCAGGTGGAATAAACTGAAGAGTAAAGTTCATCGCCACTACAGAAGCATTTTCGATATTAATTTCGTTAATATCACCAAGTGTAACAGTAACGGGTACTTCAGAGCGAAAACCTTGCAGATGCAGTTTGCAACGTTCAACCATGGCCTCTGAATTATCTACAGCGATAATATGGCAGTTATCGGTACGAATATTTCTACGCATACTGAGCGTAACAGCACCTAATGAACAACCAAGGTCATATAAATTAGAGTTACTTTGCGCATATTCCCCCGCTAGTTTGCCCATAGTACTGACAATAGTTGCATAACCCGGCACCGAACGCTGGATCATATCAGGAAAAACTTCTACGACATTTTGGTCAAAGCTAAAATCTTTAACCGCTTGCTCTGTGGCATAAATACTGTCTTTTACAGTCACACAAACAGTCTCATTTGAAAATAATAGCGCTATTTTAACATTTTATACTGGATAGTCAGTGATAATTTCAGTAGCTTGGCTAGAATATTAGATAACAAGTATAAAAAGAGAAGTTCAATGGCAAAAAGTAAAGTGATTAGCACTGATGATATATTAGCTACATTGTGTCATTCAGTGACTGGCGTATTGTCATCAGCAAGTGGTAATAGTATTAGCTACTCGGCGATGGTACAAAAGATAACCCGCACGTGCATGCGACCTGACATAGGTTGTTTTGTGTTATTTGATGGTGGTTTTACTGGTCTGGTAATTACAAATTTCACCTCGCAAGCAGCGATGGAAATATACCATGACTACATGCGTAGCATGGGTATGCCAGAAGAAGAAATTGCGCACAGTCATTTATCGGATGATGTTTCAAATGTGCTTGGTGAACTAATGAACCAAATTGTAGGCGATTTCACTTCCAAAGTGCGTGAGCAGTTACATACATCTATCACGCAAAATCAACCAAAAATGATGGCAATTAATAAACAAGTGCAAATTTCAGTTGATACCACAATGGATCGACCGCAAGCACGAAGAGTGACGTTTACAACTTCAAAGCAAAATATTTTTTATCTAGAGTTGGCAATGGACAAAACAGAGTTTATAAAATTGCATGACTTTGATATCAGTGAAGCCGTTGACCCAGATGACATCATTGCTAATGAAGCTAAACAAAAAGAAGAGAAAGAAAATGCAGCTAAAACAAGTGCAGTAGAAGATGCCGATGATGATTTTATGGCTGACTTAGGATTGTAAAAATTTTTACTATATAAGCAGTAACCCCGGATTTTAATCCGGGGAAGGCTTATTAGTACTATGAATTTAAGTAATCAAGCACAACTTGATGGTGGTCTTTTGTTTTAAATTTATCAAACAGATGCTTAATTTTACCATCTTGACCAATCAAAAAGCTTAAGCGGTGGATTCCATCGTATTCCTTACCCATAAACTTTTTATAACCCCAAACACCAAAAGCTTCAGCAATTGCGTGATCTTCATCAGAAAGCAAATCAAAGTTTAGTTCTTTTTTAGTCTCAAAGTTTTTTAATCGCTTGACTGGATCTGGGCTTATACCAACAACACGAGTATTTAGCTTAGCAAGCTCTGCTTTTTCGTCACGTAAGTTTTCAGCCTGTACAGTACATCCTGGTGTTGATGCCTTTGGGTAAAAATAGACTAATACTTGCTGCTCTTGTAATAGCTCAGAGAGTGTAACGGTTTCACCATCTTGGTTCTGTAAGCTAAACGCAGGGGCAGTGTCACCAGCATTTAATGGGTTAATTAAGTTCATATTATTCTCCTTAGCGAATACGTCTAAAAATATAATCTACGTTTAGTGTACGAGAGAGCGTCTCAAAAGCGATCTTAAATTCATCAATATCTACATCAATCGGGATGTTAAACTCGAGTTCGCAGCGCATAACAGTGTTGTCTTCTTCATCATAGGTATCTGATTTTAAAGAGCAGATGCTAATCTGGCTATCGGCAAAAAAACGGGTCACTTTACTTAGCGTACCAGGTGTATCAATGCCTGTATATTCAAGCGTGTAGCCGGCGCAAAACTCTGATTGAGTATGACTAGAAGTGCGCTTCATCATAGTTAGCAATCCAAGCTCCATACCTTTAACAGGTAATGTATGTTCAATACGGCTTATTGCTGACATGTCGCCTGACAGTAACATGATGAATGTGAATTCATTGCCTAAAATTGCAATGCGGCTGTCAATGATATTGCAATGACAATCGCTGACTAATTGAGTTAACTCACTAACAATTCCAGGGCGATCTTCGCCGATAGCAGTCAATACGATTTGATGATTTGAAAAAGCAGTCATGAATTCAAGTACCTAGGTTATATTAATAATAACAGCCGCAGTGAGCTAAACGAGTAAATGTAAATGCACGGCGGCGAAGTTTAGCACAAATCGACGTTTAAACTACAACCCATATCAATTAAGCCACTTTAAAAGGCAGTGTTTCTTGTTTTTAGCAGCATGGGAAAGTACCATAGTCAAAATTTTGCATAACCATTGGCTTATTTTAGGTTAATGTCCTGTAAGTGGGGTGTGCATAAAATAATAATTGTAGGGTTAATCTTGACTTTACACTGAACCAAATCGGTATTACCCACTCATATACTTGTTAAAACAATTAAGGGTATGCTAAGGAGAATTATCTGTGCAGTATTGGATCCCAAAAGCGCTTGCAGTAAGTGCATTGGTAAGTTTGTCAGGGTGTGGTGTTTTTACTGACGAGGCACACCATAAACGTAATTATAAAGCAGGTGAGCCGGTTGTGGTGCCAGGTGAATTGGCACAACCGAGACAAGATCCAACTTATAAGATGGAAGTGGCAGAATATGATAACAATCCAGACTCAACCAATTATCGCCCGCCAGCTCAAGTGCTAACTGTTGCTAAAGGCAGCTGGGTCGAAGAAGGTGACAAGCTTCCTCGTATATATTTTGATAAAAATGATGGCATTACTGAACTGGATGAGTTTGTTTGGCAAGCAGTGCAAAGTGTGTTGTTAGAACGCAAAACAAAAGCGGTCACATTTGATAAGCAAGCTGGAAAACTTGAAACGGATTGGTACGCAATAATTCAACCAGAAGAAGGCTGGTTATGGGACAGTGAGCAAGAAGTATCACAGCAACGCTTTTTATTTACACTGGATCAAAAGTCACATCAAAGAACTGTTTCTTTAAGTAGTAAGTTAGTTGATTACAAAAGCAAAACTGAAAAGTTAACGCCTTTATTGCAACAGCAATTAGAAGTCCGCGCTTTAAACCAAGTTATCGCAGAGTTTGATTATTTATATCGTCAACTAGAGCTTGAGTTACGTAAGAAGCAGGGCATTATCTCGTTAGAAATGGGTTTTGACAACAAAGGTAATGCAGCATTAGTTACAGAGCAAAGTTATAACGACGTGTTTGACCGTTTTTCTGGGTTTTTAGAGCGTTTATCATTTACTATTGTTGAAATTGACCAAGACAGAGGCTTGATCACCGCTGATTACAGCAAGCCAGAGTCCAGTGTATGGGACTCTATCTGGGGTGAAGAGTTGTCGGAATTACCAATAGACAATGGTCAATATCAAATTCTTGTTAGTAGTACCAAAGAAGGTGGTACTAGTTTAACGTGGATGGATGATCAAGGTTCTACTTTAGAGCCCGGTACAATGAATGGCTTACAACAAGCGCTAGAAAAAGCATTGCGCCAACGTGGTATAAAAATTTAATAACAAATAAAATAGTTAACACAAAAAGAGCACTTTGCTCTTTTTGTGTTTTTAACAGGTTGAAACTATGTCAAAGACAAACCCGCCCACGACAGATACTGGTGCAAAACAGCATGATTTTAAAGTGTGGTTCACTTTTTTAATACCCTCATTAATTGGTGTGTTCTTATTTATGACGCCTGTTCCTTCAGGTGAAATAATGACCATTCCAATTGCTGTTATGGCAAAAGGTATTCAAGCTGCATTTAACGATTTTGCATTAGGCCTTATTGCAACAATTATTTGCATTACAGGCGTTATGTCGCTTGTATTCAGTGTATTTAAGCCTACGATGTTAACCAAATTTCGCTTATTAAATCATTTATTTAATGTGAGTTGGGTTTGGCTAGTAACGCGCTTGTTAGGCACTGTATTTGTATTAATGACCTACTACCAAGTAGGCCCACATGCTATTAACTCTGAGAATACGGGGTTACTCGTTTTAAAGGACTTGCTGCCGGTTTTATTCTCTGTCTTTATTTTAGCGGGCTTGTTATTACCGCTACTATTGAATTTTGGCTTGCTAGAATTAGTCGGGACGCTGTTAACCAAAGTTATGCGCCCTTTATTTGGTGTGCCTGGGCGTAGTGCTGTTAACTGCGTTGCATCTTGGTTAGGTGATGGTAGTGTTGGCATACTCATGACAGCACGACAATACGAAGATAAGTATTATACCCAGCGTGAAGCAGCTATAATAGGTACAACCTTTTCTGCCGTATCTATTACGTTTTGCCTGGTTGTCATTGGCCAAGTACAGCTGGAGTATTTATTCGCTCCATTTTATTTAACAGTGTGCTTAGCGGGTGTTGTAGCAGCGATTATCGTCCCACGGCTTCCACCACTTAGTTTTAAAAAAGATGTCTTTATCGATGGAAAAGAGCCTGATGGAAATGCCGAACTTGTTCCTGAAGGGAAAACGCTTTTTAAACATTCGCTTGATGTAGCATTAGATAAAGCAGATAAAGCCCCAGGGATCAAAGGCACTATCGAAGAGGGCGTTCATAATGCACTCGATATGGTCTTTGCTGTATTGCCTGTGGTAATGGCTGTCGGAACATTTGCGCTAATTATCGCCGAGTATACGCCTATCTTTCAATACCTAGGTATGCCATTCATTCCATTCCTTGAATTATTACGCGTGCCAGAAGCTGAAGCAGCCGCACAAACTATCATGGTGGGTTTTGCCGATATGTTTATACCTTCTATATTAGCAGCAGGCTCTATAGAAAGTGACGTAACGCGTTTTATTATAGCTGCTATGAGTGTGACGCAGTTAATATATATGTCTGAAGTAGGTGCTTTACTGTTAGGTAGTAAGATACCTGTTAATATCTTTGAACTATTCATTATATTTATTTTAAGAACACTGGTTACTTTACCTGTCATCGCTTTAATGGCGCACTGGTTAGTTGGTTAATAGCTTGTCCCGTCCTGAAATAGGTTGACGGTTTTAATGAGAGACTTGGTGCGAAAGCACCAGGTCTTTTTTATGCACTT
>NZ_PYHV01000025.1:0-85368 GCF_004766475.1 Pseudoalteromonas sp. KS88
ACTTGTGAAGTTGAGATTGTGATACCACGCTCGCGCTCTTCTGGAGCGTTATCGATTGCTGCGAAGTCTTTAGCTACACCACCGTATACTTTTGCAAGTACGTTAGTGATTGCTGCAGTTAGGGTAGTTTTACCGTGGTCAACGTGGCCGATTGTACCAACGTTTACGTGCGGTTTTACGCGTTCAAACTTTTCTTTTGCCATCTTAAAAAATTCCTATAAAGAAATTAAAGGTCGAGCTCGTTATTGAGCCAAACCAAGCTAAAAATTACTTAAGTGCGAGCTGCAATTATTTTATCTGCAACATTTTTAGCGGCTTCAGCGTACTTCAAAAACTCCATGGAGTATGAAGCACGGCCTTGTGTTGCAGATCGCAGATCAGTTGCATAACCAAACATTTCAGAGAGCGGAACTAAAGCGTTAACTTGTTTAAGTCCACCTAGCGCTTCTTCCATGCCTTCGATCATGCCTCGACGACGGTTTAAGTCGCCAACTACATCACCCATGTTTGCTTCAGGAGTGAGTACTTCAACCTTCATCATTGGCTCTAAAAGTACAGGGTTTGCATCAAGTGCACCCTGCTTCATTGCCAAAGAACCTGCTATTTTAAATGCCATTTCATTCGAATCTACATCATGGAATGAACCATCATATAAAGTCGCTTTCACGCCAAGTAACGGGTAGCCTGCCAGCACACCTTGAGCCATTTGCTCTTGGATGCCTTTATCTACCGCAGGGATGTATTCTTTTGGAACTGAGCCACCTACGGTTTCGTTAACAAACTCGTAAATTGGTGCTTCATCATCCGAAATATCCATCGGTTCAAGTTTAAGCCAGACGTGACCATATTGACCACGACCACCTGATTGACGTACGAACTTCCCTTCTACCTTAACGGTATCACGGATAGCTTCACGGTAAGAAACCTGCGGCTTACCAACGTTACATTCAACACTGAATTCACGTTTCATACGGTCGACAATGATATCGAGGTGAAGTTCACCCATGCCAGAAATTATAGTCTGACCTGACTCATCATCAGTTTGTACGCGGAAAGATGGATCTTCAGCCGCTAGTTTACCTAGTGCGATAGCCATCTTGTCCTGGTCAGCGATTGTGCGAGGCTCAACCGCAACAGAGATTACTGGTTCTGGGAATTCCATACGCTCAAGCGTAATTTTAGAATTCGGATCACACAGTGTTTCACCTGTTGTTACGTCTTTAAGACCAATAGCCGCCGCGATATCGCCTGCGTGGACTTCTTTGATCTCTTCACGTGAGTTTGAATGCATCTGAACGATACGACCAAGGCGCTCACGCTTACTTTTTACTGGGTTGTAAACCGCATCACCCTGTTTAACAGTACCAGAGTAAACACGGAAAAAGGTTAAAGTACCAACGAACGGGTCTGTTGCAATCTTAAAAGCAAGTGCAGCAAACGGTGCGTTGTCATCAGCAGGACGCTCTTCCTCAGTGCCATCTTCAAGAATACCTTGAATTTGTTTCACTTGTGTTGGTGCAGGCATATATTCAATAACGCCATCAAGCACAGCTTGAACGCCTTTATTTTTAAATGCGCTACCACACGTCATCGGGACGATTTCGTTAGCTAATGTACGCTGACGCAAAGCTGCTTTAATTTCAGCTTCGCTCAGGTCTTCACCTTCCAAATACTTATCCATTAGTTCTTCAGAAGCTTCTGCAGCACTTTCAACTAAGTGAGAGTGCCATTCTTCAGCGAGCTCTTGAAGTTCTGCCGGTATTGCCTCATAAGAGAAAGTCATGCCCTGGTCTTCAGAATTCCAGTTAATCACTTTCATTTTTATAAGGTCAATTACACCTTTAAAGTCGTCTTCAGCGCCAACTGGCAGCTGAATTGGAACAGGCGTTGCTCCAAGACGAGATTTCACCTGGCTAACAACCGTTAAGAAGTCAGCGCCCGTGCGATCCATTTTGTTTACGAAGATCATTCTCGGAACTTCATATTTGTTCGCTTGACGCCAAACTGTCTCAGTTTGCGGCTGTACACCTGATGAAGCACAAAGAACAACTACCGCACCATCAAGTACACGTAAAGAACGTTCTACTTCGATAGTGAAATCTACGTGTCCTGGAGTATCAATAATATTGATACGATGGTCGTCAAATTGCGCGTCCATCCCTTTCCAGAAACACGTTGTTGCAGCAGAAGTGATTGTGATACCACGCTCTTGTTCCTGCTCCATCCAATCCATAGTTGCGGCGCCATCATGCACTTCACCGATCTTATGTGAAAGACCTGTGTAAAACAGAACACGTTCTGTTGTGGTGGTTTTGCCTGCATCTACGTGAGCAACAATACCGATATTGCGGTAGCGCTCAAGTGGAGTTGTACGTGCCATATGATCCTCTTAAAGGTTAAGGGCAGATTACCAACGGTAATGAGCGAATGCTTTATTCGCTTCAGCCATACGGTGAACGTCTTCACGTTTCTTAACCGCAGTGCCTTTATTATCAGCAGCGTCAACGATTTCTTGAGCTAAACGTAAGCCCATAGATTTTTCGCCACGCTTACGTGCAGCGTCTACTAACCAACGCATACCTAATGCGTTACGACGAACTGGACGTACTTCAACTGGTACTTGATAAGTTGAACCACCAACACGGCGAGATTTAACCTCTACCTGTGGACGGATGTTATCAAGTGCAGACTCAAAGATTTCAAGGTGCGATTTGCCTGATTTCTCAGCAGCCACATCTAGCGCACCGTAAACGATTTTTTCAGCAGTAGATTTCTTGCCGTCTAACATTACGATGTTAACGAATTTTGCAAGAAGTTCCGATCCGAACTTAGGATCTGGAAGAATTTTACGTTGACCTATTACGCGTCTTCTAGGCATTTTGTATCTCCGGTTTATTCAGGTTTGTCCTTTTGGAACAATAACCCAAAACAATAATTAATAATATTTAGTGCTTGGCCTTACTAACGGAATACAATTAGCCCTTAGGGCGTTTTGCACCGTATTTAGAACGAGCTTGACGACGGTCGCTTACGCCTGCACAGTCAAGTGCACCACGTACAGTGTGGAAACGCACACCTGGTAAATCTTTAACACGACCACCACGGATTAGGATTACACTGTGCTCTTGAAGGTTATGACCTTCACCACCGATGTATGAAGTTACTTCGAAACCGTTAGTTAAACGTACACGAGCTACTTTACGTAACGCCGAGTTTGGTTTCTTAGGTGTAGTTGTATATACGCGAGTACATACACCACGCTTTTGCGGACACGCTTTAAGCGCAGCTGAGTTACTTTTAGTAACCTTGCTACGACGTGGCTTACGCACTAGCTGGTTAATAGTTGCCATTTAAATAGCTCCTGAAATTAAAATTACTACTGAAAAAATAAAAAAATCCGCCCTTTTTACAAGCTCGTAACAAACGCGCAGGTAAATGGGTGGCGGAATTTTAATGAGCAAAGTTTAACCTGTCAACATAAACCGTTAGCAAGGCAGAAGATAACTGCCTTGCTAAAATCTAATCTATTGATTAGATTAAGTTTATTGATTTCCAGATAAATCAGCGTTTAAAGCATCTGTTAGTGCTTGAGTCGCCTCTTCTGCACTTACTGTTTGCTCTTCAACAACTAAACTTTGCTTACGACGTGCCATACGATCTTGGTGATACGCAAAACCGGTACCGGCTGGGATCAAACGACCCACGATTACGTTTTCTTTCAGACCGCGAAGTTCATCGCTCTTACCATTTACAGCGGCTTCTGTTAGGACACGAGTTGTCTCCTGGAACGAGGCTGCTGAGATGAAAGATTCTGTGGCTAGTGACGCTTTAGTGATACCCATTAACTGGATTTCAAATTTAGCTGGTAACTTGCCTTGAGCTTCAAGGTCGCGGTTTGCGATATTAACGCGTGCCACTTCAATTTGCTCACCGGCTAAGAATTCACTATGACCGCCGTCAAGGATGGTACATTTACGTAGCATCTGACGAATAATTGTTTCAATGTGCTTATCATTGATCTTAACGCCCTGCAAACGGTAAACCTCTTGCACTTCGTTAACGATGTAGTTAGCAACATGAGTCACACCACGTAGGCGTAAGATGTCGTGTGGTGATTCAGGACCATCGGCGATAACTTCACCTTTAGACACTTGCTCACCTTCAAACACGTTAAGTTGACGCCACTTAGGGATCATTTCTTCGTAATGATCGCCTTCAGGTGGAGTGATAACTAAACGCTTCTTACCTTTAGTCTCTTTACCGAAGCTAATAGTACCTGTGATCTCAGCTAAGATAGCTGGCTCTTTTGGCTTACGCGCTTCAAATAAGTCGGCTACGCGTGGTAGACCACCCGTGATATCACGAGTTTTCGAACCTTCTTGCGGGATACGTGCTAACACGTCACCCGGGTTTGCAGTCGCACCATCTGTAACTTCAATCGTAGTGAATGAAGGAAGACGTGTTTCTTGCAAGCCGCGCTCTTCACTTTCAATGATAAGCTTAGGCTCTTTCGCATTCGCTTTAGCAAGATCTTTAACAACGATACGAGTTAAACCGGTTAATTCATCAGTTTGTGTCTCTGTATTCGAGTCATCGATATCGCTGAACGATACTTTTGATTTATGTTCAAGAACGATTGGGTGACTATGCGGGTCCCAAGTAGCAACAATGTCGTTACCTTGAACTTCTGCATTGTCTTGCACTGTTAATACCGCACCGTAAGGTACTTTATAACGTTCTTTTTCACGACCATAGCTATCAATGATAGTGATCTCAGTAGAACGTGAGGTAATAACAATCTTACCGTCTGTATTTAATACATATTTTGCGTTATGAAGCTTTAATGTACCGTTAGTTTTAACTTGTACATTATTTTCAGCAGACGCTCTTGATGCCGCACCACCGATGTGGAAGGTACGCATCGTAAGCTGAGTACCTGGCTCACCGATTGATTGAGCTGCGATAACACCAACTGATTCACCTGCGTTGATGATATGACCACGAGCAAGGTCACGACCATAACACTTAGCACATACACCAAAGTCGTTATCACAGGTGATAACTGAGCGAACGCGAACTTCATCCACTGAGTGTTCTTCTAAAAGATCACACAGTTTTTCATCAAGCATGATGTTACGCTCAACCAGAACAGTATTAGTGCCTGGGATCACAACATCTTCAGCAACAACACGACCTAAAACACGTTCGCGAAGTGCTTCTACAACGTCACCACCTTCGATAAGCGGTTTCATTGTTAAGCCATCTTCTGTGCCACAATCGTCTTCGTTGATTACCAAATCTTGTGCAACGTCTACTAGACGACGCGTTAGGTAACCCGAGTTCGCTGTTTTCAGTGCTGTATCGGCAAGACCTTTACGCGCACCGTGCGTTGAGATGAAGTACTGAAGTACGTTTAGACCTTCACGGAAGTTAGCCGTGATTGGTGTCTCGATGATTGAACCATCTGGACGTGCCATTAGACCACGCATACCTGCTAGCTGACGGATCTGAGCGGCACTACCACGAGCACCTGAGTCGGCCATCATAAACACTGAGTTAAATGACGGTTGCTCTTCTTCTTCACCTTTAGCATTGATAACCGTGTCTTTTGACAAGTTGGCCATCATTTCACGTGATAAGTTTTCATTTACACGTGACCAGATATCGATAACTTTATTGTACTTTTCACCAGCCGTTACAAGACCTGATTGGAATTGTTGGTTGATTTCAGTCACTTCAGCTTCTGCTGCTTCAATGATTGATGCTTTAACTGGTGGGATAACTAAGTCATCGATACCAATTGAAACACCTGACTTCATTGCGTAGTGGAAACCGGTGTACATAACTTGGTCAGCAAACACAACCGTGTCTTTTAGACCTAAACGACGGTAACACTCGTTTAATAAGCTAGAAATCTGCTTTTTACCTAATGCTTGGTTGATTGACTCAAACGGCATACCTTTAGGTAAAATTAGAGACAAAATTGCACGACCAACAGTGGTATCGATGATAGTGATAGTATCTTCTACTACACCATTTTCGTTCTTCACTGATTGGCTAATACGAACTTTTACGCGAGCGTGAAGTTCAGCATTGCCACTGCGGTATGCTTTTTCTGCTTCTTTTGGATCTTTAAATACAGTGCCTTCGCCTTTCGCATTAATGCGATCACGCGTCATGTAGTAAAGACCTAATACAACGTCCTGTGAAGGAACGATGATTGGCTCACCGTTAGCAGGCGATAAGATGTTGTTTGTTGACATCATTAACGCACGTGCTTCAAGCTGTGCTTCAATCGTTAACGGTACGTGTACCGCCATTTGGTCACCATCGAAGTCGGCGTTGTATGCCGCACATACTAATGGATGCAAGTGGATTGCTTTACCTTCGATAAGCACAGGCTCAAACGCTTGGATACCCAAACGGTGAAGTGTTGGTGCACGGTTAAGTAATACTGGATGTTCACGAATTACTTCGTCTAAAACATCCCATACTTCCGGAACTTCACGCTCTACCATTTTCTTAGCAGCTTTAATTGTCGTAGCCATGCCGCGACGCTCTAATTTGCCATAGATGAATGGTTTGAATAGCTCAAGTGCCATCTTCTTAGGAAGACCACATTGGTGAAGCTTAAGCGTAGGACCAACCGTGATTACAGAACGGCCAGAGTAATCTACACGCTTACCAAGTAAGTTCTGACGGAAACGACCTTGCTTACCCTTGATCATATCAGCAAGAGATTTAAGCGGACGCTTGTTAGAACCTGTAATTGCACGACCACGACGACCGTTATCAAGTAGCGCATCTACCGCTTCTTGTAACATACGTTTTTCGTTGCGTACGATAATGTCTGGTGCTGCTAAATCTAGTAGACGCTTAAGACGGTTATTACGGTTAATAACACGACGGTAAAGGTCATTTAGATCTGAAGTCGCAAAACGGCCACCATCTAGTGGTACTAATGGACGTAAGTCAGGTGGCAATACTGGAAGTACTGTCATGATCATCCACTCAGGGTTATTACCTGATTGGTGGAACGATTCCATTAATTTAAGACGTTTAGTGATCTTCTTACGCTTAGTTTCAGAGTTAATTGTTGGTAACTCTTCACGCATTTCAGCAATTAATTGGCCAAGATCAAGTTCACGAAGCAAGTCTAATACTGCTTCAGCACCCATCTTCGCTTCAAATTCGTCACCGTGCTCTTCAAGTGCATCTAAGTATTCTTCTTCACCTAGTAACTGACTACGCTCAAGCGTTGTCATACCTGGTTCAGTTACAACGAATGACTCGAAGTAAAGAACACGTTCAATATCACGAAGTGTCATATCAAGCATTAAACCGATACGTGACGGTAATGATTTTAAGAACCAAATATGCGCAACTGGGCTTGCCAAGTCGATGTGACCCATTCTGTCACGACGCACTTTAGTTAGTGTTACTTCAACGCCACACTTTTCACAGATCACACCACGGTGTTTAAGGCGTTTATATTTACCACATAAACACTCATAATCTTTCACTGGACCGAAAATACGGGCACAGAATAAGCCATCGCGCTCAGGCTTGAAAGTACGGTAGTTAATAGTCTCAGGTTTCTTTACTTCACCGTATGACCATGAACGAACCATGTCTGGTGAAGCAAGACCAATGCGAATTGCATCGAATTCTTCGGTCTTATTTTGTTGCTTCAGAAACTTAAGTAAGTCTTTCACCTTAGCTCTCCTGTCGGAGTTAATCTTGAGGGCGGATAATCTCGCCCCTACATTCTATTCGGCCGTAACAGGTGCTGTAGCTAGCTACAGCACCTAATTGGCTAATTTTCTTCCAACTCGATGTTGATACCCAGTGAGCGGATTTCTTTCAACAATACGTTGAACGATTCTGGCATACCTGGTTCCATCTTATGGTTACCATCAACGATGTTTTTATACATCTTAGTACGACCGTTCACGTCATCCGATTTCACTGTTAGCATTTCTTGTAGAGTGTAAGCGGCACCGTATGCTTCAAGTGCCCATACTTCCATCTCACCGAAACGCTGGCCACCGAACTGTGCTTTACCACCCAGCGGTTGCTGAGTAACAAGGCTGTAAGAACCCGTTGAACGCGCATGCATCTTATCATCAACTAAGTGATTCAGTTTCAGCATGTACATGTAACCTACAGTTACTTGACGTTCAAACTCGTCACCAGTACGGCCATCATAAAGTGTAACCTGACCACTTCTTGGGTAGCCACCTAACTCAAGCATGTCTTTGATTTCGTCTTCTTTAGCGCCATCAAATGCAGGAGTAGCGATTGGTAAACCACCTTTTAAGTTTACAGCTAAGCGACGAACTTCATCATCAGAGAAGCTAGCAATGTCTACTTTTTGACGGCAATCACCGATCTCGTAGGCTTGCTTGATGAATTCACGTAACTCATGCAGCTCACGTTGTTCTTTCATCATTTCTTCTAGACGTTCACCGATACCACGTGCAGCTAGACCCATATGTGTTTCAAGGATCTGACCGATGTTCATACGTGATGGTACACCTAGTGGATTCAATACGATGTCTACCGTACGACCTTTTTCATCGTATGGCATATCTTCTACTGGTACGATAGTCGAGATAACACCTTTGTTACCGTGACGACCCGCCATTTTATCACCCGGTTGGATGCGACGTTTAACAGCAAGGTATACTTTAACAATCTTAAGTACGCCTGGTGCTAAATCATCACCTTGAGTGATCTTACGACGTTTGTTTTCAAACTTCTTATCGTATTCAGCTTTAAGCTCATCGTACTGTGCAGCTAGTTGCTCAAGCTCAGCTTGCTTATCTTCTTCAGCAAGGCTTTGAGTGAGTAGCTTCTCAGCATTCAGTGTCGCTAATTGTTCTTCGTTTTGACCAGCAGCCACAAGTAACTTGCGAGCACGGTCTAACACGCCTGCTTCAAGAATACGGAATTCTTCGTTAAAGTCTTTTTTCGCATCACGAAGTTGCATTTCTTCAACTTCTAGCGCGCGCTTGTCTTTTTCAACACCATCACGGGTGAAGACTTGCACGTCAATTACAGTACCAGTTACAGAGTTTGGTACACGTAATGAGCTGTCTTTAACGTCAGACGCTTTCTCACCGAAGATAGCACGCAGTAGCTTCTCTTCAGGTGTTAATTGCGTTTCGCCTTTCGGAGTCACTTTACCTACTAGGATATCGCCGCCTTTAACTTCAGCACCGATATAAACAACGCCTGATTCATCAAGCTTGCCTAGTGCAGACTCACCCACATTCGGGATATCTGCTGTGATCTCTTCAGGACCTAACTTAGTATCACGGGCAATACACTGTAGTTCTTGAATGTGGATAGTCGTTAGACGATCTTCTTCAACTACGCGCTCTGATAGTAGGATTGAATCCTCGAAGTTATAACCGTTCCATGGCATGAATGCCACGCGAAGGTTTTGACCAAGGGCTAAGTCACCTAAGTCAGTCGAAGGACCATCTGCTAACACATCGCCACGAGTAACCGGTTCACCAACCATACACGTTGGTTTTTGGTTAATACATGTATTTTGGTTAGAACGTGTGTACTTGGTCAAGTTGTAGATGTCGATACCCGCTTCACCAGGGATGCGTTCTTCTTCATGTACATTAACAACGATGCGACTTGCGTCAGCATACATTACTTCACCGCCACGTTTTGCAACAATTGTTACACCAGAGTCTTTCGCTAGTGTTAACTCAATACCAGTACCTACTAACGGCTTATCCGCTTTCAATGTTGGTACTGCTTGACGTTGCATGTTTGAACCCATCAATGCGCGGTTAGCATCATCGTGTTCTAGGAACGGGATAAGTGCGGCCGCTACAGAGATCACCTGTTGTGGTGATACATCCATATATTGTTGGTCCATGCGACCCATAAAGGTTGATTCACCTTTGTGACGACATGGAATAAGTTCATCTACAAACTCATTGGTTTCAGTTAAGTTTGAGTTCGCCTGTGCGATAACAAACTGACCTTCTTCAATGGCTGATAGGTAATCTACTTCATCAGTTACAACACCATCTACCACTTTGCGGTAAGGTGTTTCTAAGAAACCATAGTCATTTGTACGTGCGTACGTAGACAATGAGTTAATTAGACCGATGTTTGGACCCTCAGGAGTCTCGATTGGACATACGCGACCATAGTGAGTTACGTGAACGTCACGTACTTCAAAGCCAGCGCGTTCACGTGTAAGACCGCCCGGGCCTAATGCAGAAATACGACGCTTGTGCGTTACTTCTGATAGCGGGTTATTTTGGTCCATGAACTGTGATAACTGAGACGAGCCGAAGAACTCTTTAACCGCTGCCGAAATAGGCTTAGCGTTAATAAGATCTTGTGGCATGATCGCATCTAGGTCACCTAAGCTTAAGCGCTCACGTACAGCACGTTCTACACGTACTAAACCTACACGGAATTGGTTCTCAGCCATTTCGCCAACACTACGAATACGACGGTTGCCTAAGTGGTCGATATCATCAACATCGCCTTGACCGTTACGAATAGCAATTAATACTTTCATAACAGACACGATGTCTTCTTTGCTTAATGTGCCAGGGCCTGTGTCAGTGTCATAACCAACACGGCTATTGAACTTCATACGACCTACAGTTGATAAGTCATAGCGTTCTTCTGAGAAGAATAAGTTCTCAAATAAGGCTTCAGCCGCGTCTTTCGTCGGTGGCTCGCCTGGGCGCATCATGCGATAAATTTCTACAAGTGCTTCTAAACGGTTAGTGCTTGAATCGATACGTAAGGTATCTGAAATGTATGCACCGCTGTCAACTTCGTTGATATATAAAGTATCAATCTTAGTGTGACCCGCTTTTACAAGCTCAGCCATTACTTCAAGTGTTAGTTCGTCATTAGCGGTTGCAATGATTTCACCCGTTGACTCGTCAACGTAGTTCTTTGCAATAACACGGCCAATGATGTACTCATGTGGTACTTCTAACTGAGTAATGCCTTTTTTCTCAATGCTCTTGATATGACGCGCAGTAATACGACGGCCACTTTCAACCAGCACATCACCGTCTTCACCTTTAATATCAAAGGCAGCGGTTTCACCACGTAAACGTGAAGGCACAAGTTCCATAAGAACTTTACCGTCAGTTACTTCAAATGCAGTGGTTTCGAAGAACATCTCTAAGATTTCTTCAGTCGTGTACTCAAGTGCACGTAAAATGATAGACGCCGGTAATTTACGACGACGGTCAATACGTACATATAAGTTATCTTTTGCATCAAACTCAAAGTCTAACCACGAACCACGGTAAGGAATTACACGTGCGTTATATAGTACTTTACCCGATGAGTGAGTTTTACCGCGGTCGTTATCAAAGAATACACCAGGGCTACGGTGTAGCTGAGAAACGATAACACGCTCTGTACCATTGATTACAAAGGTACCGGTATCGGTCATGAGCGGAATTTCGCCCATGTAAACTTCTTGCTCTTTAATGTCTTTAACTGTGCCTGGAGCTTCTTTGTCCATTACTACAAGACGCAATTTTACGCGAAGTGGAGCAGAAAAAGTCACACCGCGAATTTGACATTCTTTTACATCGAATACTGGCTCACCAATACGATAACTTACGTATTGAAGCTCAGAATTTCCCGAGTAGCTTTTGATTGGAAACACTGATTGGAAGGCTGCTTCCAAACCGTGATCGCCATCAGCGTCCGGGACTAAGAATTTTTTAAACGATTCTAACTGCGTCGACAGTAAGAAAGGTATATCCAATACTTGTGGACGTTTACCAAAATCCTTACGGATACGTTTCTTTTCAGAATAAGAGTAAGCCATGGGGTTCCTCAGCTTGCTGATCTTTGACCCGACCTGTTCTTGTAAGAACAGACTTAACTGGCATCTATGCCAAGATGTACAACATTTAATTGTTGTTCCGAAAGACTCCCACTTCAACACTAGCAAACTATAAAGCGTTGAAATTAAAGAGAAATCCAGATTTTATTTGAGCTATAGGAATACATAACTCTATAGCGCAAAAAGGCCGGTGATTAAATAATCACCAGCCCTTGCCTGATTTCTCAGGCAGCGAACCTAGCGTGAGCTAGATTACTTAACCTCAACTTCAGCACCAGCTTCAGTAAGGTCTTTAGCAAGCGCTTCAGCTTCTTCTTTAGAGATACCTTCTTTAACTGGAGTTGGAGCAGCTTCAACAAGCGCTTTCGCTTCTTTAAGGCCTAGGCCAGTTGCGCTACGTACAGCTTTGATTGCCGCAACCTTGTTAGCGCCAGCGCCAGTAAGGATTACGTCAAATTCAGTTTTCTCTTCAGCAGCTTCAGCAGCAGGACCTGCTACCATAGCAGCTGCAGCAGTTACGCCGAATTTTTCTTCCATTGCTTCAACAAGAGCAACAACGTCCATTACTGACATTTCAGCAATTGCGTCAAGGATTTGGTCTTTAGTTACAGACATTACAAATTTCCTAATAATTAACGGACTCAAAGGTCCAAAAAAATTTTACACCGAAAGTAAGTTTAAACAGCTTAAAATTAAGCAGCTTGCTCTTCTTTCTGTACACGTACTGCTTCAATTGTTTTAC
Organism: Pseudoalteromonas sp. KS88; assembly: GCF_004766475.1. Taxonomy (NCBI): domain Bacteria; kingdom Pseudomonadati; phylum Pseudomonadota; class Gammaproteobacteria; order Alteromonadales; family Pseudoalteromonadaceae; genus Pseudoalteromonas; species Pseudoalteromonas sp. KS88. Next base: position 12,603 of record NZ_PYHV01000025.1, read on the forward strand.
ACAATTTGCCAGCAGACGCTTCTTTCATAGCGCTCATTAAGCGTGCAACAGCTTCGTCGTATGTAGGTAGAGTTGCAAGCATGCCTGCATCTACTACATTGCCTTCAAAAGCGGCCGTTTTAAGCTCAAATTTCTCATTCTTTTTCGCGAAATCTGAAAAGATACGCGCAGCAGCACCAGGGTGCTCTGATGAGAAAGCGATTAAGCTTGGACCAACGAATGAATCAGAAAGGCACTCAAAATCTGTTCCTTCAAGAGCACGTTTTGCTAAAGTGTTACGGACAACTTTCATCCAAACACCCGCTTCGCGAGCTTCTTTACGAAGGGCAGTAATTGCACCAACTGTTACACCACGAGAATCTGCAACAACTGCAGATAGAGCACCAGTGGCTGCTTCGTTGACTTCAGCAACAATTGCTTTTTTGCCTTGAAGATTTAAAGCCATGGGTGTTACTCCTGGTTTAATGGGTTACCGTTTATCGGCTTCCCTGTTTTACTCTTCCCCATCAATAAAGATGGAGATGCTTTTTACGGCGAGAGCCAGAAGGATTAGGAAAAATCTATCTGGGGATTCACACCGTCTACGTAGGATATTAAGGCCTAAGCCCCCTACGGTCTTGGACGGAAGCCCAATTTATCGCTTTGCCAAAGGCGCACCGAAATTATGGACTTCAACCCGAATTCTTTACATTGTTGAACAATCAAATTATTCAACAAAATGGCGCGAAATTATAGTACAAATTTCACGCCATGTAAACACTTATTAAGCTACAGTTGTGCTTAATGTGTTTTGGTCAACAGCAACACCTGCGCCCATTGTTGTAGAGATGGTTACTTTCTTAACGTAAACACCTTTAGCTTGTGAAGGTTTAGCCTTCTTAAGCGCAACAATTAGAGCTTCAAGGTTTTGTTGAAGTTGCTCAGCTGTGAAATCAACCTTACCAATAGTAGTGTGGATGATACCATTTTTGTCATTGCGGTAACGCACTTGACCAGCTTTAGCATTTTTAACTGCTTCTGCAACGTTAGGTGTTACAGTACCAGTTTTAGGGTTTGGCATTAGACCACGTGGGCCTAAGATTTGACCTAGTTGACCAACAACACGCATAGCGTCTGGTGATGCAACAACAACGTCAAAGTTCATCTCGCCTTTCTTAACTTGATCAGCAAGATCTTCCATACCTACAAGTTCAGCACCGGCTTCTTTCGCAGCTTCTGCGTTAGCGCCTTGTGTGAATACTGCAACGCGAACGTCACGACCAGTACCGTTAGGTAGTACAGTTGCACCACGAACGTTTTGGTCAGATTTACGAGCATCGATACCAAGGTTAACGGCAACGTCAACACTTTCTACGAATTTAGCTGTCGCTAACTCTTTTAAAAGAGCAACTGCTTCGTTGATTTCGTAATCTTTAGTTACTTCCACTTTCTCGCGGATAGTACGCATACGTTTAGTTAATTTAGCCATTATCTTAGTCCTCTACGTTCAAGCCCATCGCACGCGCAGAACCTGCGATAGTGCGAACCGCAGCGTCCATATCAGCCGCTGTAAGATCAGGTCGTTTAGTCTCAACGATTTCTTCAAGTTGAGCACGAGTTACTGTGCCTACTTTTTCAGTGTTAGGACGGCCTGAGCCTGATTTGATGCCTGCAGCTTTCTTAAGTAAGTAAGCAGCCGGTGGCGTTTTCATGTCGAACGTAAATGAACGGTCGCCGTAAACAGAGATCACTACAGGAACTGGAGCGCCTTTTTCGATAGACTCTGTACGTGCGTTGAACGCTTTACAGAATTCCATGATGTTTACACCGTGTTGACCTAGTGCTGGACCTACTGGAGGACTAGGATTAGCCATACCAGCAGCAACTTGTAGCTTGATTAGAGCTTCAACTTTCTTAGCCATTATAAATACCTCATTAGGTGGGTCTTAGCCTTGTGCGCGCGAGGACGCGTACTCTAGCGGCTTCCCAGTTTAAAAATTGGTTTCGTACTTTTTGTAATCAATTCAAGAAACTCTATCCCTGAATACAAAAAGGCCGCTGATTATAAGTTAATCAGCGGCCTTTTTCAAGTACTATGCAAAGTAATAAATCACTTCGCATAAACTATCTAAACTTTGTTACTTATCTTGTTCAACTTGACCGAATTCAAGATCAACTGGCGTAGAACGACCAAAGATAAGTACAGATACTTTTACGCGGCTCTTTTCGTAGTCAACAGCTTCAACCACACCACTGAAGTCAGCGAATGGACCATCAACAACACGAACCACTTCACCTGGTTCAAACAATGTAGCAGGTTTAGGTGCTTCAGCGTTCTCTTGTAAGCGATTAAGAATACGATCAGCTTCTTTAGAGCTGATTGGCGCTGGGCGGTCAGATGTACCACCGATAAAGCCCATCACACGTGCTGTGCTGTTCACTAAGTGCCAGCTTGCATCGTTCATATCCATTTGGACTAGTACATAACCTGGAAAGAATTTACGCTCAGATTTACGCTTTTGACCAGCGCGCATCTCAACAACTTCTTCTGTAGGTACTAATATTTCACCAAAACTGTCTTCTAAACCTTCAATCTTGATATGCTCAAGAAGAGTTTGTGCAACACGCTTCTCATAACCTGAGAAAGCCTGTACTACGTACCAACGTAGTTTCTTTTCGTTGTTCTCATCCGACATGGGATCAGATCTCCAATCCAGTTAAAAAGCCTACTGCGCGGAATAAAATGCCATCTAATCCCCAAAGGATAAGTGCCATAATCACAGTTGCTACCATTACAATAAATGTCGTATGGGTAGTTTCTTGGCGCGTAGGCCACACTACTTTACGTACTTCAATACGCGCTTCTTTTGCAAAAGCAAGGAAGGTACGTCCTTTTTCTGTTACTGCTGCAATGCCTAAACCAGCAGCAACTGCAATAACAACACCAATAGCACGTAATAACACAGACTGATCTGCGTACATATAATTACCAACTACTGCGCCTGCAAGTAGCGCAATTGCCACAAGCCACTTTACTGAGTCCATCCCACTTGATGGCGTTTCTACATTCGTGCTCATAATATTATTACCTTAACTACAGACACAACAACCCTACACTACGGCAGGGTTAATCCATTAAAATCTAAACTTAAAAACAGACTTATTTAAACCGATTTTTAACCTAAGACTTTACCCACTCACAAGATAAAATTGGCAGGGGCGGAGAGATTCGAACTCCCAACCGTCGGTTTTGGAGACCGCTGTTCTACCAATTGGAACTACGCCCCTGCAAAGTGGATGCCTATTATACTTACGCAATTCATTAACACAAGAGTAAAAGATACCCATTAACTAAAATCTCACCTCATATTAAGTAAAACAATCTTAACTTTAATTAAAAATCAGTTTATGCTTGTTTCAATTAAGGGAATAATGAAAGCGTAAGGGAATCTGTGTTGATAGGTAAAATCATCATTTATACTGTGGTTATAAGCTTTAATATTTTATTTTCAGCCCTATCTAATGCTCGGTCTCTTCATTTAGACACTTACTCTACCGAGCAAGGTTTAACACAAAACTCAATCACCTGCGCTATCAACGACAAACGTGGATTTCATTGGTTTTCTACTCAAGGAGGCCTTAACCGTTTTGACGGCTATGACATAAAGCGCTTTAAATCCTATCCGATGGACCCGTTAAGCCTTTCTGGGAATTGGATCACGGCATGTGGGCATACTGAAAATGGCACCCTGTGGGTTACAACAGCGACAAAGGGGCTGAACCTTTTAGACACAGAAACTGGGCAGTTTAGCCATATTAATCAAACCACTGAGCTCGCAATTAAAGATGACCGCATTTGGTCAGCAACCATGGATAGTAAAAACACTCTGTGGATGGGTCATGAGGATGGCAATTTAACGCAACTTAATATTAAACATAAAACTGCCAAATTTTTTAGCTATACCCATCCCGATGCAAGCAACGTTATTTTTCGAGATGTAATCACTGATAATAATAATATTTGGATTGCGAGTAATGTTGGCTTAATCAAATTTGATAAACAAACAACACAATTTGTCCATTACCCTAAGAGCATGCAATCCCTATGGCGCTTAAAAACCATGCCCAACGAAGCGCTATTAATTGCCAGTAAAAATGGCTTGAGCACATTTAATCCAAAGACTGAAGAGTTTAAAGACCTAGCACAACTCAAGGGTATCTGGGTAACTGACATCATGTTTGATAATGAGCAAAACCTATGGCTCTCAAGCTATGGAAAAGGACTTTTTTATCAACCTTATTCAAATAATGTGGGCAATCACTTTGAGCAATATAGGCATACCGCAAAACAACAAAATGGCTTAGCGAGTGATTATCTACTTACCTTATACCAAGACCCACAAAATATTATTTGGATCGGCACGGATGGTTACGGCATTCAACGCTACGATGCATCTCAAAAACAGTTTAATCACCAACAACACCAAGAATCTGTAAACTCATCTATAAGTCATAACTTTGTGCGTGCTTTATTAAAGGATTCACAAGGTCGTCTATGGGTTGGTACTCGCTCTGGCCTTAATAAGCAAACAAAGCGCGGGTTTATACGCTATACAAAAGATGACAACGAACCTACTAGCTTAACCAACAATAATATTTTTAGTCTTTTTGAGGATGCTAATCAACGCGTGTGGATTGGCACTTATGGCGGTGGATTACTGCGATATGACCCACAAACTGACTCTTTTGCAGCATTTACCAAACAAAGCCATCAATTAAGTAGCAATAACATTTACGCTATTACGGGTGATGCTGAGGGTAATTTGTGGCTAGGTGGCAACCAAGGGCTTACCCGCTTTAACCCAGATACCCTAGCCGTTAAACATTTTCAGCATGACAAATCGGCCAATAGCTTATCCAACAATACGATTTTTACCCTGCTGTATGACAAGTATGCCAACGCAATATGGGCAGGCACCCGCGTTGGCTTAAATAAATTGCAATTAACAAATGAGCAATTTACTCATTATAAAGCCAATAGTAATAATGCTACGAGCCTGAGTCATAACATGGTCACGTCTATGCACCTTGAGAATGAACAAACACTTTGGGTAGGCACCATGGGAGGGCTAAACCGCCTTAATAAGAAGACGGGCGTGTCAAGCAGCATCTCGGAGCAAAATGGCTTGCTCAACGATAATATTTTCGCTGTTAAACAGGACAAGCAAAAACGCCTGTGGTTATCAAGTAATCAAGGATTAACGCGATACGACCCTAAAACAGAACAAATGCAACACTATTTACCAAGAGACGGTATTCAGCATAACTCTTTTATTCTTGGTGCTGCATACCAAAGCGATGATGGCGAGCTACTCTTTGGCGGAATTAACGGCTTTAATCAATTTTATCCTCACGAGTTAGCACACACCAAAGCAACGCCTGAGCCAGTCCTGACAGAGCTACTCATTAATAACCAAGCCTCACACATAAAAAGCTATGCTAGCGAAGATAAAACTAAACTAATTAGCTATGCCAGCAACCTTACTTTTGATAAGGCTGTTGGTGTAATAGGCTTCACATTTTCAGCGCTAAACAGTAATTCCTCCCCCGCTCTTTATCAATACGCGTATAAACTTGTGGGATTAGACAAGCAGTTTTTATTTGCCGACGCAAAGCAGCGATACATCAACTATTCCCAACTCCCTGCTGGCAGTTACCAATTGCAATTAAAAGTAAAAGACCAGCATGGAAAATGGAGTAAACCAAGCGAGTTAATCAACCTCACTATTGTGCCTCCATGGTGGCAAACAACATTTGCTTATATTATTTATATAAGCTTGAGCATTTTAATTATCTGGTTAATCACTTACTCAATGTATCGGGCTAAAATTGCTGAACAAAAAAACAAGCAGGCACAAGAGCTAAATAAATTAAAAAGTGAATTTTTAGACAACATAAGCCACGAATTAAAAACTCCGTTGAGTTTAATTATTGCCCCGTTAGAGTATTTGCAAGCACATTTTAAAGAAGCTGCCGCCCAAGTTCATTTATCGACTATTAAACGCAATAGCCAGTACTTACTTACGTTAATAAATCAATTATTGCAGCTTAGTCAGCGTCCAAGTGCAGCGTTAAACACAGTTTCACCCTACTCAATCTCAACCATCTTTGAGCAGCTGGTTGAAGACTTCAATATGCTCTTTGTTAAAAAGCAGATTTCCTTTTCTATAAAAAAACAAACACCTAATGATTTATACATTAATGTAGAACCACAGCATACCTTATCTATTATTAGCAATTTACTTAGTAACGCACTCAAGTACACACCTTCTCACGGTAGCGTGACGATTACGTTGTCTGAAAATGATAAAATGGCACAAATTAGCGTACAAGACACAGGTATAGGCATTGAAAAACATCAACAAGAGGCAATTTTTGAACGCTTTAACCGCGTTAATTCAGATAATAATGGTTGTGGTATTGGCTTAGCGCTCGTTAAACAACTCACCCAGCAATACAATGGTTCTGTATCGCTAGAGAGCGAAAAAGGAAAAGGAAGTTGTTTTAGGGTGTGTTTACCATTGGTACAAGCCATGTCACCCATTTCACTGCCTACGGAAGAACAGGCAGGTGTTATTAACTCATCACAACATAAAAAGATCCTCATCGTTGAAGATAATGAAGATATGCGGCAACTACTGGTGTCACTGTTTTCACCCAATTACATCTGTATAAGCGCACAAAACGGCGAGCAAGGTGTACTGATGTGTAAAAGCGAGATGCCCGATTTAGTCATTAGCGATGTGATGATGCCTATCATGGATGGCTATGAATTGCTCAATACGCTTAGAACCAATATAGCAACAAGCCATATACCTGTATTGTTGCTTTCAGCCAAAGCAGACACTCAAAGCCGATTAAAGGGCCTTGATTTACTCGCGGATGATTTTCTCAGTAAACCCTTTGAACCAAAACTACTCCTGGGTAGAGTACAAGGGTTATTAAATATTAGAGAAGTGCTAAATCGTCATTTGTCGTTACAACTGTCGAGCCATGAAGTCGCTGGAACGAGTGATTCATCGTTTATACAAAACAAAGACTATTCGTTTACTGAACGATTAAAAAACATTGTTCATAAACATTACCAGCAAGAAAGCTTTACGGTTGAGCAGCTGGCTGAACATATGCACATTAGCTCGCGTGCCTTACAGTTAAAGATGAAAGCTATTTTTAATTTAACCCCCACAGATTACATCCGCAATATTCGTTTGGTTCAGGCTGAAAAACTGCTTTTAGAAACAGATCTTGCCGTTGGATTAATTGCAGATAAAGTCGGTTTTAGTTCGCAAAGCTATTTCGCACGATGCTTTAAAACTAAACACCAGCTAACACCAAAGCAGTTTCGCGATAACAATAAAAAATTAGCAAAAATTTCGCCTATGTGATTAAATCGTTCGCTTATGTACTATTTTTAACTAGCTGATTTAACTAAATTAACCTTAATTAAAACGTGCACACTTCTACGCACTATATTAAGGAAAATAGCATGCTAAAAACCACAAAAACGATACTGTTGAGTTCTTTATTAATAACTGGGCTAGCAGGCTGCCAAAGCACCTCAACTAAAGTAACCTCAGAGCAAAACTCACCAGATATAAACGAGGTATCAAAGCAGCAATACAATGGTCCAAAAGCTCGAATCGCTGTTGCACGCTTTACTGATAAATCAAATGACTCACGATGGTGGCGTAAAGAGTTAGGTGAAGGAATGGCAGATCAACTTACCACCGCACTTGTCAGTACTAACCGTTTTATTGTATTGGAGCGCCAAGCATTAGATGCTGTACTTTCAGAGCAAGATTTAGCAGTCTCTGGCAGAGTGAGCGCACAATCCGGTGCAGCTTATGGGCAGATTGAAGGCGCTGAAATTGTAGTCGTTGCAGCGGTTACCGAGTTCGATGATGACAACTCGGGTGCACGAGTGGGATCAGGCGGTTTTATTGGTGATGTGTTTAGTTCTGTTTCAGCTGGTTTTTCTGGATCGCATATGGCCATTGATCTACGTTTAATTGATACGCGCACTTCACGTATTCTTGCTGCAACCAGCGTTGAAGGTGGCAGTAAAGATTTCGATTTTACCAGCGCAGCAACTAATTTTGGTGGCGCACTAGTTGGTGGCAGCCTTAGTGGTTGGTCAGACACACCGAAAGAAAAAGCGCTGCGAGAAGTAATAATCAAAGCGGTGGAGTTTTTAGAAACTAAAGTCCCAGATACCTACTATCGCTATAACCAAAATAACACGCTTGCAGCAGGTTATACCGCACCACCACCGCCAAAAGCAATCAGCAAAAAAGCACCAGCTGCGGTGGTTGTTGATGTACCGAATCATAGAATGCCACATTATGAAAAAATGGATTTAGCGATGTCTCGCATGAATCTTGTTTGTTTAGGTTATTTGAGAAATCAGCCACATTATGAAGAGTTTGAAACGCAAGATGTTGTATACGACCGTCAAACAGTTATTGCCTTGCGTGAATATCAACAAGAAAAGCAATTAGCAGTGACAGGGCTTGCCGATGAAGCCACTAAAAAGCACCTTGATGATTCAAAGTGCATTGCTAAAACGCAAAAATCAGGACTTGAAAGCTTAGGTAGCATATTTCAAATTGACTAAATTTAAATAAAAAAAGCGGCTATCCCCTAGCCGCTTTTAATCTACTCGTAATAACTCACCGCGGTAAAAATCACACAGTAACCATATTTGTTCAAATTGATGGTTTTTTGGAAAAGCTATTTTTTTGATTGTTGCTTCAAAGTCACTTCTATTCCAGATGGGGCTGGCGTTACGAATTAGCAACCAGGTGCGTTTTGAGTAATAGCGCTTAGTGGCTTTTTGTTTGAGCAATCGTCCTAGTGCTGATTGCAGTCGGTGTTCACTGGGCTGTTGTGCCATATCAGCTAAGTCACATTGCATTTGTATCGACAATGGCCGGCCTAACACGGCCATTGCTTCGGTTTCGCTGGCGTATAAATGCGCTACTTCTATATCGAGCTGCTCATTTGCTTGATAGCAACTTACATCAGGTCTATTCGGTTCATTATGCCAAATGTGGCGCATATGAATACCGGTTTGCTGTTCGTAACAGCGTAAAAATAACTTAGCAGCCCCATGCTCAAGGGCTACTTTTTCGCGTTCACTGTCACGCTTCATTTAGTACGTTATACACTTGGCTTAATAAACTCGAAGCGCCGAATCTGAATGTTTGCGGGTTTAAGTAATCAGCCCCCATAATATCACTCGCTAAGTGTAAATAATCACTGGCCTCACTCACCGTTTTAACGCCGCCAGCGGCCTTAAACCCAACCACTTTATTTGAGGCTTTAATTGCCTCTAGCATTATTTTTGTTGCATCAAGTGTCGCGTTAATAGTCACTTTACCAGTGCTGGTTTTTACAAAGTCAGCCCCGCCGGCAATCGCAATTTCTGTTGCTAACTTAATTAACGTTGGAGTTTTAAGCTCACCTGATTCAATGATAACTTTTAATTGAACATGCTCAGGGCATACCGCTTTGCTAGCTGTTACATACTCAAGCGCTTTCGCATCATCACCCGCTGCTAACGCTTTATAGGGCAGCACCAAGTCAATTTCATCAGCGCCACGCTCAATAGCAACTAAGGTTTCGTTAATCACATCACTTAATGCAGCATCACCAGCTGGAAAGTTGGTTACCGTGGCCACTTTAATGTGGTTTAACTCACGTTGTGCCAGAAACACTTTTGCATCGTCAACAAACTCGCTATACACGCACACTGCCGCTGGCGTCCCCAATAAAGGCTGGATGCTTGCCACTAATTGCTCGATCGTGTCAGTTGTATCGGTTTCATTAAGCGTTGTTAAATCCATAACGGCGACAGTGCGCACTGCATTTTTATGTTTTTCATTCATGAATTAACCACCCTACTCGTATCATAATTAGTGTTCTATATTAGCAAATTATCATAATCTAGCTATATCTCATAACTAATCACAATAAGCAGATTAATCTACTTGAAAGTAGCCGCAATCCCTTGTTAACTAAGCCTTAGGCCAAATTAACACACCCTATATAACTTTTGGTTATATGAACTGGGTTTTAATTATTTTTTACTTCGCTGTGCGCGCTATACTCTGCGTTTCTATTAAGCATATATGCTACGACAGTTGTTAAGAGGTGTTACTACAATGCAATATTTACCTATCTTCACCAAGCTAGATAATAAACCTGTACTGGTTGTGGGTGGTGGAGAAGTTGCATTACGCAAATGCCGTGCATTTTTAAAAGCACGCGCCAGTGTTACCTTAGTTGCACCTTGGTTTTGTGATGAGTTAAAAGAACATGCACAAAATAATGAAGTAACGCTTATTGACGCCTACTTCGAGGAATCACACCTTGAAGGCAAAATGCTGGTTATTGCAGCCACAGATAATGACGCCGTCAACAACACCGTATTTGAACTTGCCAATGCAAAAAATGTATTTGTAAATGTGGTAGATGATCAACCTAAATGCACGTTTATCTTTCCTTCTATTGTTGACCGTGATCCCATTACTATTGCGATTTCAAGCGCTGGCACAGCGCCTGTTTTAGCAAGGCGACTGCGCGAAAAACTCGAAACACTGATCCCACAGCATATTGGCCCGCTTGCAACGTTAGTGGGAAGCTTTAGAGACAAAGTTAAGCAGCGCTTTAAACATTTTGCCGATCGCCGTCAATTTTGGGAAGGCGTGTTTGATTCCTCTGTGGTCAGCAAAGTTCAAAGTGGTGATACACAATCAGCTATGGCGCAATTAGAGCAACTTCTTGATGCCAAGCCAGAGCCTGAAGGCGAAGTGTATGTGATCGGTGCAGGCCCAGGCGACCCAGAATTATTAACCTTAAAAGCACTGCAATTAATGCAACAAGCTGATGTAGTGGTATATGACTACCTCGTCTCAGATGAAATTATGGAACTGGTTCGTCGAGACGCCGATTTAGTGTGTGTTGGTAAGCGTTTAGGCGATCATAGTGTAGCGCAAGAAGATACTAACCAAATGCTGGTCGACTTTGCCAAACAAGGTAAAAAAGTATGCCGTATCAAAGGCGGCGACCCGTTTATTTATGGCCGTGGTGGTGAAGAAGTACAAGTACTGGCAGCGAATAACGTAAGTTACCAGATAGTGCCGGGCATTACCGCTGCCGCAGGCTGTAGTGCCTATGCAGGTATTCCGCTAACGCATCGTGACCATGCACAGGCTATTCAGTTTGTTACCGGCCACTGTAAAAAAGACGGCCAAGAGTTAGATTGGCAATCACTGGCTAAACCAAATCAAACTTTAGCAATTTACATGGGTGTAATTAAATCACCACATATTCAAGCGCAACTACTTAAACATGGCCGTGGTGCAGATACTCCTGTCGCAATTATTGAAAACGGAACACGTAAAAACCAACGCGTTGTAACAGGAAAACTAGGGGAATTAGCCGACTTAATTGAAAGTCATAGCATTATTTCACCTGCATTACTGATTATTGGTGAGGTAGCCTCTTTGCATGAGCAACTTCATTGGTTTGGCGAAAAAGCACAAACCAGTTGCTTTGCGCAGCCACTAACCGACGTGGCATAAGAACAAATTTTTATCACTTTTAATTTTTAACTTTAATCATTTTAGTAGGACGACTAACAATGGCTTTAACTCACCTTCAGCAACTAGAAGCTGAAAGTATCAAAATCATGCGCGAAGTCGCCGCTGAGTTTGAGAACCCAGTTATGCTTTACTCTATCGGTAAAGATTCATCGGTGCTTTTACACTTAGCGCGTAAGGCTTTTTACCCAGGTAAAATTCCATTTCCACTGCTCCACGTTGATACCGACTGGAAGTTTAAAGAAATGATTGAGTTTCGTGACCGCTTGTCAAAAGAGTACGGCTTTGACCTAATCGTTCATAAAAACCCTGAAGGCTTAGCAATGGGTGTGGGTCCATTTACCCATGGTTCTGGTAAACACACGGACATCATGAAAACCCAAGGTTTAAAACAAGCACTTGATAAGTACGGTTTTGACGCAGCCTTTGGTGGCGCACGCCGCGATGAAGAAAAATCACGAGCAAAAGAGCGTGTGTACTCGTTCCGTGACAAACACCATCGCTGGGATCCAAAAAATCAGCGTCCTGAATTGTGGAATACTTACAACAGCCAAGTTAACCCAGGTGAAAGCATTCGTGTATTCCCACTGTCTAACTGGACTGAGCTGGATATTTGGCAATACATTTACCAAGAAAACATCGATATGGTGCCGCTATACCTAGCTAAAGAACGCCCGGTTGTAGAGCGTGATGGTACCTTGATTATGGTTGATGACGAACGTATGCCACTTAATGAAGGCGAAGTACCGCAAATGAAGTCAGTGCGTTTTCGTACTCTTGGCTGTTACCCACTTACGGGTGCAGTAGAGTCAACGGCAAGCACATTAACTGAAATTATCGAAGAAATGCTGTTATCGACTTCATCAGAGCGCGAAGGTCGCGTCATTGATCATGATTCAGCAGGTTCAATGGAGAAGAAAAAACGTGAGGGCTATTTCTAATGTCTACTAACACTAACGACACCATTAACGAAGTAAGAGAAATTGGCATCGACGCCTACCTTGCTCGCCAACAAGATAAAAGCCTATTACGTATGTTGACCTGTGGCAGCGTAGATGACGGTAAATCAACCCTGATTGGCCGCCTATTACACGACAGTCACCAAATTTATGAAGATCAGCTAGCAGCCCTTCATAAAGATAACGAAAAAGTCGGTAACGCCGGCGAAGAACTTGATTTAGCCCTACTGGTTGATGGCCTGCAAGCCGAGCGTGAGCAAGGCATTACCATTGACGTAGCGTATCGTTATTTCTCAACCGCTAAACGTAAGTTTATTATTGCTGACACCCCAGGGCACGAGCAATACACCCGCAACATGGTAACCGGTGCATCAACCAGTGATGTAGCCATTATTCTTGTTGATGCCCGCTACGGCGTGCAAGTTCAAACTAAGCGCCATAGCTTTATTTGTGATTCACTGGGTATTAAACAGTTTGTTGTGGCGATAAACAAAATGGATATCGTTGATTTTGACGAAACCGTCTATGAGCGCATTAAAGCGGATTACCTAAAATTTGCTGAGCAACTTAACGTCTCTGATATTAAGTTTGTACCTATGTCGGCGCTTAAAGGCGATAACGTGGTTACTCGCTCTGCACATACACCGTATTATACTGACAAGCCGTTACTTGAGTTACTTGAAGACTCACCAGCTGCCGAAACCGACACAGGCTTTGAAGCGCGCTTCCCGGTGCAATATGTTGTGCGCCCTAACTTAAACTTCCGTGGTTTCCAAGGTACATTAACATCGGGTAGGTTATCTGTTGGCGATGCAGTAAAAGTATTACCATCGGGTAAAATATCAAGCATTAAAGAACTTGTCACGTTTGACGGTAACCTAGACACAGCACATGCTGGCCAAGCAATCACGATTACGCTTAATAGTGAAATTGATATTAGCCGTGGTGATGTAATTGTTCCTGCTGATTCTACTGTTGCTGTGACGAACCAAGTACAAGCAAAGTTAGTGTGGATGCATGAAGCACCGCTCGTACTAGGTAAAAGCTATAACTTTAAGTTAGGCAGTAAAAACACCTCTGCTATCGTTAAGAAGATTGATCACACTATTGATGTGAACACCCTTGAACACGGCAGCGCAGACAGCCTACAACTTAATGAAATCGCCATTGTAACGCTTGAGCTGACAGAAACAATTTTAGCTGATGAATATCACAACAATCACGAAACTGGCTCGTTTATCTTAATCGACCGTTTATCTAACTTAACCGTTGCAGCGGGCATGGTAGAGCAAGCACTTGCCAGCCAAGAGCAAAGCGGTGACTTTAGTGATTTTGAAGTTGAATTTAACGCTTTAGTACGCAAGCACTTCCCACATTGGCAAGCGCTTGACATTTCTAAGCTTAAATAACTAACTTTGCCTGTTAAGGACATTTAAAGCATGTATCAACAGCTAGTATTAACAGGCATTATGCTTACTTTAGTCGGCTGCCTTTTTGGCACTCGACTAAAGCCAGCATGGCTTTTTGTCGGTGCCATTGGTACCGCCTATTTAGCGGGCCTGATTGAGCTTGAAGACATGTTGGTAAATTACGCCAACCCCTCCCTTATTACTTTGGTTTTATTAGTTTTAGTGTCTATCGCGGTTGAAAAAACCACGCTAGTGCAAAAATTAGCCCAGTCACTTTCGAAGGGTAGCTTATCCAGCTCAGTGACCAAGCTTGGCCTTTCAACAGCCTTTTTATCATCCTTTACTAACAACACCGCCGTAGTGGCATCTTTAATTACCGCAATTAAAGACAGTCCAACTCATTCCCCGTCAAAACTGTTATTACCATTATCGTACACCGCTATTTTAGGTGGCACGATCACTTTAATTGGTACTTCAACAAATTTAATCGTCAATGGTTTTGCCGTTGACGCTGGCATGGCACCGCTGGGCTTTTTCGACTTTACTTTAGTCGGGTTAGGCGCACTGAGTGTTGGCCTTATCACTATTTTAGTAATGCTAAAATACTTACCCGACAACGGTAAGAACGACCAAGAAGTCGTGCCATTTTACCTTGAAGGTAAAGTAGAACCTGGTTCAAAATTAATTGGTAAAAGCGTAGAAGAAAACGGCCTGCGCGACCTTAAAGACTTATTCCTAGCCGAAATATTACGAGGCGACAGACGTATATGCGCAGTAACCCCGCAGCAAGTAATAAAATCTGGCGATGTGTTACTGTTTGTCGGCGACATTAAATCAGTGCCACTACTGACCCGCTTTGATGGCTTAAAAGTCGTGCATGATAAGCACGAAAAAGACGTAGAGCACCTCGTTGAAGTGGTCGTAAGTCAATCATCTAAGTTTATTGGCAAAACAGTCAAAGAAATTCGTTTTCGCGAGCAGTTTCATGCTGCCGTTATTGCTATTCGCCGCGGTCATGACCGCCTTCAAGGTGGCCTTGGTAAAGTGCAGCTACAAGCCGGCGATTCATTAATTCTTGCTCCAGGTAAGGATTTTTATACCTTGCCTAATTTAAAGCGTGAGTTTGTGTATATCTCAGGGCTTGATTTACAAACTCACCTTGCCTCTAAACAATCAAATTTAGTGCTCGCAAGTTTTGCCACCGTATTAGGATTAAGCATTTTTGGTATCGTGCCACTTGTTAAAGGCCTACTGGTCTTGCTAATCGGCTTAATGCTCACAGGCACTATTAAACTTAATGAAGTAAAGCGCCGTTTCCCTATCGAGTTACTAGCAGTAGTGGGCAGTGCCATTGGCCTTGCCAAGCTTATGATAGGCACAGGCCTAGCAGGGCAAATATCTGACGCAATGTTTTATGTCCTCGGTGATTTTGGTCCTTACGGCGCGTTTATTGCCATATTTATTATGACTGTGTTATTCACTGAGCTCATTACAAACAATGCAGCCGCAGCTTTATCATTTCCAGTGGCTTACGCTTTAGCGATTGGTTTTAATGTAGACCCGTTACCATTTATTATGGCGGTTGCATTTGGTGCCTCGGCCAGCTTTATATCACCGTTTGGTTATCAAACTAACCTAATGGTTTATAGCGCGGGTAATTACCGCTTAAAAGATTACGTATTAATGGGTTTACCGCTTTCTGTTATTTATTCAATAACGGTGTTAACCCTAATTCCGCTGGTATTCCCGTTTTAACCAGCGTTACTCAAGATTCAATAAGAGAGTATTAAAATGGATGAGAATATTGTTTGGCACAATTATGCCATTACTAAAGCACAGCGCAGTGAACATAAAAGCCACAAGCCCGCTATTTTATGGTTTACTGGTTTTTCTGGCTCAGGTAAAAGCACCGTTGCAAACGCCCTTGAAAGCGCACTTAATCAGCAAGGTATTCACACCTACTTACTTGATGGCGACAACGTACGCCATGGCTTATGTAAAGACTTAGGCTTTAGCGACGAAGACCGCATTGAAAATATCCGCCGCGTGGGCGAAACTGCCAAACTCATGGTGGATGCTGGCCTATTGGTACTCACTGCCTTTATTTCACCGTTTCGCGCCGAGCGCGACATGGTCAGGGAATTAGTGGGTAATGGTGAGTTTATTGAGGTGTTTTTAGATACACCATTGGATGTCTGTGAAAGTCGCGACCCTAAAGGCTTGTATAAAAAAGCCCGCGCGGGTGAAATTAAGCACTTCACGGGGATTGATTCAGACTACCAAATACCTCATTCACCTGAAATAATATTAGATACCAGTAAAAACACCCTAGACCGATCGGTGCAAGAGCTGATAGCGTATCTAAAACAACAGCAAATTATTAAAGGTTAAGTCATGAACCAAACGGAACTGCTAGAAGAAGTATTGATCCTCGCCCGCCAAGCCGGTAATGCCATTATGGGGATTTACGAAAAAGACTTTAATGTTGAGTACAAGGCGGATGAAAGCCCAGTAACCGACGCCGATCTAGCAGCTCATAAAGTGATTGCCAATGGTTTGAAACATTTAACCCCTGACGTGCCAGTACTTAGTGAAGAAAGTGCTGATATCAGCTGGGATGTCCGCCAAACTTGGACTCGCTACTGGTTAGTTGACCCAATAGACGGCACTAAAGAGTTTATTAAAAAGAACGGTGAGTTCACAGTAAACATCGCACTAATCGAAAACGGTAAACCCACGCTAGCCGTGGTTGATGCCCCTGCTCTTGGCGTTTCTTACCTCGCCGCAGAGGCCATCGGTGCATTTAAAGATAAAGGCGATGAACGCATAGAGCTTAAAGTGACGACTAAACCTAACAAAGGGTTAATTCGCGTAGTTGGTAGCCGCTCTCACCCTTCTCCTGATTTAGCTGAGTTTGTAAAACGCTTTGACGACGTTGAAATGGTATCAAAAGGCAGTTCACTAAAATTGTGCTTAGTTGCCGAAGGCAGCGCTGATATATACCCACGCCTAGGCCCAACCTGCGAATGGGACACAGGTGCAGGCCACGCAATCGCCGAAATAGCTGGCGCAAAAGTCACTAAACTTGACGGCAGCCCGCTTCTTTACAATACAAAAGATGAATACCTAAACCCCTATTTCATTGTGAGCGCGATAGAAGAGTAAAAGCTATCATCTGTAAGGTAGGCTGGGTAGAGCGAAGCGAAACCCAGCGTTCTAGAGCTTAGTGCTGCAGAAAGGTTTAACGTATTCTTTTGTAGGTCGGGATTTATCCCGTCACACTTTTCAGGCTAAAGCCTGACCTACAAGACATAAAAGCGTAAGTACAAATCCTCTTAGGAGATGGCTTGAGCCACGAAATCTGCCTGCATTCTATTTGAAAAAACCAATTTCACCACAGAGCACACCGAGGCGCTGCGCGCTACACAGAGGAAGTAACAGACACAGCTTCGAATTTCTGTAAAGGTTCATCGAACATCATCTATTCTAAATTGTTTCAAAATGCTTTTATAATCTCTAAAGCTGGTTCCATTTATTTTATGACCCATCGAAATTGCGTTTGATTGTTGCGTCAATAAAAACTTAGTTCCGCTTGAACAAGGAAGAGTAGAGCTATAGTAACTATCTAACCTTTTCCCTTCACTTAATTCCAATTTTTGAGCTATACCTTTAATGACACTATAAACTTTATTACCAAAATCTATAGCTTCAGCTTCTGAAGGTATATACCCTTTATGAATCACCCTGTTTCTAAAACCAACAGCATTACTATCAAGTGTTTGGGCCTTCTCATTATATTTTGCTAAAAATAAAAAAGTGAAAGCACCTAGTTGTCTTTCTGATTGATTAGAAACTTCCTTCCATGTATTGAGTAAAATACTTTCATCAATTCCTAATGAATGAATATGATATTTAATAAAGAATTCATAGAAGCGCTCGAGTGATGCTGCAAATGAAGCAACGGCTTCTCTCATATATCCATCACCAATTGCATTAACAGCTATATCAAAAAGCATTTCAAACTTTTGAGCTCTTAATTCAACTGTATACTTATGTCCTTTATCGCAAACAACTTTATGAATACCATCATCAATTAACTGCTGTGGCTGCATTATAAAAGCGGTATGAATGCCAGCTTCACTTATACACTGCGGGCAAGTAGTTTGTATCCTCATAAATCCCCCATATCAACCGGCTAAAAATCTCTCCCGGAGAGCTGTTTGGTTTCTAGGTTTAAATGGCTTACATTCTTAAACTCTGTCAGGTTGCTAGTATCAATAGTTGGCAGTTTATCTAATGGCCTGATTAAAATTTTATCCAATGTTTGACTTCCAAATTTAATTTTATTTAACTTTTATAGAATTTCATCATTTGTAAGCTCGTCATACATTGACACCCTATGTGATAACAACAATAAATAAAACAAACAATAGGCCGACTTGTTAGAAGGGTTAGCCAAAAACCTAACTGCTTCCTGTATTGAACTAGGGCTAAAGACGTATGTTTCCCTGAAGTAACTCCTAGAAAAGTTAAAAAGTCATATAAAAAATCTACTCGCTTCGAGCTTTCATTATTAGCACCTAATAACCCTTTATCCAAAAGGCTACTAAATAAATATTGTAAATTATGTATTGTTAAACTTTCTGCCAGCAATCCTTTAAGTACCTCTTCTACATCATAATTAACTTCATAATCAGCCAAAGGAGGCCGTTTCATAATACTTTTACCAATACTTTCTATAGCGCTAAACTTATCATCGACTACACCAAAGAACCTTTCAAAATTTATAACTTCTTTATCGCTAAAGCCAAGATAACGGTTTATAAATAAAAGTATGCCTTTTGTATCATTTAGCTTTAATTCATAAAGTTCAATTACATTTGCAATGGCATTTTGATCTGATACCTGCTCTTGCGGTATGCGCTCAGCTAAAACTCTTACTAAATAATCCGTGTAACCATTATTAAATCCAACACCCTGATTTTTGAAACTTCCATCTTGCTGCCACTTAGCATCTGGGTTATCTAGTACATGATTTTTCGCTGGATTAAGAACTCTATCAGCTGTTATATCAAGCATTTCGATAAAAAAACGAGTTAGATTGTCATCTTCTTTTCCTACACTTGAACACTCTAAAATAAATGGCTTTAGATCATACTCATGATGTGATCTCAGAGCTTTAATATTGTAAGGTTCTAACTTTGTGTATAACTCAAATGATTTGAGATTAACTTCTCGTAAAGTAATAACCATCAATAAGATAATAAAATTAATTTCTCCCATTAACCTATCTTTTTGCCAAATCTGATTAACTCTGCGAAGAATCTTTTTAAGTTGTCGAATTGAATAGATTTGGTTTTCCACTTCAATTAATTTTTGCTCTAAAAAGTGCCAATCACGTCCCCCACGCAAAATGCGCATTAATTTATCAGCGGTTAAAATTTCCCTCTCATAAATAACAAAGTAGCCTTCCTCTATCGCATGATTAATGCTTAATTCAGTGAACTTTCGTAATACCGCTACAACATTTTGCTTATGAATATCCTCTCAAAAATCCGTTGCTTTTGATATCACTTCTGCAGCAATATCATTCTCATTGCCCATTGCGACGATAAAGTTAATATGAGTTAGTTTTCTATCTTTCAATCTATCTAAAAGCGCTGCGATATCATTTAGGCGTTTTTCATTTTCATCGCCTGTGCCGCGATCGACATCTTGTAAGGTGATCAGTAATTTGTGGTTGGTTGCTTCAAGAACATCATTAAGCTTTTGAAAGCTTTGCTCGATATCAACGGGGCCTGCCAATAGTGTGGATGCAAATTGAAAAAAGCTGCCGCCTGATTTTAGGGCTTCAGTATAATGTTTAGGTAGCGCACGAAAGGCGCACATATCTAAGTGCTGGCTGATATCATCGATAATATGGCTAAGTACAACATGAGCCACACTGCCACTTGCTGCGCCCCATGTTGATATGTCGCTGTGTATCCAATTAATCTTGTTTTGTCGTTCTACCTTTAGCTTTTCTTCATCTGACAATTCAGCTTCAACCTTTTTAGATTTTTTAAGCTCATTTGCTATTGCAGCGACAATGCTACTTTTACCACATCCAAATGGACCACACAGGGCAATATGCTGCGCCATATATTCTTCATATTTATCACCACCATTGCGCAGTCTCTCTGTAATGCGCTTTGCGTAAACCTGCAAATCAGGCTCTAATTTCTCTGTTTGTTTAATAATGGAGTCGTCTTTAAACCATTGCTGCAAATAGTCTAAACTCTCAAGCTTAAACTCTTCTTTTTGTTTTGATTCGGCTATCAATTCTTTGTTGGATGCTCTTAACTGGTCACATAACAAAAATACCGACATAGCTAAATAGGAAGCAGCAATACAAAAAATACCCAAAATGCATGTGCTATCTCAACTAAGTTTATGGCTGAAAATATATAAAATGCTGATATCGCGCACAGTACAGCTGAAGACACTGGCTTTTCCGCATACAACTTTGTTTGATAAATAATAGTCGCTGCAATAGCTAAAAAACTCAGTGACAGAAACTTAAAACTTACAAAGGTATAAGCAGTCAGCTGCTCTACTATTTCATTTGAATACGTGACGTACACATAACCCACAATGGAAAGTAAGCCAAACAACACACTTATCGTCACCGGTGGATATCGCCAACTAAACCCAATACTGCGTTTGGCGTGGGAGATATAAAACTTATCCAGCATTAGCTTGATGCCAATGCCTGCCAGAAAAGCAAAACTATAATGCAGCACGGGGCTTGCGAATAAAATACTGCCCCAGCTTGCATAGGCCTGTTTTACAAAGCTCACGTTACTTAAGAATACTGTAATCGCAGCCGCGGTAATTGCACACAATAAAAGTGATAGCCAACGTTGGGCTGGAATAGGAAGAGGCTGCGACAATGTAATATCCTTATAAACCATATACCAAGACAGTGTATACCCTGTTGAATAAAAATAGAAATTTAAGAGTTCTACTTCTTGGTTACAATTTTCAGGTACAACATTTAGATTGCTTTTGCTAGGCTTCATATTCATGGAATTAAATAACAAGGAGTAAATTATGAAATGCCCTGACATAAATGATTTAGAGTTTTCCGAGCGTGGTAAGTTAGCTATAAAGGAAATAAGACGGATAAAAGAAATTAATCAGTGGCTCAGTGCAACGATTACGGTCGGCACTTTTGCTAATATTTTTGCTGGCAACGGTCTAATAAAAAGTCACTATAATCTCACTCAAACTGATTTTGACTCTTTTGCTAATGCACTGAAAAGTTCGCCTAGCATTGCAAGAAAAACTATAGAAACAATATCTGGCCTACAAGCAATTAAAGCAAAAACATCAAAAGAAAGGCTATTTTGGAAGGCTGTATATAACGGTTGTGAGGCTGCAAAATGAATAACTATATTATTTTATTTTTTGCTGTATTTACTTCTATTTTCTCTTATGCAGAAACATCAGAACAAACTCTGACAAATTACTTAACTATTGAATATCATAATTCAATAAAAGCATATGACACTAAGCTTGAAAAATGCCAACAAACTAAAGCAACCATCACACCAGATGATGTTAAGCATATTTCGAATGATTGGAATATAATAAGTAGCGCTCTTTCTTATCATTATGCTAAAACTCAAGATTTATGCACTCGTAATGAATTAGAACGATACTCTTTATTTTCAGCTAAATTACAGGCATTAGCAGATAGTGATAAAACCATGCTGGATAAATATAATCAATTAATTATGGCTATACCTTTAGCTTACGAACGGACTAAGGCTGATTACTTTATTTTCCCTGAAGATATACGTGAACAATTTTCTGGTTTAGAAAAATTAAATAAGCCATTTAATTTGATGAAAACAATGGATAACTTCAATTGAGCAGGTTTTAATAAAATTTTTTCGTGCATGATTTATTGTTGTACCTTAAAATGATATCACAACTAATTATAAGGAATAATAATGACGACTGTTGAACAGGCTATTGAATCGGCGTATCAAGCGCAAATCACTCACTTATATAATGCACTTAGCCATGCTGTATTAGCTGCTAATGGTGAACCAAGTGAAATCAATGCTGCTGAGGCAAGCTTTAAAAAAGGCTTAACTTTTGCCGCTGATATTAGAGCCCGCGCACTCGTTGCGGCGCAATAAGCGGCACTGTCAATGAGCACTCATTTTGATGTTCATTGCTTTTAGATTTGCTTTATAGAACTCAAGAAGATAAAGATATACCCAAACTACCTCAAGATGCGAGTTTCAGTTGGAA
This sequence comes from Pseudoalteromonas sp. KS88, assembly GCF_004766475.1. Lineage (NCBI taxonomy): Bacteria > Pseudomonadati > Pseudomonadota > Gammaproteobacteria > Alteromonadales > Pseudoalteromonadaceae > Pseudoalteromonas > Pseudoalteromonas sp. KS88. The sequence goes on from NZ_PYHV01000025.1 coordinate 34,917, forward strand.
TTAAAAGCGATTTAGGCAAGGCATTGATTGCAAGTAATAGTGGTTCTATTGTTAAAATCAATAACGCAGTATAAATCGCTTTTAAACCAACCCTTTGGGCATTCCACAGAGACTTACTCTCATCGTTGTTACTTCTTAAAAGGGACTGCCATTCTTGCAAAGTAACGCCTTGATATTAAGCCCCTGTGAAACGCTGAATTCTGCATCTTGAGGTGGTTTGGGTATATAAAAGAAACACTCCCCTTATCTCACTTGCCCGTGATTTATCTCAAATTGTTTGTTTATCGCAGTCATTCAGGCATGTTATAAATTAACTAGCCTAAAATTAAAACAATTATGCACCTTACTAAACAACTCATGCTTTGCGTAATCTTGCTGGCCACACTTGTATTAAGCCCTTTAGCTAAGGGGAATGACGTGCCGACTATTTTATCAATGAAAGAACGTGCTGCGTTTATCGATAACATTACCGAGCTCAGGGTTAACACGTTAATGCCCAGCCTAATGAAGCAACACAACATTGATATGTGGCTGCTTATTAGCCGTGAATACAACGAAGACCCGATACTAAAAACCATGCTGCCTGCAACGTGGTTATCGGCAAGGCGCACTACTATTTTGCTGTTTGCCCGAAATAAGCAAGGCGGTGTTGATGCCTACGCTATCGCTCCTTATAAAATAGGTAATGTATTTACAAAGGGCTGGGATAAAAAAACGCAGCCAAACCAATGGCAAGCACTTAATGACATCATTGAACACTACAAGCCAAGTAACATCGCACTAAATACCTCTACCGATTGGGGCCATGCGGATGGTTTAGTGCTTGGTGATTACAATACCTTAATGGCCAACTTACCAAGTGCTTATAAAAATAAAATAATATCAGCTGAGCCGCTGGCTGTTGCTTGGTTAGAGCAGCGTATTCCTCAAGAAGTAGAAATGTACAAACACATAGTCGCGATTGCGCATGCGATTATTGCTGAAGGCTTTTCCAACAAAGTTATTACGGTAGGCAAAACAACCAGCGACGATTTAGTCTGGTGGTTTAGAGAACGCGTAAAAGACCTTAAACTACAAACATGGTTTCACCCCAGTATTGCAATACAACGCGCCGACAGTAAATCATTCGATCACGAAGACAGCTTTACCAATGGCTATGCCGATAATGTGATTCAAGCAGGTGATTTACTGCATGTCGATTTTGGTATTACGTATTTGCGTTTAAACACCGACACACAACAACATGCCTATGTGTTAAAACCTAACGAAACACAAGCCCCCGACTACCTTGTCGATGCATTAAAAAAAGGCAATAAACTACAAGATATTTTTACCGCTGAATTTAACGAAGGGAGAACAGGTAACCAGGTATTAAAAGCCGCTCGCGAAAAAGCCATTGCGCAGGGCTTAAAACCTACTATTTATACCCATCCGCTTGGCTATCATGGCCACGCAGCTGGCACTACATTAGGTATGTGGGATTCACAACAAGGCGTGCCGGGGGATGGTGATTATCCACTGCATTTAAACACCGCTTATTCAATTGAACTTAACAATGCGGTGTTTATCAAACCGTGGCATAAAGAAATTAGAATTATGCTAGAAGAAGACGCTATTTTCGATAAAACCGGCGTGTGGTATTTAAATGGTCGACAAACCGAATTACTGCTTGTCGATTAAGAACGCTTTTAGCCGTTGATGGTTAGGTCTTTTTAAAGCAAAAGCTACAAAAAAGACCTGACATTCCTTTCACTTTATTTAGTTAAGGGAGAGAGAAAACGTACGTTATGCGTTAAACGTGTACTCACGTTTTATTTCTACCACTTGCACACTGTATGACTCATACCACTTAGAACGGCCAACGCCTTGGGCAAGCGCGTGCGCTGGATCACGTTTCCAATTTTTGATTGCTTCTTCACTTTCCCAGTACGAAATTGCAATTTCTTGATCGCCCTCTGTCACAGCAACAAAATCCAAACAGCCGTACTTTTCAAATGCAAGCTCTCTCATTTTTGTTACCGTTTTACCATATTCATCATCCTGAATACCTGGTTTTGCCCTAAATATGACTGCGAACATGGATACTCCTTAGTTGTATTCACTGTGACTGATGCTTACCCTAGCGGGTAAAACTAAATAAAAAAGCCAGTGCGCAAATTTTCACGTACTGGCTTTATTTATCACTGATTAGTTAAAGGGTCTCATCTAACCACTTAAAGAATTCACGTTGCCATACAATCCCGTTTTGCGGTGTCAGCACCCAGTGGTTTTCTTCAGGGAAGTATAAAAAGCGGCTCTGCAAACCACGTAATTTTGCAGCCTGAAAAGCGGCAATGCCTTGCTCTAGCGGTACGCGGTAATCTTTACCACCGTGAATCACAAACATCGGGGCATCCCACTTATCTACATAGCTTATTGGGTTAAACTGACCGTATGATTTTTTAGTTGCGGCATTTTCTTCCCAGTAAGCGCCACCTAATTCGTTATTTACAAAAAATAACTCTTCAGTTGTGCCGTACATGCTACGTAAATCAAAAATTCCACAGTGGGCAATAAAGGTTTTAAAGCGGCCATCGTGATTACCTGCTAAATAAAATGCAGAGTAACCGCCATAACTTGCGCCAATTGCACCAATACGTGATGTATCAACATAGGATTCTTTTGCTACATCATCAATAGCATCAAGGTAATCTTGCATTACCTTACCACCCCAATCTTGGCTTATATCTTTATTCCATTGAACACCATGACCTGGCATACCACGGCGGTTAGGTGCCACCACAATATAGCCTTGCGAGGCCATTACTTGGAAGTTCCAACGAAAAGAGTAAAACTGCGACAGTGCAGACTGAGGACCGCCTTGTAAATACAATAAGGTTGGGTATTTTTTGCTTTTATCGAAATTAGGCGGGTAAATAACCCACGTCAGCATGTCTTGGCCGTCTTTGGTTTTTACCATGCGTTTTTCAACATTCGGCAAATCAAGGTTGGCATAAAACGCGTTGTTCTCTTTGGTCAATGCAACCAGTTTTTTGCTCTTTAAATCAAGTCGGTAAATTTCTCTTGCGGCATTCATGCTGTTACGCGTAACCACTAATTGATTATCTAACACCGCAACAATGCTGTTTACATCAAACTGGCCATTGGTCAGCTGTTTTATTTTAGGTTTGGCTTTGGTTTTCGTATTTACAGAGACTTGAAATAGCTGAATTGTGCCATCAGTTGGCGCCACAAAATAAATATGCTTACCGTCATTGCTCCATTTAAAGCTGTTTACTGTGCCATCCCAGTGCGCTGTTAAGTTAAATTCACGGTTTTTAACTTTAACAATGATATCGTTCTTATCCGCTTCATTGCCTGGCTCATCCATTTGCAACCACGCTAAATGACCCTTTGGCGAGAACGCGGGATATTTATCATAGCCTAAATTACTTTGTGTGATGTTAGTGGTCTTTTTGCTCGCAAGGTTATAACGATAAATATCGGTATTGGTGCTTTTTACATACTCAGTGCCTGTGAACTTTTTGCTCACATAATAAATATTTTCACCTTTTGGGCCCCAGGTATAATCAGCAGCCCCACCAAATGGTGACGTTGGACTGTCGAACGCCATACCCTTCATGATGTCGACTTTTTCTTCGCTTTTTAAATCTTGATAAAATACATGCTTAAAGCTGCCGTCTTTCCATGTATCCCAGTGGCGATAGTTTAAGTCATCAAACACATACGCATTTGCCTGACCAAGTTCTTTATATCTATCGGATGCTAATACGTTTTCTAGTTTCACTTTTTCATGAAACAGTTTTTTACTGCCATCAGGGGATATACTGCGATCAATCAAAAGGCCTTGGTAGGCTTCTAATAACTGAGATTCACCGCCTTTAAGTGGCACTTGGTAGACTTTGCTATTGAAGTCGTTGTTTTCAACACTTGGCGTGGTCACCTTATAAATCACATGGGTTTTGTCGTGATTTAAACCCAACGCACTGACGCGCTTTACTTGCCAAAGCTTTTCTGGGGTCATTACATCGCTGGCATATGCGCCCATACTGACCGCTAATCCCAAGCTTACAGATAACACTGTTCGCAACATGGCGAAACTCCTTTAAAAATTAGACTCGATTATGCTACATAAAATAGGCACAAGTTAAAAGAAAGTAGCGATTAACTGACTCCCTCTTTTTATAACCCCCAAACTTGGGATGCTGACAGCGCTATAGACAAAACCAGTCCTATAAAAGCCAAGAAATTAAAAAGCTTCCAATGTCCTTTGTGTTTTTTCAAAACTTGATAGAAAGTAAAAATCAAACCTGCAATAGAAGCCAATACCAGCAATAACGAGTTTTGCATTAACGGTGACCATATAACATTTCCAGCACCGATATGGTGGTTAAAAAAAGCGGCAAACCACAATAACAGTAGAGCGATAAATATAAGATAGTACTCTTTCAGCCCAAACCGGCTTTGAGAAGCGCCACAAAACGGGCAAAAATAAGCGGCAGATTTACCTGAACCGACTAATTTAGGTACGATTTTGCTTTTACACTTTTTACATGTAGTCATAATGCACACTATTTTTTGGCGGTATTTGCTAAACTAAGCAAAAACTAACCGTTGCCTCGTTAATCTGCGCAACAGGCAAGCCAACTGTTAGTTTTTTATTTTTGCTCCAGAAAATAGGCGCCATCTACCTTTAATTAGTTACATGCTAATTTTGCTTGTTGTTTACAAGCCTGTTCAGCCTGCTCAATAGATTCACCACCCATACAAAAATCTAACCTTAAGATTCTCTTTTCTGGAGCCGTCACTGTTGCTGCAGGTACCCACTCCCATTTTTTCAACATTTTGCGAGAATATTTACCTATGTGCTTATTAGGCAATGTATTAATAACCTCAACATTCTCAGTTTTTCCCGAATCAGTGATATCAAAGGCCAAAACAGCGCAGCCTCTTATTCCAGAGCGAGCAAGCTCAACTGGATATTTAGGCGTATTTTGATTTTCCCGTTGCCAAATAAAGTCACTGGTAGGGTCTACATTTGTAACCTGTATGTCTGCATAAGTAGTTTTATTTTTAGCTACTGCACCTGTACTGGCAAAGGCTAAGAAAACAGGGATTAATAAAGAAACTTTCATATACACTCCATTGTTGGAATATCCACATAACAACCTGCCCTATCTCATTTTGATAACTGATAACAACACCTTGTGTCAGTTAATAGCGCCATCAGACAACAGCACTGTTTCTAGCACCAAAGACTGTGCCGCAGGTAGTTTTAACCTTAAATTCATCACTAAGAGACAATAATATATAGCAACGCCAAGCCAATGAGGGCCCTCTACGTGCTTTACTTAAAAAAGATCGTCTGAGTGAAATACACAGGAATGTTTTGGGTATTGGATTCAGCAGGAATAAAATCTTGTTTTGACATCGCTTCAACCCCGGCATTATCCCATAGACCTTCAGGTACTGATTCGATGATTTCAGGGTCAAATGTGTTGCCATTGGAGTCTATGAGAAAACGTAAAGTAACATGCCCTTCTTCAAGTTTTTTTGGTGCTCGTCTTAGAGGTAAATTAACACTAAATTCTTTATTTTTTAGTACCCAGTATTTACCAACATTGTCATTGGTTACCTCTACTGGCTTTTGGTTTAAAGCCACTTCAGGGGTTGAAGTACAACCTAAAACCAAGATTGAAAAGAAAATAAGTAAGAGTGTTTTCATAAAATATCCCTATATGTTTAATTTAAATGAGTACATAAATTTTTCGTCTGCGACATATACAGTTCTATCAACCGATAAATATCTATATATGACAACATATTAACATTATCCATTAAATGCATTTTTGTAAACAATTAGTTAATTATGATTCAGCGTTATAGGTTCTAACACTCGTAACTGAGGGATGGTAACTATCATATTTAATAAAACCAAATGAGCCAAACTGACAGCCTAAATTACAATAATAAGTAACGGTGCTATTATCGCTCATATAGCGGGGTAAGATTAACTCAAACTTGTAAAGCTATATGAGCAGATATTATTACGGCACGCTGTGCCCTGTAGAGCCCTGCCAAATTCGGTACCACTGCTCGCGGGTTAGTTTTAACTGCTTGGCGGCTACTGCCGATTCAATACGTTTAATGTTGCCTGTACCGAGCACTACCGATGGCGCGCTTGGGTGCATTAGTAACCATGCGTAAACCACTTGATCAATCGAACTTGCGCCAATTTCGCTCGCAACTTGCTCAAGCACATGGCGTAAACGTATTGCTTTTTCATCGCTGTCTGAAAACAAACGCCCGCCAGCAAGTGGTGACCAAAACATGGGGTTGATATCCAGGAGCTGACATTGATCAAGCGTACCATCATCAAGGGCTTTCATTTCATAGGGTGAGCATTCAATCTGGTTAGTCACTAAGTCAAAATCAAGCCGTGACTGCAATAAGCTCAATTGTGAAGGGGTAAAGTTAGACACGCCAAATTCCAACACATCACCATTTTGCTTTAAGGTATTAAAGGCGTGTGCCATTTCATCTGCATGCATTAAATAATCAGGACGATGGATTAGCAATACATCTAATCGGTCTGTATTAAAATGCTTAAGTGATTGCTGCGCAGAGGCAATAATGTGTTGTGCACTTGAGTCATAGTGATTGACTTTCCCCTCAAGACCTAAACCAGGAAAAGCAGGTTTAATACCACACTTAGTAATTATTTTGATGTCATCACGAATACTTGGCTTTAATGCCAAGGCTTTACCAAACTCTGCCTCGCAACCATATTGCCCGTAAATATCGGCGTGATCAGTCTCTGTTATACCTGCTTCAATCGCTTGCTCAAGAAAAGTTAAGCATTGCTGCGGTGAGATTTGCCAATCAAGTAATCGCCAAAACCCCAGAACTAATTCATCTATCTTTCGCTCAGTACTGATCATTATTTCTGTCTCATTCCATTTATTATTCAAATAATACGCACACGTTAATAGGTTGTTACACTATTGTCATGTACAGATACTGATTATACTTTATTCTACCTACATAATAAGGTATTAATAGCCTTAAGATTTGTACCTAAATGCCCAAACCACCTCAAGATGCAGAATTCAGTGTTTCACAGGGACTTGGGTATAAAACACTTAATAAAGGAATAATAATAATGAAATCAACCAATGCCCTGTCTGCATGTGTCGATATTTTTATCACACCGACTAAAGCCTTCAATGGCATAAAAGAAGCCAAAGGCTGGTCCTGGCTTGCGTTTGCGCTGATTATAACGGCACTTGTTGCCAGTAGTTATTTGTTTTACAGCAAAGCTGATCCGCAATTTTTATTAGAACAACAGGTCGCCGCGGCCACGGTTGATGCCACCATTGGCGAAAAGAAGATGATTCGTCAAAGTATGGAGCAAGGTATTGATCAGCAAGTTTGGTTTGCTATTGGTGGAGGTATCTTTGGTCTTATTATTATCAACGCACTTATTTCCGGGTATTACTTATTAGTGTCAAAACAAGACCCTGAAGCAAATTACGGCTATGGTGCATGGTATGGCTTTGGTTTTTGGGCCATGATGCCCATGATTATTTCAAGCTTAGGTGTCATCGCATTAGTGTTGACGGCAAGCACCAATGAACTTTCAATCAATTTATTTAATTACGCTTCTGTAAATCAATTACTGCTTGGCTTAGAGCTAGGTCACCCGTTTTATACCATGACTGAAAGTTTAAATATTTTTAGTATTTGGGGTATTGCCTTAGCGGCTATTGGCTTAACGTGCTGGACTAATTTTAGCTTCAACAAAGCACTCCTGTTTGCAGCCCTGCCAAGCATTGTAATCTATGGAATATGGACTGTGATAGCCCTCGTTTAAAAGTGCATGGGTAATTAACGTTACCCACAAAACACACGGAAATAACAATGAAAAAAGCCATTATCATCATCCTTGCGATTGCTGCGTTTGTTGCCTTAATTGTGTCAAAGCAAATAACTGGCAGTAAAGACGCGCTAGAAGTTAATATCGCACAGGTTGAACAAGGCAGTATTGCCGACTCTATTTTAGCCTCCGGTAACTTAGTGTTTAATACGCAAGTACAACTGCGTTCTGAAGTAACTGGCCGCGTAGACAAAGTGTTTGTAGAAGAAGGCCAGAGTGTGAAGCAAGGCGATATTTTAATGCGCCTTGATACCACCGCATTTGAATCTGAAGTCAATCGTAATAAAGCCGTTTTACGTGCCAGTGAAATAGAAATTAAACACAGTCAAACAAGGCTCCAAAATATTGAGCGCCAGTTAAAACGTCAAAAAGAACTCTACGACGTTGGCCTTGCTGGACAAGAAGTGTATGAAAACCTGCAAAATGCTCGTGACCTTGCCAAAATTGATATAGAAGCACGCGGTGAAGCCTATAACCAAGCTAAAGCGTCACTGTCGATTGCAGAAGATAGACTCAGCAAAAGCGTTTTTCGTGCCCCAATGAGTGGCTTATTGGCCTCGGTTAACATTAAAGAAGGCGAAACGGTGATTGCAGGCACCACCAATATTATTGGCTCTGATTTAATGCTGGTTGCCGATCCGAGCGCTATTTTGGCAGAGCTCAGGGTTGATGAAACCGATATTGCCGGTATTAAACTTGATCAACACACCGATATTTATGCCGCTGCCTACCCGAACCAACCTTTCACAGGCAAAGTGATTAACATCGGCACTTCGGCTAAAAATCAGCCTGGCTCTCAGGGCTTATCATTTAGAGTAAAAGTGCTACTTGATAATACCGACAGACAACTTTACGCCGGCATGAGCTGTCGTGCGGAAATTGCGACGAGTATTGCTGTTGATGGTTTAAAACTCCCCATAGAAGCAGTACAAAAAGAAGATGATAAATTTTTTGTATGGCGTTTAAACGACGATAACACAGTAAGCAAAGCGTATGTCGAAGTGGGAATTTCATCCGACATAGAGCAAGCCATAACCAAAGGTTTAACAAAAGGTGAGCGCGTTGTTATTGGCCCTGCTCGTCCAGTCAGTAAGCTAAAAGAAAACGATACCGTAAAAGTAAAACAGCCTATTGCTGAGGATGCGTAAAAATGTCGGCGGTTATTAGGCTTGAACATATCAACAAACAATACAAAATGGGTGAGCAAATATTTAAAGCACTCGATGATGTAAACGTTGTTATTGATGAAAATGAATATGTGGCGATCATTGGTCCGTCCGGCTCAGGTAAATCTACTTTAATGAATTTACTCGGCTGTTTAGACACGCCAACCAGTGGCGATTACTTTTTAAAAGATAAACTTGTAAAAAGCATGACTGAGACGGAGCTAGCGCATCAGCGTAATGAAAGCGTGGGGTTTATATTTCAGAGCTTTAATTTATTGCCTCGCGCCTCTGCGCTTGAAAATGTGATGCAACCGCTGGTGTATCGCTTTATACCCGCTAAACAACGTAAACAAAAAGCGCTTGAAGCTCTCAAACGTGTAGGACTCGGTGATAAAGTTGATCATCTATCCAGCCAGTTGTCGGGAGGTCAACGCCAGCGAGTTGCCATTGCACGAGCGCTAGTGACTAAACCGCACATTTTATTAGGTGATGAACCAACTGGTAATCTCGACAGTAAAACCACCACTGAGATCATGGCGTTGTTTGATGAGCTGCATAACGAAGGCCACACCATTATTTTAGTAACTCACGAACAAGACATTGCCGATCATTGCCAACGGGTGATTCGTTTAGTGGACGGAAAAGTTGTCAGTGATGTGCGCAAAGGCGAAGGAGATAAACAGCATGTTTAAATCTGCTATAGCCATTATGGAAGGCACCAAAGCGGCGCTTATGGCTATAAAAGCCAACGCCATGCGAAGTGCGCTCACCTGCTTAGGCATCATTATTGGTGTGGCGGCAGTGATCACTGTGGTTGCCGTTATGCAAGGTTTTACCAAGCAAATCAACGACCAGTTAGCTGACATGGCACCGGATGTTACTTCTATAAAACCATTTACCAGTATTGAAAAAGAAATGGTTGGTCAAAACGCAAAGCTCACCTACAGCGATTTTTTAACCTTAAAAGCCCGAGTAAAAGAAGCCGAAACATTGACCGCCTTAATGTTTACATGGCGTTTTTCTGGTGGCGCTGAGTATGGGAATAAAAGCCATTCATCACGCGTGATGGGCACTGAACAAGATTACCAAAAAGCATATCGCACATTCCCTGAACTCGGTCGTTTTATTCGCGCTGAAGATGATGAAAAACGCCGCCGCGTTGCGTTTATCGGCCCTTCAATTATAGAAAAATTAAACCTTCCTAAAAACCCTGTGGGTGAATATATAAAGCTTGGCGGTGAATGGTTTCGAATTATTGGCGTTGCTGAAAAACAAGGCAGTTTGCTGGGGTTTGATCAAGACGATTATATTAATATTCCTATCAGTACCATGAGCGCACTTGAAGGGGCTAGCAGTAACAGCAACGTGCAAATTATGTTTAGGTTAAAAGAAAACAGTGACGAAGAGTTAGTGCTTGCCAAAATTACCCGTATTTTGCGTCAACTGCATAAACTAGAAGACGGTGAAGAAAACGATTTTGAGTTTGAAACCGCTGAGAAAGCCCGCGCTAACGTGGATAAATTTACCGGCAGCGCCACCGCTATTACCGCGGGTATTGTCGGTATAAGTCTAGTAGTAGGCGGCATCGGTGTTATGAACATTATGCTGGTCTCGGTGACCGAACGCACCCGTGTGATAGGCACGCTGAAAGCACTGGGGGCTACTCCTGGTTTTATCATGCTACAGTTTTTAGTTGAAGCCGTGGTGTTATCACTCTTTGGCGGGTTAATTGGTCTTGCTATTGGCTATGGTGCCGCTGCGCTTATTTCACTCTCTGTGCCGAGCATGCCTGATGCGTATATACCTGGTTGGGCGATTATGCTGTCGTTTGGGTTTACATCGTTAATTGGGATAGTATTTGGATTAGCCCCCGCTATAAAAGCAGCAAGGCTAAATCCTATTGATGCACTGCGTTACGAGTAATTATTGCACCTTGTAAGGTACCTTGGCGCAGTCGACTTCGACAGTTTTAGGGTACCAAACAGGGCCGACTTCATTAACGGCCATTTCAGCTAAACCATTCACAAATGATTTATACGTGTGAACACTCTGCCACTGACCATCCGCACACGTTTGCGATAAATTAATCGCATCGGAACCTTCGTATAACCCGAGTCCAAAATTGTGATGCCACTGTTTTGTTTTATTTGCTGTCTCTGACGCTGTGTATTCGCCATTGTCAAAATGAATATTGGTACACCCAGTCGCACTGAGTATCACTAAACTTGCTGCTAATACCGTTAATTTTTTCATAATACCTCCCCTGCCACTCGTTGCTCATCACACCATACTTTTACTGTGTGAGGCGCATAAATTCCTAATGTGACCAACCCTAAAGCCCCATCTATCACTGTTTGTTGCGACTGCATTTGCACAACAGTTTGATCGCCGCATACTTTTTTCACATTCACGCGCTCTTCGCCAACGAGCCCCCACATAAAAAAGGGGCGGCTATCTTGGTATGTTGGTTTATCGCTTAATTTAGCAATTTTTTGTGGTTGAATCGTCACCGAAGAACATGCACTCAGCATAACGACTATTGAACATGTGATTAACGCCTTCATCAGGTTTGTCCTTTTTATGTATTTAAGAGTTGTAATTGTATACATTGGTTTTCTATTAAATAGTAAGAAACTGTTATAGCTTTGTAGGCAAATCGTAGAGCCGACAACACTTTTTAACAGTGAGCTTTATCAGGCAATGATTCTCTTAAAGTGGACGCTACGTTAACTAAACTAAGACTACTCAATGTTCAAAAATATGCATTACTCACATCGGCTTAGCATTTCACCACTCGTGTTATTTAGCCAATTTAGTCACGCAAGCGAAATCGATAAAGAGGTTAAGCACCTTCATCAAGTTTATTGCACAAAGCATTACTTTATTTATTCGAAATGGTGATAAGCACACAAGCAATGAAGCCTCAGAACACTTATTCATGAAGTAGAAAAGGGTAAGCGTTATAACAAAACAGCGGGTGACTTTATAGGAAATTTAGCAAGTAAGCGTATACCGTTACTTTCAAAGATGGAACGAAGTTAACTGCAAATGCATGGTTATAATAGAACTTAATAAAATCAGAGCCACAGAAAAGCCGCAATAAATGCGGCTGGGTTTCACATGTAGGAGAGTGAATTCGATTCTGTGGAATCATAGTGCAAGGTTCACTATATTTAAGTAAAAATGAACATTGAGTGAACATATAAATAGCACCAATCAGAGCAGATAACGCTTGCACCTGATACTGTGACTAGGTATAAAAATAATACCCACTTTTAATAAGAAGCGAAAAGCCATGCAGCAACATGATAATCAACCCCTTACTGACTTTAATGAGTACCCTGAAGAAGTTATGCTTGAACGCGCAAAGGAATTTTTAGCAACCAGCCAGCGCCGCCACAGCATTCGCAGCTTTAGCGACCGCCCCGTACCAAAAGAGATTATTGAAACCTGCTTAAAAGCTGCGGGCACCGCTCCAAGTGGCGCGAATCATCAGCCGTGGCATTTTGTAGCGATTCATTCAGGTGACGTGAAAAAGCAAATTAGAGAAGCCGCAGAAAAATTAGAACGCTCTTTTTATGAAGGTCGCGCTGGCGAAGAGTGGCTTGATGCGTTAAAACCGCTAGGCACTGATGCCAGCAAGCCTTACCTAGAACATGCCCCTTGGTTAATTGCTGTTTTCAGTCAAAAGAAAGGCGGTTTAAGCACCGATGACAAAAACACCAATTATTATGTGCATGAGTCAGTCGGGCTCGCTACAGGCTTTTTAATTCAGGCGCTACACCGCGCAGGCCTTGCGACACTCACTCACACACCAAAACCAATGAGCTTTTTAACCGATATATGTGGCCGTGATAAAGACAACGAGCGCCCTTATATGCTTTTAGTGGCCGGTTACCCCAGTGATGAGGCAACCGTACCTAATCATGCCTTAGTGAAAAAATCACTTGATGAAATAGCCACGTTTATTTAACCGTTGTTGGCTTATAGTCAATTGCCAGCTTGTCGCCAGGGTTAAGCCCTGCGACAACGTGTACGTTTGAACCCTGCACCTCGCCTAAGCGTACAAACCGACGCTCTATAGCATTATTGTTTAGTACATAAACCATATTTAATTGTCCAAATTCATGTATCCAATCAGTTGAAACAACCACCCCTTGCTGTGCATGTAGCGGTAATTTTAACTGCGCGTATAAACCCGGCATTAACCCATTGTGTGACTTCATATCTAAACGAATTAATAAACTACGCGCCGCGCTGTCTGCCACAGGCACAATTTCAGTCACTATGGCCTCAGTGCTTATATTTAATGTGGGTAAATGCACTTGCAGTGTTTGCCCTAATCGCAGCTTAATTGCTTGGCGTTCACGAACATTAAATTCAAGTTGCAGCTGCTGAGGGTTATACAAGGCAAGCAAGGGTTTTCCCGGAGTGGCTGTATCGCCCGGCTCGACTAACCGCTCAACAACAACACCTGAAATTGGCGCTTTGATACGAGTAAACTCAAGGGCAACTTGGGCTTGCGTTTGTTGCTGCTGCGCAATCGCTAAGTTGGCTGTTGCATTATCAAACTTAGCCTTTGCATCATCAAGATCACTGACCGAGACTAAGCCTTGTGAATATAAATCACTGATGCGTTTAAGCTGTTTCTCAGTTTGTGTTAGCTGAGCTTGAATCGCCTTTATTTGCGCATCACTTTGTGCCAATTGCGCTTTGAAGTCATTTTGTTCCAAACTGATCAGTACATCACCTCGGGTTACACTATCACCTGCTCGAACATTTAAGCGCTCTATCTGCGCCATAACTCGTGACGAAATTTGTGTATTTTGTTTTGCAATCACACTGCCTGGCACCAACTCATTTCGTGCAATGGCTGTAGTGTTAACCGTAATAACTTGGCCTGTGTAATCAGGTGCGGGGAGTGCTTTGTTTCCAGCAGCCTGCTTATCTGAAAAGCTCCCAGCCATATAAAGTACTGAACCAATAATCACCACCAACGCGATGATTGAGCCAAACAGTTTTGATTTACCTTGCATGAGCATCATCCTCAGTTGCTTGTGTGTTTGAGAAAACTAAAAAATAAACTAACGGTACCACGAAGAGTGAAAAGACGGTCGATGCCACAATACCAAAGATTATCGCAATCGCTAGACCACTAAAAACAGGGTCAAGGGTGATCACTAAGTTGCCAAGTAAAGTGGTGCCTGCCGTCAACAGCACTGGGCGCATACGTGTTGTTCCGGCGACAATTAAAGCGTCTTTAATTACCATGCCTTGTGTTCTGGATTGATTGATAAACTCTACAAGAATAAGCGAGTTACGTATTACAATACCCGCTAATGCGATCATGCCTATCATGGCTGTTGCGGTAAATAATACTGGCTCTGGTGCGCCAGCAATACTGCGCTCACCAAACTGATTGAGCAGCCAGAAACCAGGCATAATACCAATCACCGTCAAAGGGATCGCCGACATGATGATTAACGACAAGCTTGCTGATTGTGTTTGAATGCGCAAAATAATAAAGATCGCGGTTAAAGCAAATGCAAACGCGATTCCCATATCACGAAATACATCAATCGTGATTCGCCACTCCCCTTCGCCACTAAACGTCACATGCGTGCCATCTGGTAGTTGCCAAGCTGCGGTGCCACCGTTATTGAAAAAGTGCCTACTTAGCCAGTCTGTTTGAGTAAATTCTTCGCTACCTGTATTCAAATCAGCGCTTACATCGGCAATAATTTCTGCGGGTGTGCGGCCATTAAGTTCAGCCATTACATAAACGACATCGCGTTGGTCTTTGCGCATAATGGGCTTAGCCACATTTAATGATGAGAATTCACCGAGCTCTGACAAGGACACCAGCGGACGAGGTGCACTCGACAGCCCATATTCATCCATGGTTTTTGCCAATTCACGATCACCACGCAATTGCATGGCGAGCAGCGTTGCTAACTGGTTTCGCTGCTGATATGGCAGCTGCATTTTAATATCAACTGGTTGCGTTTCACCACTGACATACATCACTCCGACATGCTTACCCACAGAGGCTATAGACAATGTATTGGCAATGTCGTCGGTTGACACGCCTGATAACGCCGCTTTTGTTTTATCGCTAATAAAGCGCTGCAAAGGAGCTGGCGCAGCAAGACTGGTATCCACTTCCACCACGTGTGGCTCTTGCCTTAAACGTTCTGCAACATTGTGTGCCGCTCGATGAAAAGTCGCGGTATCAACAAATGCGTCACGGTATACTTCAGCGACAAGGGTGCTTAAAACCGGCGGCCCTGGTGGCACTTCTACGACCTTAATTACAATGCCATTAACAGCGAGAGGTGCAAGTTGTTTACGCAAACGCATTACTACGCCATGAGATTGTTGCTCTCGCTCTACTTTATCTAATAACAGCACTCTTAGCTCGGCCAGGTGTGGAGCTTCACGGCGATAATACCCGCGCACCATACCATTAAAGTCCATGCTTGATGGCTGACCAACATATGCAGCTATTTCGCTTACTTCGTTTAGCTGCCACGTTACAGCCTGTACTTTTCGGGTAATAAGGGCTGTATGTTCTAAGCTTGTTCCCTCAGGCATATCAATCAGCACTTGCACTTCATTTTTATTATCAAAGGGTAATAATTTCAGCGGGACTGCGCGCATTACTGGCAATAAAGCACTAATGATAAAAAGGGTTAAGGTTATCCACAAAACCAACTTGGCCCTGCTTTTTGATGCTAAAAGAGGTGTTAATATCCGCTCATAAATACCGACCTTTTGTGTAACGACTGCGTGAGGTTCAGTCCCCGTTTCTTTTAATAGCTTCATGGCAAGCCATGGGGTAACAAAAAACGCGACAATAGTCGAAACCGCCACACTCAACGGAACATTGAATGCCATTGGCGCCATATAAGGCCCCATCATGCCAGTGATATACGCCAGAGGTATAAACGCCACCATAATGGTTAAGGTAGACATTAACAATGCACCGCGTATTTCGCTCATTGCGGCTACGATTTGCTGCTTTTTGTTACCTTTTTTTTGTAAAAAACGACTGATGTTGTCGATGCCCGTTATAGGGTCATCCACCAGCAGACCAAGGGATAAAATCAATGCAAAAAGCGTCACCCTATTAATGGTGTAGCCAAAAGCAAAATCTAAACTCAGGGTAATGCCATAACAAATCGGTACGGCAAGGCCCACCACTATCGCGGGGCGCCAACCCAAAAACACCCCAACAAAAATAACCACTGTAAAAACAGCGAACACCAGACTTGACGTTAAGTTATTCACTTTTTCGTCTGCCGTTTGGCCGTAATCCCGCAGCGTGGTGTAGTCTATTTCAGGAGGTAAAAAGCCTGCTTTAAGCTCAGCCATCATTTGATGCACGTCGTTGGCAACCGCAACAGCGTTAGTGCCTGCTTTTTTAGCAATACTGAGGGTCACTAATGGCTGGTCTTGTTTGCCATTAGATTGTGCTAACCACTGATAGTTATCAGGCTCACTGGGTCCATCAAGGACATGAGCCACATCGTTTAAATAAACCGTTTTGCCATTAATGACATTGACCACTAACTGCTCTATTGCGGCTTTTGAACGAAGTACATCACCGGCCTGTAGCGTTATTTGCTGCGCTGCATCGACAACACTACCAACGTGCGTGAGCTGGTTTGATACGCTTAAGGCATAATACACATCTGCTAGCGTTGTTTGATGCGCCGCTAATGCGCTAGCATCTAAATTAACCGTTAAGGTGCGTGTGCGCCCTGCAATAACTTTTACTTCACTGGTGTTTTCAATACGCTGAAGGCTGTTTGCAATTTCATACGCAAAGCGGGTTAATTCAAAATCACTGTATAGTTTTGGATCTTTACTGAATAGGCCAAGCATCACAATTGGCACATCATTCACTTCAATCGGTCTAACTTGCCATGCACTAATAACTGATGCCATAGTGTGTTGATAGCTATAAAGTTTTGCGTAAGTATCTAAAATAGCTTGCTCGCGGTCATGCCCCACTTCAAAGCGTAGCGTAACAACCGTGCTATTCGTGTGTGTGGTTGAGTAAATATGTTCGACACCACGCAGTTGTGCTAATAATTTTTCTAGAGGCTGGGTGACTAACCGTGCCACTTCCGGCGCCTCAACGTTCGGAGCCGAGACATATATATCAAGCATGGGAACCACAATTTGTGGTTCTTCCTCTCGTGGGGTCTGTTGTAACGCCATAATGCCAAGCAAGACAGCCATCACAAAAATAATCACAGGAACACGGCCATTGAGGCTATTTTTTACTGCGCTATCAAGCGTAGACATCATCTTATTCCTTACAAAATAAGCCATATAATGTGGCCAACATCGCTTGCGCATGCTGATCCACTACACGGTAATAAATTGTTTGCCCCTCTCGACGCGTATCAACTATGTTGGCTTTACGCAGAGCTGCTAAATGCTGCGATAAGGCTGATTGTGCTAAAGGGACAGCTTCATTAAGTGCAGATACACTCATCTCTGTATCTTGTAATGAGCATAAAATCATTAAACGGTTTTTATTGGCTAATATCTTTAATAGCCCTTCAGCACGCTCTACGTTGTTAGCCATAGCAGCAAAATCGATAGTCATAAGTTCACTCTTATATTCAAAGTACCAAAATAGTATAGGTTGTTATATTAGAAAAGTCTAATATTAGAATTTACTAATGTATGCTTTTCTAATATATTTATTCTATATTCACTTTGTGTTGAGGTTAAAATGAAACTAAACGACGTACTCCGCCTTATCGCTGGCATCATGGTTGGCATTTCATTGTTGTTACAACAGTTTCACGATCCGCTATGGATTTGGTTTACTGTATTTATTGCCCTAAACTTAATTCAATCGGCATTTAGCAAATGGTGCCCAATGATCACTATCTTAAAAAAACTTGGTTTCGAGGAATAACATGCTTACATCTATCCCTGATTTAATGAAAATAATTACACCAAACCAACGTCGTATCGAAGCAGAACAAGCAAAGCAAGAGCTTGAGCAAAACCACGGCTTATTAATTGATGTTCGCGAGCCTGCTGAACATGCTACAAAGGCAGCAACGGGTGCAATCAACATCCCACGTGGCTTACTGGAAATGAAGTTAATGGAGATAGAAAAAGACCCCGCACGCCCTATTTATTTGCATTGTGCCAGTGGCGCACGTGCAACACTAAGCGCAGAAGCGCTCACGCGTGTCGGCTACGAAAACGTGACTGTCATTACCTGTAAAGCAGATACTATCTGCCAGGTATTTTAATATCTGTTTCATATAATAGTCATACTGGTCGGATAAGCTCATTGTTTTACTTTTAACGGTACAGAGCAATGACGTTTACACGGAGAAGTTTTTTAAAAGCATCGGCAGCGGGTTTTGGCGCTGCCGTTTTATCATTAGGCATCACAGGGTGTACATTTGATGAAAACGATGATGAAACCATTGAAATCAGCTTTGATCACGGAGTAGCCAGTGGCGACCCGCTTAGTGATAGCCTAATTTTATGGACCCGTGTAACCCCACTCGACACAGCAGCCAGTAGCATTAAAGTACAGTGGCAAGCCGCAACAGATCCTAACTTCAATAACATTAGCCATGATGGCGAAGCGCTTGTAACAACCGCCAGTGACTTTACTTTAAAAGTAGACCTTCAAGGCTTAGATGCTAATACCACTTACTACTACCGATTTATCTCTAATGGAAAAGCATCACCTGTTGGTTCAGGTAAAACACTGCCTACAGGCAGTATTGATCAAGTGAAGTTCGCCGTTATTTCATGTGCCAACTACCCTGCGGGCTTTTTTCATGTGTATGGTGAAATAGCAAAACAAACTGATTTAGACGCCGTATTACACTTAGGCGATTATATTTATGAATACGGAAATGGTGGTTATGCTTCGCAAGATGCGGCGCTGTTAGGACGTTTACTACCCCAAGACAATAGCGAAGAAATACTCAATTTAACTGATTACCGTAAACGCTATGCGCACTATCGTACAGACCGAAATTTGCAAGCTGCGCATAGTCATTGTGCATTTATAACCGTGTGGGACGACCACGAAGTAACCAATGATACATGGCGTGAAGGTGCACAAAACCATAACGATGGCGAAGGGGAATTTAGCGAACGAAAGCTCCATGCCCTACAAGCCTATTTTGAATGGATGCCAATTCGTAATGTCACTGATAAAGAGCGTATTTACCGCCGTTTTGAGTTTGGCGACTTAGTGTCGCTGTATATGCTAGATACTCGAGTTTTAGCCCGTGATGAGCAGCTAAACTACGGTGATTTTGACTTAACTAGTGCACAAGGGCAAAGCGATTTTGTAAGTGCCATTAGCTCGCCTAGTCGTGCATTACTTGGTAATGAGCAGCTCACGTGGCTGACAGATGGCATGACAACATCAAGTGCTCAATGGCAAGTTCTTGGTCAACAAGTGTTGATGACCAAAATGTACTTACCATTCGAAATATTACATTTATTAGTGACTCTACAGGTAACACAAGCTGGCGGAGGAGATATTGCGCCACTATTAGCTCAAGCCAATACAATGTTTGCAGAATTAGCCCAAATTAAAGGCCGTATTTTGGTTGGCGACCCAACAGTAACTGACGCAGAGCGAGCCCGTGTTGATACCACTGCACCTTATAATTTAGACGCCTGGGACGGCTATGCTTACGAACGCGAAGTGCTACTTGGTACTGCAATCGCTTTGCAAAAGAATTTAGTTGTGTTGGCTGGTGATACGCATAACGCATGGGCAGGTCAGCTAACCACAGATGCAACCAACCCAATTGCAGCTTCGCAACATGCAGGGGTTGAATTTGCGACCTCATCGGTGTCTTCACCCGGCCTTGAAGAGTACTTAGCATTGAATACCCAAGGGCCAGAAGTTACTGCTCAAATGGAGCAAGTTATCCCATTGCTAGTAAACGACTTGGTATATAACAACCTTGTTGATCGTGGGTATTTAACGATTACGTTTACCCCTGAACAGGCAACCGCAAAATGGCAATACGTAAGTAGCATTAAAACTGCCTCGTACACTATGCAAACCGAACGCAGTAACGAGCTTCATGTAATAGCTGGGCAGCCACAGATTCAAGGCTAATAGTATTATGATAAATATACTCAGCTTAAGCGAGTCACTTAAGCTGAGTAATCATTATAAGCTGCTACCAAACAGGTTAAGCGTATGCTGATTAAAATTACTTAAGTTTGGAAATATATCAACCAGCTCAGAATCTGGTACACCAAACCATTTGGCTAAAGTGGCAAAGTATTGCTCATTGGCAACACTTGGAATTAAGCGACCTGAGCCGACATCCTGCGGGCCATCTAAATGCTGAGTAAGTAGCTCTCCATATATATTCCCCCCTTGTACAGCTCCTCCCATCACTATTTGATTGCCTGCCCAGCCATGATCGGTACCATCCCCATTTGACGTTAAAGTTCGGCCAAAGTCAGACATAGTAAATGTTGTTACATTGTCAGCCATATTCAGCTCTTTCATTGCACTGTCAAATTCAGCCAACCCTTGAGCAAGTGTGTTGAGTAATAGTGGATGGGTGTCTAACTGATCATCATGCGTATCAAAGCCACCCATAGAAACAAAAAACACTTGCCTTTGTGTGCTTAACCTAGATTGAACACTAATTGCTTTAGCAACTGCTGCTAGCTGCTCTGATAAAGATGTTTCACTGAACACCGTTGCAAACTCAACGCCCGATTCCAGCGCAGCATTCATTGCTTGGGTGTTATTGATCGCCGAATTAAAGCTGCTCGCGTAGGCTGTTGTCAGCGGATGCTGAGTGTTATTCATCAAGCGATTCATAATACTTGTTACATGTTCTGCACGAGGTTGATAACCACTAAATGCATTAATCTTACTAATGCCACTTTTGTTTAGTGCAAATGCTTTTGTTTGATCGCCCGTTTGCCAAAGATTAGTTCCATCCAATGAGATATTGGCTGCAAACTGGTCTTGCTGCCCTAAACGCTCCAACAAGCGTGCTCCCCATCCGCTATTTAATGACTGTTTCTCGCGCCCATACATCCATGATGCTTGTTGATCGTTGTGTGAGAATAGATGCTTAGGGAGTGCGGTAGTTTTATTTTTGTAGTCATTGTAGGTGGTTGGTGTAAGCAAAGTACCAACACCGCCAACAAACGCTAAATTGGCAGAATCAAATACGCTCTTTATTGCACTCAAAGAAGGGTGTAACCCCACCCCACCAGCAAAATTTGTTGGGGTATTTAATGCCACAGGTGAAGCTACCGCAAGATTTTGCCGACTCTGTTCGTACAGTATGCGTTGTTCACCGTCTAGCGGAACAAGCATATTGAGTGAATCATTCCCGCCATATAAAAACACACATACCAAGGCTTTGTAGTCAGTTAATTGTGTTGTATTTACTGAGCCGGTGAGTGCTTGTAACTGCAAGCTTGTCAACGCAGCTGCCGAAACTCCACCTTTTAAACATAATGATAAAAATTGTCTTCTATTTAAACTCATTATATTTCTCCTAATACTGCAGATTAAATTCAGGTGAAATGGCAATCATATACAACAGGTACGACACTCTTTCTGGGTACTGGTCATCATCAAAATAAGCGTCTAAATCACGTAAAGCTTGGCGAGTATGGTCACTCATAGAGCCAGCGTAATACACAACATTGTATTGCTCTAGTAATGCCTCAATACCATTGCTCTGTAAAATGCTCATATCGTTTTGAAGATAAACGTAGATACTACTCGACTTTAACTGCGTTTGTTTTTCGGCCACACCCCACACTAGCTCAGAGTAATGCTCATTCATTGTGCCTATTAACGTTGCATCCCCTGCAATTTGCAATTCAGGTGCTAACAAACCATCAGCACGTAATTGCGCGGGTTGATAGTCAGGTCGAAAAAAGTTAAATACCGAAGGTGAGCGCATTGGACCCTGTCCTAACCTGTCAAAAGTGTTCCAGGTTCTGTACTCATCATCCAAAGATTTTGCATCAAGGTTGCGCCAAAACTGCACTACTTTAAGTAACGGCTCTTTAATCTTTCCTTGATAGCTTAAAACAGAACCAAAATGGCGTGCTTCATCGTCTAAGTAAATAGCCTTGATCACGGCAGCTAAATCACCTCTTACCCCCTGACCATTATCATTAAATACGCTAGCAACCCGCTCAACGTATCGTGATGTTGGGTTAGAAGTTATCAAACGCTGAATAAGTTGCTTGGTAATGAATGGGGCAACATTAGGATGATTAAATAGGTTGTCGAGCGCTATGTTGAGTGATTCCTGCGGTCCATACCCCTGTGGGATGATTTGACCGTTCAACAACACCTTTTGCTTATTTGAATGATACTCTGCAAAGGCCTTCATGGGTTTAATATAATTGCGGTTTTTGCGCTTGAATGTCTCATTATCAGCATATGTCCACCCGGTAAATACCCGAGCAAAACCTTCAATTTCTTCTTGGCCATAAGTGGCAATGCTATTGCCTTGTGCATCGTGTTTTAACGTACCATTGAGATTTAGCTCGTCTAAACCGATAGTGAATAACTGCATGACTTCGCGGGCATAGTTTTCGTCTGGGCGAATGTTTAGTGCTTCATCCGCTTTTTCATTGCCTAAATGACTCAAATACGTCCCCATAACAGGCGACAGTGTTACCGCTTCAAGCAAGTCTCGGTAATTACCAAAGGCATGCTCAAGGAGTAAATCATAGTAGCCAACCATGGCTTCTGGCTCTGAGCGCAAACCATTATTAGCATCAGACACCACCAGTATTTCGCTTAGTGCAAATGCCACTCGTTGTCTAAGCTGGTCATTGCTACGCATCACCGCTTTCCACCAAGCATCTATGCGATTGATGTAACCAAACTCATCTTCACCCGGACTTTTTATCAAGTAATCGCTGTGATAGCCAACAGGTAAAGCTATTTGCTGATCAAGCCACTGCTGCTCACTCAGCCCTTGTGCTTGGTGTATTTCATTGAGTGTTGGGCCCATACTGCCTTGGTGCAATAACCGTGAGCTGGCAAATTGGTCCATGCGATTGAGCGCGGTAAAGCGGATATTAGCTGTTGCAGTTGCCCCCTGATTATCTGTTGCTGTTACCGTAAAAGCGTACTCTGTTGGCGTAAAGCTCAAGGCAGGGGCAAGATCAAGTGTTATTGAGTTAGCGTTGACAGGCTCAGCAAGTACGTTTTGCCCTTCACTTTGCTGCCAAATAACACTAGCAATACTGCCATCTTCATCACTGGCTGTTGCGGATAATGTAAGCGATTGCCCTTTGGCTACCTCACTAGGCACGTTGGTAATGGAAATTGAAGGGGCTTTATTTTGCGTGACAACAGGTGTGACTTCATTTTCACTGTTGCCGCCTCCACCACCACAACCACTGAGTATACTGGCAATACTGAGTATCAAAAATAATTTATAATGCATATTAGTTCGACACCTCTAAACAAACGACGCCTATTTAAAATGTAGCTATAGCACCATTAAAACACAAACCATCAGTGACAGCTCTAAGGCGTTTGTCGGTATTTAAACTGCTCAAACGTTAGGCATTCAACATAGTATTAAAAAGAAAATTACGTCTCTGTTTTGTTAGGGATTAGCTAATTAATATATGTGATTAATATTTGTACGATGCAGCACCAAAAACGATCAGATAAGGGGGCTCAAATTGCAATGATGCCCCTGTTTATGATGGAACTATAAAATGTTTTCAGCTTATATTTTCGACTTAGTGATTGACGTATTTACTTTTTTTCGTCCAATAAAGTAACCATCATTTGCTCAATATTTTTTACGCTATAAGTTAACGCACGCAGCAACTCTAACTGGCTATCAGGCTCATTATTTTGCGCTTTACTCGGTTGTGAAGACGTTAAGTTATCTTTTTGCGTTAAAATCGCTTCACGAAATTCACTGGCATCAACGACACCCAATAATGATACTAATGCTCCTTGCCCCGACTGACCAGCCGTTTCAAAGCTCAAACGATACAAACCAAACAACCGCATCAGCGGGCCTTGGCTTAGTCCTACATCGGTTATTTTTTCAAGCGGAATCGATTTCTCTACTTTAAAAAATACGCCTCGCTTTACCACCAGCTTACGCTCTAAAAGTTCAGCCGACATAGCCGCTAAAATACGACCACTGACAAGCCAAACAATCAACACAATAATGGGGATTAAAGGAATACTGACAATACTGATTGTGCTTATACATAGGGCAAAAACTAACCAGTAAGACTTTATTTTGGGATCAAATTTAGCAGTTTTTAAAACAGACTCTGACATCGTAGTTACTTCCTTTTTGTAATTATAAATTTAAGATACGCTAAGTTATTGACCACTGCAATTGAGATATAAAAAAGCCGAGCATCCAGGGGGCTCGGCTTTTGGGTTTACAACTAAGACTGATTAATTCTTACTGATTAGTACCTTCATGTTGTTACGGTCAGGCCCAATTACAGCAAAGGTGTAATTTCCTTGCTCTGCAATGGTCAGTTTTATATTCGCACCGACGGCTTCAAGTAAGCTTTGCTCGCCCACCATCACTACGGGTGCTTCACCTACACCACCATAATCAACGGTACTCCAATCTTCTGAGGCTATTTTAAATTCATAATCGCCAGCCGCTAATTCAAGTGACGTGCTATACATCGCATTGCTTTGATACATAAGCGGATTGTCAGTACCCCATCCATTTAAACTACCGCGTAAATAAACTTGTGTTTCACCAAACATTTTCGCATCAAATACACTCAGGGTTGGCTCATCTAAGTTACTAGCATCAAACACAAATTGGTAATCACCATCACTGGCAATATCCATCATCATGTTTGCGCCTTTAGCAGCGAGTAGCTTCTCTTTAGCCACAGTTACAAGCGCATCAGACTCACCAGAACCAAAATCAACTGTCTCCCAATCCTCAGAGGCAATTTTAAACTCGTAGCTGCCTGCGCTTAGTGTTTTAGTGAATGTGTAAATACCTTTACCCTGGTACATTAGTTCATCACTCGTACCCCAATCATTTAAGCTACCGCGTACAAACACGGGCGTGCCCACAAACGGCTCTTCGTTATACACTGTAAGTGTCGGGCTCTCTTTATCACTGGCATCAAATGAGAATACATAAGTTGCATCCATAGCCGCTGTAAAGGTCATGTTTGCGCCACTGCGTGTTAAAGACTCCGCTTGGTTCTCCAGCACTTCTTTGTCTGCATCACTGAGCGCACCAAAATCAACAGTTGCCCAGTCTTCAGAAGCTATCTTAAACTCGTAGTCACCCGCAGTAAGTGTAATAGCTACGCGGTATTCACCGTCGCCCATATATTCAAAGCTATCAGCTGTGCCCCAATCATTAAGACTGCCACGAACATAAACTGCCGTGCTACCAAATGGTACAACATCAGGTGCGCCAACCGTTGCATTAGCACTTAAGCCTGTACCTTGTGTATCACCTTGCGGTTTCACAAACACTGCCATAGTGTAAGCTGGCACAGTAAACGTGCCGTCAGTTTCGTTAGCACTAAAACTAACACCAGCCATACTGCTATCTACGCTGCTTTGCAGAGTTGGGTGTAACTCAAACCCTGTTGCTGTTGCAATTGTGTGTGAAAGAGCTTGCTCTGTCGCATTGATAACTACCACTAAAGCATCAAAGTTACTGTCTAGATCAGTAAGACCTTGGCCATCATCCAAACTCATTACGATTAAGCCGTGTTGCTGATTTTTACCCACATTATGAAAACCGACACGGTCGATAACATCTTGCTCAGTGGTTAATCTAAATAACGGGCTTGCGCTACGGATAGCTAAGAACTCTTGGAATACATCACCGGCATAGGCAATGTCTTGTGGCATCGCCTGTGCATCTGCATTAGCAGAGATAGGCATAATCTCAGACCATTTTTCTTGGTTCTTCTCTGCGTTAGGTAGACCAATGTTCCAGTTATTATTCTCTTTAGTTAAATCAACAGCATTAAACCAATCACCGGCATTATAACTATCACGATCCATTGACTTAGAACGCAGTAAATCAGCACCCAGTTGCATAAACGGAATGCCTTGGCTCATAAGTGGAATAGACAACGCCATGTTGTGCGCACGCACACGTTGCTCAATACTCATGCTTGATGCATGCTTATATTGCAACTGATCCCACAGTGTTTCGTTATCATGCTTAGAAACGTAGTTAATGCTATCTGCTGGGTCTAATGCATACGCTGTTGGTTGCGTGTTCCAGCTAAAGCTATTACCTTTTGCTGAATTACCTTTAAAATCTTTAAGAATGTAGTTTTGTAAGTTGCCCGCCAGCGATAAACGTAACGTATCTTGCTCCGCTAGATTGCCATCTGTCGGGTTATTACTAAACATTGCACCACCACGTACGGCTTCACGAATACGGTCGTTAAATGTACCAACCTCTGAGCCTGCCATATCAGCCTGTTTAGCTTGGGTGAATAAACGATTGTTAGCTACTTCACCAAAATCCCAGCCTTCACCGTAAAAATAGTTATCAGGGTCGACAGCTTGTACTGCTTCACGCGCAGCTAAAATGGATGACTTAGGCATATGCCCCATTACATCAAAACGGAAGCTGTCATAACCAAAATCACGAGCAAGAATAACCATTGAATCTGCAACAAACTTATCCATCATTACATGTTCAGTTGCTGTGTTTTCACAACAGGTTGAGCGTTCAATCGCTCCAGATACTTCGTTGTAACGGTGGTAATAACCAGGCACTAGTTTATCAAAGACTGATTTTTCCCAGACGCCTGATGATGTTGTGTGGTTATAGACCACATCCAGTACCACACGAAGTCCTACTTCTTGTAATGATTGCACCATGGCGCGTGTTTCAAGTACACGAGCAATACCTTCGCTGCTTGATGCATATGAACCTTCAGGCGCAATAAAGTGATGAGGGTCATAACCCCAGTTAAAGCCGTCTAAATCACGCATCGCACTGGCTAGTGCTTGTGCATCATCTGAGCCAGGTAGGTAACTTTGCATAATATCAACAATGGTGCTGTTTTTATCTTCGATTTTACATGCATCCGCTTCATCGTTAATGCGCTCACACAATTTACCTAAGGTATCAGTGATTTCAACACGCTCTGAAGCATCTTCTTCAATGGTGCCAATATCAGTCACTGGGAGTAAATGAAAGTGTGTTAAGCCTTTATCAGCTAATTGCTTAAGGTGCTGCATTGGCACGCTTTCAAGTTCTGTGAATGCAAGGTATTTACCACGGTTTGCTTCGCTCACTGACTGATCGCGAACACTAAAATCACGTACATGGCCTTCATAAATAACCGCATCTTCTGGGTTAGTAATTGTTGGCACGATACGCTCATCCCAGCCTTGTGGTTTAGTGTCGTCATCGCTCAAGTTTATCAGCTGTGAATAAAGCCCATTACTCGATACATTGAGTGAGTAAGGGTCGGTACTCCATAAGCTTTCAATTGCTTTAGTGGTTGGGTGATAAACATCAAATGCAAAACGGAAGTAATGACGGTCGTATTTGCTATCTAAACTGATAGACCAAATACCGGTATTGCTATCAAAAGTCATCGCACTGCTATCAACTTGCGTTTTATCAGCATCGAAAACCGTGATCATCATATTATTTGCAGTGGGTGCCCAAACCGATACATCAATTGCATTATTATAATAATGCACACCTAGCATGGCTTCATTCGCGTCACTTTCACCTTGAGTGTAAAGTGCGTCTAATGCTTTTGCTGATTGTACAAAGCTTGCTTCTAGTAGCTTGCCATCGGCATCGTAGCCTGCAACAACAAGCTGTTGCTTTATAAGCTGCTTTGCAGCGTCCGCATCCCAACTGCCTTGATAAGCAGTCCAATCCGTTAAGTGTGGTACTTTTGCAGCTTGCTCATCACTTAACTCGGTTGCAGTCAGCTCAACAGTTTCACCATTTAGCCCAGTGTCTAAATCAACCACCAAGTCAGCAGTTGCAGAAGAATGTAACTTAATAATTTGTGTAAGCTCATTACTTGGCTTATACAATACTGTATTTAAATCAATCCAATGTGCTGATGCGCCATCAATCGCAACCGGGCGTTCACCTAGGCTTGCAACTGGAAATTCAAAAACTGAAGGCTCACCATCAAAAGTAAAGTTCATACGTACAAAGCGTTCATCGTCTTGCATCAATGGCATGGTTAAGTCCACATCACCATATGCTTTACCATCGCCATCTGTACCAATGTGGACAATAAAGTTAGCGCATTCGGTATAACCTTCTTTCAACGCTACAATCCAGTAAGCACCATAGTTAGGATCAACACCATCATATTCGTGCCCGTCAGCCCAATCGGTTGCATCAAACGGCGGCGCGTAGGCATCACAGCCATCGGTGTTCCAAGAGTGTAAACGGTAGCCTTCGTATCCTTCATTTTCAGGGCGTTTATAAAATAATATCGCCTCACCTTCGCCTGCAAATACAACTGGGTCTGGTAAGTCAGGGTTATAGCCATTGATGCAGCTTTCGTTATTTGCATCAGGAAATAACGGTGCATCGCAAGAAATAGGCTCAGGGTCAACGCATTGTGTACCCTCTGCATTAGGGACTTGCGGTACATCACAGGTTAATAAAGTTTGTCCAGCTTTGACATCGCTACTGCCTGCGCCACCGCAGCCAAAAAGTAGCGTTAAACTCACTGCCAATAGCAAATGAGTTACTTTAGTTATTACATTCATTATTCGTGCTCCAATTTGCTATTAGTGACTATAGGTAAAACCTAAATAAACCTGACGGCCAAAATATTGGGTTGTCCCGGTGATACTTTCATTGCCAAAGTAACTCTGGGTTGGTTCATCAGTGAGGTTATTGACCTGTAGCAACATGCCAAATGAATCAGTAAATTGGTAAGAGGTTTGAAAATCGACCACGGTTTCAGCATTGAAATTGACTACCTGTTCGTTAATAGCCACTTGCTCTGACACAAAGTCCGAGCGATAACGCACATTAAGACGAGTTTCAAAGCTACCTTGGCTGTAGAACAAGGTGCCGTTTAATACGTTTTTAGACAAACCTGGTAAACCTTGCGTCATCGTATCACCACCTAAGCTGGTGATAGATTCAACCTCGCTCTCTGTGTATGAGTAGCTGCCGTTGAAGCCTAAACCATCAAATGGTGCTGGCAACGATGAAAACACCTGCGTATAGGCAAGCTCAATACCGCGAATGTAACCACCGTTCGCGTTATTAACCGCTGTTGTGTATGTACCATTAGTGGTCGCAACTTGCTCACCACTGACTGGGTTTTCAATAAAGTCCGGCACATTGAAGCCATTACCTTTAAAGTCGAATCCTTCAATAGCAATAGTATCGATAAATGAATCAATATTTTTATAAAACGCAGCTAAGACTAGCGCCCCATCTGACTCATCAAAATAATACTCATAGGATACATCGTACTGATCGGCGTAAAATGGTTTCAAGAATGGGTTATTAGTACTTGACCCATTAATTTTTCCTGAGGTTTTATCTGCTTGTGCGCTGGCATCGCCTGCTAAACGATTAATAGGTGGACGCGACATTACTTTCGCAGCAGCAAAACGCAATTGCGTGTTGTCAGACAGCTGGAAGTTTAAGTTCAGTGATGGCAGATAATCAACGTAATCAGTCCCTAGCACATTAGGCAAATAGTTTTGATTCACAATACCGATACTGTCGGTAATATTTTGCGCACCGAGGGCTAAATCACCATTCACGTTTTCTAAAATAGTAGCCGATTGATCGGTATCCACCCGACGAACACCGATATTACCTAGCACTGGCATATCGCCAATTTCAGCGTTAATGTTAAGCATTGCATAGGCTGAAAACACTTCTTCATACACTGAACCGCTTTGCAGCATAGTCCATGAATAGTTTGTAGTATAATCTTGTGGATCAACCACACCGTCTGCATTACCCCACGTGGTAACTGGTTGAGGAACACCTTGCGGGAACCACGCGTTCAAAGCTTTATCTAAATCAATCGCCAAATAAGACGGGAAATAACTAAACTCGCCCTGCCAATCAACAACATCAACCATATCATCGGTTAATTTAAGTGGCGGCTCGCTCGCTGAAAACGCACCATCATCTCCATACTCAAACACCGAGCGATTATTACTGTATTCGCGGTCAGAATAACGTGCACCAAACTCAACAGAGCTAAACCAGCTGTTATCTAATTCATACTTAAAATCTAGACGATACGCTTTAACTTCATCTTCATTTTTAAAAGGATAAATACCGTATTTACTCACCATCACACGGTCTATATCGCTAAATGCAGCCGCTTGATTAAAACCTACATCTGGTAAGTTCAATCCGTTGAGTTGATAATTTATTGATACGTTATTATCAAGAACAGGCTCTTGTGCGTTGGCATCTTCTGCCACTAGCGCCCACAACAAGCCATTACGGAAATTACTTTTTGCGCTCGACAATGACACGTCCATATTAACGTTTAAGCGATCGGTGACTTGCCAATCAGCATTGATCCCGTAACTATCCACTTCATCAAAGTCTTGATTGTCGTCGTTTACAATTTCGACGCGCGTATAGCTTTTTGAGGTACGGTTAACTGAAGCACCGATTACTGAGTTGCCTTCTAATTGCGCATTCGCATAGCTTGCGCTGGGGCCGCCTAATTTAACCCGAAAACCACGGGCAAACGACTCAGTATCAAAGCGAGATAAAAACACATCACCTTTAAGTTTAAAATTATCTACTGGAGTCCATTCAATGGCAGCCATGTAGCCATTTCGAGTTTCTTCGCCGCCTAAATGCTGAAGCTCAAAGCCTTCACTAATGTATTCGTTTTCAGGTTTGAGTTCAGGACCACCGGTATCATTTGCAAGGCCATCAACATCTTTATTATCGTTATACGCAAGGCCGATAAATTGGGTGGCAACACTGGGTTGAAATAAACGGGCATAACCCAGCGCAACACCTAAAGTGTCATCAAGGTATTTACCCTGATATGAAAAGCTAATGCGATCGCCATATTCTGTAGCATCATTGACTTCTGACGCACGGTCATTAAACATGCCTCGGGCATTCACTACAAACTTATGCTTTTGATCGTTGTTTAATGGGCTGGCTGTTTGCAGCTCAACAGTACCTGCAACACCGCCTTCAATCAGTGAGGCTTTTGGTGATTTATATACTGCTGCTGAGCTAATCAGCTCTGATGGATACTGATCAAATTCAATGCTACGGCTACCACTGGTTGAAACCTGCTCGCGGCCATTTAAAGTCGAAAAGACAAAGCCTCCCGACATACCACGTATGTTGATTTCCGCTGCCTGCCCGCCAGTTCGGACCGCTGAAATACCAGGTAATCGCGTTAATGCATCAGCCATTGATACATCAGGCAATGCGCCTAAGTCATCGGCTGATAGTTGCTCAGATACCGTGTCTGTAAAACGCTTTTGATTTAATGATTGAATTAAACTACGACTAAAACCGGTGACCTCAATCACTTCTAGGTCATCATCTAATTTTGGCTTTACTGCTGCATTTTCATCGTTTTCAGCTGCAGCTAATGCACTACTTGCGGCAAACATTGCGAGCATTAATGCACTCAGTTTGAATTTCCCCATGAGCTTCCTACCCTATTAATATTATAGTTGTGTGCTGTTTATTTCTGATTGGTGGATAAAATAGAACCAATAAAGTGTAACCAAAAAGTAAATTAAGTGTGATGAATACGTATGCATAAATAAGGACAATAGCTACAAAGGAGATGCATTTAGTAACTAAGTGCTGCGATCGTGTAGATAACGTCAAATGAGTCTACTTAGTAACAAAAGATTCAGTTTCACGTCTTTATTTCAAGAAGGAATTAAGCATTGCTAAAAGCAGCTTTTAGAGTAGGTAGTAAGAATTAGTGAAAATGAATACTCTACGTCATTAGAACCACTCTTATTGCTAGTCCTATAAAAACTACAGCCAATATTTTATCAAGCCAAGGGGAGGATTTTGTAAAAGCAAAGCGTTTTTTTGAAAGTTCAGTCAGCGCTGCAACAATAACATACCAACCAGTATCAATGATAAACACAGTGAAACACATGATCATGCCAACCTGGAGGTTCAAGTTTTCAGGGTCAATAAACTGCGAAAACAAAGCTAAAAAGAAGACCGCTAATTTAGGGTTTAAAAATGCTATAGCAAAACCATCTTGCATTGCTTGTTTTGCACTGCCGCTTTGCTGAGCTACTTGTAGTTCATCATCGCAGGGTTTTGCTAATAAAATTTTAAAGCCTAGGTATGCTAAATACGCTGCACCTAAATAGACTAATACTTGATATACAGTAGGAAATTGTAACATCAGTGTACCGAGACCAAGTAATGAAGCAGCAGCATAAAAACCCACGCCAATACCGTGGCTAAGTGCCGACAACATGCCATTTCTCATACTGCCATGAATGCTGTGTTTGAGCACCACAGCAAGACTTGGCCCTGGTGACATTGCCCCCATCATGCAGATGACAACTAAACTTAGCCAAACTGAGAATGTCATTGATATTCCTTATAGTTATTCATTTTCAACTAATAAGATGTAGGCGTAAACTTGGCCGTATACCCCTGTTGCAGCACTCACATTGATTACTTTCCAGCCATCTTGATTTAATTGATAAATTCGCTCATTAAGTGCGTCAATATCAATACCGCCTCTAAAAAAGCCACGGTGTTTTTTAAATTCTATTATTTTCTGCACAATGCGCTCGTTTATAACTGATATTCAAAATCATAAAAATGATTGCCACCTTCAATACGAATCGCCATTTTTCCACTGAGCCCTGTAAGTTCATTACTTCCAGAATCTGGTATGACATTTAAAATTAATGAATCTTGGCCTTTATCCATGCTGCCAAAGTGCTGCAATACAAAACTGCCTTGTTTGCCTGCAAGCGTGCCAACCACTTGCTCAATTGCCACATAGCCTGCACTGCCTTGGGTGGTGGTCATGGCGCTGAGCATTTCGCCAGTGCTGGTCGCATCAAGCTCACCAGTGAAGGTTTTATCAATCGACATACGACCCAAATTTACGCCGTCAATGCCTTTGGCATAACCTTCGATGGGGTTGAGTTTAACGCTAAATTCACCTGTTACTTTATGTGTTGCCATGTTAGTCCCTTAATGATTGTTGGTTGCGGTTATTGAAATATTTTTATTTGCAGCCATATCTATACCTTATCCACAAAAAAGAATCCAGCATGAGCACCAGCAAAACAGAGTCAAAAGACAAAGCTGCCTTTAGTAGTTTAATTCCTATTTTTCAGTTCATTAAACCCTACAAATGGGTGGTATTTTCGGCGCTTTTGGCGTTGCTTGTCACAGCTGGGGTTAACTTATCGCTCGGCCAAGGCGTTAAGTTTGTGATTGACCATGGTTTTATTGCAGGCTCACAGGAGCAACTTAGGCAAGCTGTGCTAGTGCTTATCGGGTTGATAAGTTTATTGGCAATAGGCACTTTTAGTCGTTTTTATTTAATGTCATGGATTGGTGAGCGCGTCAGTAATGATATTCGTAAAGCTGTATTTGAGCGCATAGTTACCCTCCACCCAAGTTACTTTGAAGAAAATCGCAGCGGCGAGCTAATGTCTCGCTTAACCACTGACACGACATTATTGCAATCTATTATTGGGTCATCGTTTTCGATGGCGTTACGCAGTGCGTTGATGCTTATCGGTGGTTTAGCCATGTTATTAATTACTAACTTAAAACTGACTTTAGTCGTAATTACCTGCGTGCCTTTAGTACTAATACCCATGATGGTTTTTGGTAAAAAAGTGCGCAAATTAGCAAGCTCTAGCCAAGATGCCATTGCAGATATTAGTACTTACGCCGGCGAGATCATTCAAAACATTAAAGTTGTACAAAGTTACAGCCACGAACACCGTGAGCAACAAGCATTTGCGCTTGAAACGGATAAAGCGTTTGCTGTCGCAAAAAGCCGTATTAAACAACGTTCATTTTTAATTGCCGCAGTGATATTTTTAACCTTTAGCGCGATTAGCATTATGTTGTGGGTTGGCGGCAATGATGTACTTGCAGGCACTATGACAGGTGGCGAATTAGGCGCCTTTGTGTTTTACGCCATTATGGTTGCTATGTCAGTAGCCACTGTTGCCGAAGTGTATGGTGAGCTGCAACGTGCAGCAGGCGCTGCGGCCAGATTGCTTGAATTATTAGCTGTGAAAAGTGAAATAATTAACCCAGCTCACCCACAGGATGACACGTTACACACTAATTCTCATTCGACTGCGATTGAGCTAGACAATGTCACTTTTAATTACCCGTCGCGTCCAGATGTGAGTGCATTGAAAAACATTTCATTAGGTATACAAAAAGGGCAAACAGTCGCGATTGTTGGGCCTTCAGGTGCCGGAAAAACAACCCTTTTCGAACTACTGCAACGTTTTTATGATCCAGCCAATGGCGATATAAAGTTTCATGATATTAATATCAAAAATTTGTCTCTTAAAACACTGAGGGACAGCATGGGTATGGTTGCACAAAACCCAATTTTATTTAGCTCTGATGTTATGCACAATATTCGATATGGCAACCCTGAAGCCTCAGACGAGCAGGTTTACCAAGCCGCTAAATATGCTCATGCAGATGAGTTTATTACCAGTTTGCCAAATGGCTATGAAAGCTTTTTAGGTGAGCAAGGGGTGCGTTTATCTGGCGGTCAAAAACAACGTATTGTGCTAGCACGAGCAATATTAAAAGACCCCGCAATACTGCTACTTGATGAAGCAACGAGCGCCTTAGATGCGCAAAGCGAGCAACATGTTCAAGCCGCGCTTGAGCATTTAATGCAAAACCGTACCACCTTGATCATTGCGCATCGCTTAGCCACGGTAAAGCATGCTGATATGATTGTTGTCATGGAGCAAGGTAAGATAATTGCCACAGGTACGCACCAACAGCTCATTGAGTCAAACCCACTTTACAAACAGCTGTGTGAACTACAATTTAATAAAGATTAAAACATGACTGCACGCTGTGCTGTCATACTAGGATCTGTTGACCTTTGCGGATTAAAATTTGTTCTGCCTAGGGGCGGTTTAATCGCCCCTAGGCAGAACCCTAAGGGCAATGCCTGTTTGGCATTGATACTGCAAATTCAACCTAGAAAGGTCAACAGACCTTATAATGTAGATTAACCTTTAGTGTTTGGTACGATTTGAATTTCTACACGGCGGTTTTGTGCGCGACCATTGGCACTTTCGTTACTCGCAATAGGCTGTGTTTCACCATAGCCTCGTGTGCTGATACGCCCGGCTAGGATTTGTTGATTTACTAAATAGCCTTTTACGCTTTGCGCACGTTGCTCTGATAGCGTCATATTGTAGCTATCTTTACCTGTGCTATCGGTATGGCCTTCAATACTAAGATACGTTTTTTCGTATTTGTTCATTACTTTTGCAATGGCATCAAGCGTGTTGTGAAAACCAGATGAAATATACGATTGATCAGTGGCAAAGGTAATATTAGATGGCATGACTAAGCGTAAATTATCTCCCTCGCGCACAACTTCAACACCAGACCCTGCAAGTTCATCACGAAACGCCTCTTCTTGTTTATCCATATAATCGCCAACAGCAGCACCGGCTAAAGCGCCAATTGCTGCACCGATAAAGATACGCTTATCATCATGATCGCCAGTTGCTTTTCCAAGGACAGCACCTGTAGCAGCCCCTATTGCAGCACCCGTTCCTGTATTATTTGTTTCACAACCTGTGAGTAATACGCCGATGATTGTTGCAGATAAAAGTGATTTAGTTAATGTCATGTTATGCCCTTAGAGATTAATTCGATTGACTATCAGATTAGCAAGGCGTCTATGAACAAAAAATGAAGTAAGTATTAAAAGTCCAGCATTTGTGAAGTGATGGGAGGTAATTTGTATGGCGCAACAAGTTGGGTTAACTGACCGCTTTTAGCCATTTGTTGCATCTGAATACGGAGTTTTTGAGCAATCACATTTGTTGCAAATTTTTTATTAAACGCAAGGTAGCCAAAAATAGTGTCTTTGTAACGATAGTCCATTTTGACTAACTTATTGGATGGTTGATTTAACACACTCATAGCATGATCAGCCGTCTCTTCTACTGCGATCACTAAATCTACCCGCTCTTTTAATAACAGTTCCATTGCTGTCTGCTCTGTCAGTACAGGTACTTTTAATAATTTTTCATCCTCATTAAAACGCTTAAAGTAAGCCGCGCCACGCATAACCGCTATTTTCTTACCATAGAGATCGTCATAATTGGCTATATTTAACTGGCTTTTATGACGTGCATAAAAAACAAAAGAGGATGACAAAGCCATATAAGCGGGCTTAACAAACACCATTTTTTGTTGGCGCTCAGGCGTTAATATTAATCCACCCATCGCATCAACTTCACCTTGTTCTAACATGCGTATGCAACGTGAGAATGGGCAACCCACTAATTCAATTTTAAAAGTAAGATGCTCTTGCATTGCTCTGACAATATCAACGACTGCCCCGCTGATCTCTCCATCCGAGGTGATTTGGCTATAAGGTGGTGCATGGTCAACAGCAATAGAGACTTTAGGTACTTTTGTTTGAGCATGAGACTCTACGGCAATTAAGCTAGATGCTAAAAAGAAAAAAGTAGGAAGAATATAACCAATAAATTGCATAGCTTATTACATTTGATTAAACCTTTATTACATTATATACCCAAACCCCCTTAATATGTCAGTTTCAGTTGCAATTAAAGCGATTTAGGCAAGGCATTGATTGCAGGTAATAGTCATTCTATTGTGAAAAGCAACAACGCAGTAGAATCGGGTATAAGATTTAAAAATCATTAAAATGTCACATAAATTTGTCATAATGAAATAAAAAAGTCATAAAGGAAAATAGAGCTATTATGTTGTTTGCTATTTTTAAACAGTTTTTTTTACTTGGCTGTATGAGTTTTGGAGGACCTGCGGCGCATTTAGGTTATTTTAAGAATCATTTTGTAGATAACTTGAAATGGTTAAATAATCAGCGTTATGCGCAATTGATCAGCCTCAGTCAAGCACTACCAGGACCTGGTTCTAGTCAAGTGGGGTTTGCAATCGGTGTTGAGCGCCATGGCTTGCTTGGCGGTATTGCTGCTTTTATTGGGTTTACGTTACCGTCTTTACTAATCATGCTGCTATTAGCCCTCAGCGCGCACCAATTTGACAGTATCTACTTTGCCATAGTGACAGGCCTTAAACTTTTTGCTGTAGTAATTGTGGCAGATGCAACTTTGAGCATGGCAAAGAGCTTTTGCACGAACTGGCTATTAAAAGCAATAGCCCTAGCAAGTACACTGCTGTTGCTATTGCAGCCTAACCTTTTTAGTCAAATTGCAGTATTAGTTATCGCTGCTACTATTGGCGCTATTTGGCCTTTGCTAAAGTTACCCAAAAATGCTGATATCCCCTCTGTAAAAACAAGTCAAATTAATTGGCTCGCGTTGGGTTTATTTTCACTGTTGTTGATAGTGAGCTT
Organism: Pseudoalteromonas sp. KS88; assembly: GCF_004766475.1. Lineage (NCBI taxonomy): Bacteria > Pseudomonadati > Pseudomonadota > Gammaproteobacteria > Alteromonadales > Pseudoalteromonadaceae > Pseudoalteromonas > Pseudoalteromonas sp. KS88. Next base: position 72,612 of record NZ_PYHV01000025.1, read on the forward strand.
TATGCCTTTAAACGATAAAGCCGAACTGTTTGCCCCATTCTATCAAGCTGGAGCAATGGTATTTGGTGGTGGTCACGTTGTTTTGCCTATATTGCAAGCAGGGATTACCGACCTAAGCACTGAACAATTTTTAAGTGCGTATGCCAGTGCTCAGGCTGTACCTGGCCCTATGTTCACCATAGCCACTTATTTAGGAACACAGTTTTCAGGCGTCAACCCAATCACAGGAGCGTTGCTTGCAACGTTGCTTATTTTCTTACCTGGGTTATTACTGATGTTTGCGCTGCAAAAAAGCTGGTTGCAATTGGCTCAACGTCCTCGTTTTGCCAGTAGTATTGCAGCACTCAATGCCGCTGTAGTCGGTTTTTTAGCGGCGGCACTGTATTCACCTATTTGGACATCGGCGGTACATAACATGTGGCACATTGCACTTGTGCTTGCTGCTTTTGTTTGGCTTAGAATGGCTAAGCCACCAATTTGGTGGCTACTTATTGGATTTATTTTGGTTGGGCTTGGTCAGCAGTATTTGCCACTTTGATCGACGGCTTTGAATTATTCGGCTGTGTTGCAGGGCTAAATTGCCCTGTAACGCTTTGATAAGGTCGTAAGTCAAACAAAGGCAATACCGCTAACAGGTGATCCATAATTTCTGCCTGTAAGTGCTCAAACGATATCCAGCGTTTATCTTGGCTAAAGCAGTAAAACTCTATTGGTAAACCATGATTCAATGGCTGTAATTCACGCACCATAAGCGTTAAAGAAGTATTTATTTTTTCATGTTGTTTTAAGTACCCTTCAGCGTAGCGACGAAACAGCCCTAAGTTTGATACTGGATCGGGTAATGTACTTAACTTAATGTAATCATTTAACACAATGGCTTGTCCCAATATGTTAGTGAGTTCCTCATCGACAAGCCGAATGCTATTCATATCAATATTTAATGAGCGTTTAATACGACGTCCACCTGATTCCTGCATTCCGCGCCAATTTTTAAATGATCCAGCCACCAGCATATAGGTTGGAATAGTGGTAATTGTGTTATCCCAGTTACGCACTTTAACGGTGTTTAAACCCAGATCAATTACCTCACCATCGGCGCCATAATTTTCAACTTGAATCCAATCACCATAAGTCACTAAACGGTTTGCGGCGATTTGAATACTTGCTACAAAGCCTAAGATGGTGTCTTTAAAAACAAGTAAAGTAACCGCGGCGATCGCACCAAAACCTGAGAGGATATAAGTCGGTGACTTTTCGAGTATGATACTCACAATCAAGATGGCACAAATCATAAAGGTGATTAATTTAACAACTTGGATCAGCCCTTGAATAGGCACTTCACGTGCAAACTCAAGCTGATTATAAATCCCACCCGCAATACTCACTATACTACTGATAATGAAACCGATATGGATGATTAGCAGTGTTTGCCCGATGATTTTAAAAACCTCAGCTGAAAATTCACCGACAGGGTAAATGCTATCAAACGTGGCTAAAAACAAAACGCAGCATAACATGCCAGCAAAACGACGATTTAGCTTTGTCAGCATCGGCGCAAGAGCACCTATGCGCTGTGGAGACACTTTAGTCACCACAGTCTGAATGCCAGGCAACATTAATCGTCCTGTAAATAAATACACGAACAATAAAGAACACACACCGATTGCTGTGGCTGTTAACGCGCTCAGAAGTGACGCGTCAGGGACACCTTCAAACCATGGCATTATGAGTTGCTGCAAATCTGTTTGTTTAGTCACGGTATTTCTATCTCCTTATCATCCATTATTAAAGGGTCAGTACTGTATTGTGTATATACCAGTGCTAGCTCACTGTCTTTTGTCATCCATAACTGATTAATATTTTTTTGAAATTGTGCTCGAAATTCACTGTCTTGTTGATAATTACCTATTAAATTTGGACTGACAGGTGTCAGCGTAATCGTCACGGTTATTTTATTTAACTGCCCACGCAAAAAACTGCCACAAATATGATCACTTTTGGCCTTGTACACCAAGGTGGTGTTGAGTATGGCATCAAATTGCTCCCCTAACACCTCTAACGCAAAAGCGACACCACCCGCTTTAGGTTTAAGCAAGTGTTTAAATGGACTACGCTGAACCTGATGTTTCAATGCAGTAAAGCGCGTGCCTTCAACAAAATTAATAATCGTTGTTGGGTGACTACGAAAATTTCGGCAACTTCGTTTTGTTCGCTCAACATCGAGTCCCTTTAGTTTTGGGTTACGTGCTTTTTGCGCTTTTGTAACTCGCTTCATAAATGGCATTCCCATTGCCCAGGCGCCAGAACCGATAAGAGGCACGTATTTCAACTCATCTTTTAAAAAGAACTTAGGGGCAGGCAAGGCATCTATCGCACTTAATACAACGACATCAATCCAGCTGAAATGATTTGAAATTAACAAGTACCAACCATGCTTGTTTACATCCCCAACAATTGTGACATCAAGTTGCGCATAACTTAAATACAAGCCAAGCCGATTACCGCCACACCACCCTTGATAGGCAAGGTGTAATAAGTCACTCACCCATGCAAACGGCAATACGAGTTTAATAAGTCCCAGAATGAGCACTACCGTACCCCACAGCAAAGTATTGCTAAAAAGCACGGTGCATACAAACAGGCCATTTAGCCAATTCGGTATGATTTTCTTTAGCATATAAACTCGCTTTTTATAATCACTTAGATTGCTGCTCTAATTTGATAATTTGCTGTTCTTTTTCTTCCCACAATCGGTTTAACTCCGACTGAAAGCGCACTCTAAACTCATTATCAGCGGTGTAATCTCCGATCAACTCAGGGCTGACAGGCAACACTTCAACATGAACATTGATATTTTTTACACGTCCACTGGCGAAGTCGATAAAAGTAGGAATACCATCGGGGTACTGAATAGTCACGTTCACCACTTTTGATATTTGCTCTCCCATCGCCTGCATCACAAATGCTACGCCACCCGCTTTAGGTTTAAGTAAATGTGGAAATGGACTATTTTGACGTTGATGTTTTGCATCAGTGAAACGTGTCCCTTCTACAAAATTGACAATACTCACTGGCATTTCTTTAAATTTTTCACACGCTTTGCGGGTTGTTTCTAAATCTTTGCCACGCAATTTAGGGTTCTTTTTAAGTTGGCTCTTGCTGGTACGAGTCATAAATGGGAAATCCAATGCCCACCAAGCTAAACCCAGTATTGGCACATAGATTAACTCTTTCTTTAAAAAAAAGTTCAGGAATGGGATTTTGCGATTCAATAACCGTTGTAATACCAGAATATCAACCCAGCTTTGGTGATTAGCAATAATCAAATACCAATCTTTGAGCTTTAATTGTTCAAGGCCTGAGACATTTAACTCATAGGGTGTAAATAAATTCTGATTTAATGAATTACAGGTTACCCACATGCTTGCACATTTTTTTGCAGCCCAGCTCATTGTTTTTTGCAACGGCTTAATTGGCACTAATTTTATAAGACCAAAAATAAAAATTGGAATAAACCAAAGCACAGTATTTAGGGCGTAAAATAAAATACTAAAAACACAACGAATTATAGACATTACCACTCAATTCCTTTCATTAAACTTGTCTGTTGTTAATCTTCAAAATACGTATAACCAGCCAACCCAGCATTAAGCTCAGTTAAAAACTGCGCTTTTTCGGTGTCACTGACTGATAGTTTTGCAATGGTTGCGGCAAAGTTTTCGGCTAAAATTGCGCTATCATAATCAACAAACTTTAATACATCCTTAACACTATCACCCTTTATGGCATTAGTAAGTTGATAGCCTTGCTCGTTTAGCTCCACATGCACTGAATCTGTATCGCCAAATAAATTATGTAAGTCACCTAAAATCTCTTGGTAAGCGCCCACCATAAACATAGCAATATGGTATTGCTGGCCTGGCTGATACTGAGGAATAGGCAAACTCGTTTCAATGCCTGCCCCTTCGACATATTCACGAATCTGACCATCTGAATCACAGGTTATATCTTGAATAATCGCGCGTTGTGTTAATGGCTTATCCAAGTTTTCTATTGGCATCACAGGAAACAGTTGTTGAATTCCCCACACATCTGGCAGTGATTGAAACAGTGAGAAATTCACAAATAACTTATCTGCTAGCTTTTCATTTAAATCATCTAATACTTCGCGGTGAGCACGTGCATTACTTAATGACGCGCGCACGCGATGTAAAATAGTGAAATACAACTGCTCTATCTTCGCCCATTCCAACATGCTTACCAATCCGTGTACATATTGATCATGTGCTTCACTGAATAGGTGCATTGCATCGTGGTAGATTTCTAAAGCCATACGTGGAGTTAAACGCTGTAAACATTGCCACATTTCATCTAACACTAACACGCTATTTGGCTCTGGGGCGCTTGGATTAGCGTAATTAGGCGCAGTTTCAACATCAATAACATCCGTAATCAGAACGGCGTGATGTGCTGTTAGCGCACGGCCTGACTCAGTAATAATGGCGGGATGAGTAAGTGTGTGTTGTTCGCACACTTCAGCGAATGCATTCACCACATTACGCGCATACTCATCAACCGTATAATTCATAGAGCACGCACTACGAGAGCCTGACCCCTCATAATCAACACCTAAACCACCACCCACATCAACAGTGTTTAATGGCACACCTAATTGAGTAAGTTCCGCAAAATGACGCGCGCACTCGCGTAACGCTCGGTGAATGTCACGAATATTGGCAATCTGAGAACCTATATGGAAATGTACCATTTGCATCAAATGCAATTTATTGTGCTGCTTAAGTACTTCAACAGCGCTTAACACTTGCCCTGCTGTTAAGCCGAACTTACCTTTTTCTCCACCGGTATTTTGCCACTTGCCTTTGCCAACCGAATTTAAACGAATGCGGATGCCAATTGCAGGCTCAATGCCTAAATCTTCAATTTCAGCCAGCAAAGTAGTTAATTCCGATAGCTTTTCGACCACTATTTTAACTTTGTGCCCCATCGCCTGACCAATACATGCAAGGCGTAAAAACTCACTGTCTTTGTAACCATTGCAGACAATTGTAATCGGTGAGGTGGCAACGCCGAGTATTGCCATAAGCTCAGGCTTAGACCCAGCTTCAAGCCCGACTAAACCACTTGGGTGAGCCAGTAACTTGCTGACAACAGAACGTTGTTGGTTTACTTTTATTGGGTATACACAGGTATATTGACCTTGGTAATCACGTGCATCACGTGCTTTACAAAATGCACTAGTGAGTGTGTCTACTCGATTTTGTAAGATATCAGTAAACCGCACTAGCACGGGTAGTGTTAACCCTTGTTTCTTGAATTGCTCTGTTAATTCGCTTAACGAAATTGCCGTTTTAGTTTGATCGCCATCTGGATAAGCGACCAACTCGCCTTGGCTGTTTATATCAAAATAACCGTCACTCCAATGTGCAACGTTATAAGTAGCGCGTGCTGTGTCTAAACCCCAAGTCATGGCAAATCTTCTTAAGTTAACTGTTTGGCGGAATCGGTTATTTTAATACGTCATAACTTCCTACGCTAACAAAAATTAACCTTTAAGCCAAAGCGAGAAGAAAATATTCGCTATACTGATAAAATTTCATTGAGCAAACCGCCAACCACTGGCAGAATTGCCCCCTTTTTCTTACTCAACTAAAAGTGTAGCTAGCGACATGGCAAATTTAGATCAAAGCAAATGGTTTACCGAAATCAGCGAACGCGACGGCAGTGCGTTTTCTCTACGGATTAATAAAAAATTAGACGAGAAACAATCTCCTTTTCAAAAAGTGGAGATGTTCGAGACCACAGATTTTGGCAACTTAATGATTATCGATGGTTGCACAATGGTAAGCAGTCGTGAAAACTTCTTTTATCATGAAATGATCAGCCATCCGGCATTGTTAGCACACCCGAATCCTAAAAATGTCGTTATTATTGGTGGTGGTGACTGCGGCACACTTCGTGAAGTACTAAAACACACAAGTGTTGAGTCTGTAATACAAATTGATATCGACGAAGTCGTTACACAAATGTCACTTAAGTATTTTCCCGAGCTATGTGAGGCAAACCAAGACTTGCGCGCAACAGTAATGTTTGATGACGGCATAAAGTATATGCGTGAAGCTGCACCTGAGTCCATCGACGTTGTTATTGTTGATGGTACGGACCCTGTCGGCCCAGGCGAGGGATTATTTAATCATGCTTTTTACACCAGTTGTTTAAAAGCATTACGCCCTGGCGGTATCATGGTGCAACAAAGTGAATCACCACTAATGCACATGCCATTACTTGTTGAGATGCGTGATGCGATGACCGACGTTGGCTTTAACGACTTACAAACATTACCATTTCCGCAACCTATTTACCCAAGTGGGTTATGGTCGGTAACACTCGCTCGCAAAGAAGAAAAATTTGCAGGATTTAGGGAAGATGCAGCAACTGAACTTGCAAAAAGTACAGAGTATTACAACAGCGGGATTCATTATGGTGCGCTTGCAACACCAAACTTTATGAAACGCGCGTTCGATAAAAAATAAGCGGGTAACCCCGAAGTTGAATTGAATTTACATGTCGTGAAAAAGGGGCTTTGTAGCCCCTTTTTACTGTAATAGATTTATTTTTATACCTTAAAGCGTTTCACTAAATTACTTAACTCATCCGTTAACTGGTTCACCCTAAGTGCGACATCTTCAGTTGACCGGGCAAGCTCTCCCCCCTGAAGTGTTTGATCATTAAGCGATGATAAGTTATGACTAATCTCCTGTGCGACAGTTGTTTGCTCATCAGTTGCATGTGCCGTTTGCATCGCCATTTCATTAACTTTAATAGAAGAGCTTTGCATCGCATTGAGTACATCGTTAGTTTGGCTAAATGACGCTACGGCATCCTCTGCAAGCCCTTTGCCACTGTTAATTGCCGTTAAAGACTGATCTACACTGTTAGCAAACTGCTCAACCATATTTTGAATATCATTGGTGCTTTCTTGAGTGCGCGTTGCCAACGTTCTGACTTCATCAGCCACCACAGCAAACCCACGCCCTTGCTCCCCAGCTCGGGCCGCTTCAATTGCAGCGTTAAGCGCGAGCAGATTAGTTTGCTCTGCAATCGCACGTATTACCTCTAATACCTTAGCTATGTTGTCAGAGCTTTGCTGTAACTCAGTTGATTTATTACTAGCGTGTTCCATGTTTTCAGACAACGCGATAATTTTATTACTAGAGCTAGCTACTGCACTGAGCCCATCTTTTGCCAAAGACTGAGAGTTATCAGCTTCTTTAGATGATTCTTGAGCTACACTTGCAACCTCACGACTGGCAACACTCATTTGATGGACTGCACTGACAATAGATTCTGATGCTTGGTTGAGTTTTTGGTTAACATCACTATTTTGGTTTGCAAACTGACTTAACTCTCCACCTAAGCCGTTTAATTCATTCGCTTGCATTAAAACGTCGCGGATAAGCTGCTGCAAGTTATCTAGAAAGTGATTAAATGCGGTTGCAAGCTCTGAAAACTCATCTTGGCTCTTAATTGTTATACGCCCAGTTAAATCCCCATCACCCGATGCTATTTCATTAATTCTATTAGTGACATAATTTATTTGCTTAGTCAGCTGACGAGGTATTTGATAACTAAACCACCCTGCAATTATTAAAATGAATGCAGACATTAGCAGCAACAACCACTTGGTACTGTTAATTTTGTCAATAAGCTTTTGCTTTTCTATTATAGATACAGATTCAGCCTGCTCTCCTGCTTTATCTAAAATATCACGTAAGGCATCGAACTCACGATCAGCCGCCAGTTCTTGGGCTGAACTTTGAGGAGCATTTATATAGGCCTCGGAGGCAGATAGCCAACGAGAAAACGCCATATCAAAACGGCTAAAATTAGCCGTAATCTCTGGGTAAATAGACAAGTAATTTAAGTACTGACTGAATCGTTCAGCCACCTGCTGCGCATTTTCACTGTGGTTTTTCAGCTCTCCTGCGTCACCTTTTTTATTTGTAACTAAGTTGAGCTCTGATACTTTTGCTTGGTAAAGATCTCTGTCAGCATTTAACACAACCGAAATCGCTTTTAAGAAGCGCTCTGACTGGTTATCAAGCACGACCTTTTGCATGTTTATTAAGTATGTGTAACCGACAATAAGAACAACAATAGCTATACCTAAAAGCAAAATAGGTAAAGAGCTTTTGAAACGAATGCTGTGTAACTTCATTTATCACCTCAACATACTCACGACATTAAAGTATAAAGGTAGTTGATAAACATAATATTGCCTAAAATCAAAATCGCCACTGCGTATTTAATGCAATTTGCTGCTGGGAAATGTGTGATGATATCCCCATTGACTGGCGATTATCAGCTTGGCTTCGTAACGCTGAGCCCTCTACGCCAAGTTGCCATTGGGAGTTTAGTTGGTAACGCCAAGTAGCTGTGATGCCCTCCCCATGACTCGCATTCGGGTCAAACGCCCAATCATCTTTATCGGTCACTTTAAAATAGTCATAACGTATAGATAACCGATGTTGAGCCATTTTATGACTTAATAAAACAAAGTGGCTGTAAAAGCGATTATCTACTCCACGCCTAGACCCCATTGCAGTACTGCCTGACATCGCTTGTGCAATTAATCGCGTATTAGCGGTAAACTTGTAAAGCCACGCAGCACTTGAAAAGCGCGTATCCCATGCGTATTGCCCTGTGCTGTAATTAATTGCACTGGGATCGCCATTATTATCGTAATAATAGAACCTAAACTGAGACTGTTTGAGGTAGTCCCAATGGATGCCAGCATAATAGCCATAACGCCCGTCCACTTCCTCAAACGGTAAAACCTGATTAGCCTGAAACTGAAGCTGCGGTGTGTTTAACGAAGTAACAGGCGCAAAGGCAATGCTCTCGTTAAATGTGGTTTGTCGATCGTGCATTGCAAAGCCCCGCCAAGCCAATAAAGTACCAGCAGGATCATTACCTTTAAATGTTGCAGCAATAAACGAAAAGCTATGCGCACTATTAAATCTGCGTCCGGGGCGCTTTATTGTAGCCTCCACACCCAAAGTGCGAAGCTCTTCACCCACCCAAGAGTTGATAGCCGAGTTAGTGTAATTATAGGGAGATAGCCACCCTATTTGAGGATTTTCAAGTGATAATAACGGGTAAAAACCGCCAACCCGAACGTGCCATTTATAGTTACTCTGGGTAAGCGGTTTATATTGTAAGTACGCTTGTGTGAAACCCAATGTTGGCTCAGGATCTTGATAAGCATTTATAACCCCATGCGCAGACCATGCAGAGCTTAAATCAGTTCGAAAATCTAGCAACCCTTGTGAAAGCACTAAACCATCAGTGTTATGATCAAATCGATATAAACCAACGCCACGCTCCTGCCAGCTCGCTTGCGAATCGCCCTTTACTGCACTTACTTGCACCAATCCTTTGACTTGTGCATTTACATTAAAAGCAACAACCACACCAAACAGAGTAATTGCACGCAAAATGTGATTAGTAATCATCATATTCATCCACACCTATTGCAACTCGTGGTATCAAAGCTTGCTTGAGTTGATAGCGTACCTCAGCACTGTTAATGGCCATAGCTTGCGATTCTGTTGAGCTAATATCACTAAACCCTTCATGCCATGTATTGATGGTGTAATCACCCTGTGGAATATCTAATGTTAACTGCCCTTGTTGATCCGTAATACCATAGTATGGACTGTCAACGACAACAATATAACCTAGCATCCAATCGTGTATGTTACACCCAAGCTCAACCACACCAGTTTGGTCGAAAATGATTGGATCTTGAGGTTGCTCGCGATAAAGCTTAAGTTCAAACGACTTACTTTTAGAAAACGAATACACATGATGCATAATCGAGTCAGCGTTTGGAAAATCAACTTTGCCATTTTGCTCTACAACTAATATATGTGGAGTGAATTGTCGGTCTTTTTGCTCCATCACAAACGTTGTTTCAGGCTTAGGGGGTTCTGCAATGGGGGTTGTAGGTTGTAACCACACAACAACATTGGGTTGTACTTGTTTGTTTTGGTTACTAACAATAAGAGTGACTGCTTGACTATTGAAAGCCAACAACAATGCAAAAGTAATTAAAAGCTTCATCTTGAGATAATATTATTATTTGATTTATTTTATTATAGGCATATTTAAGTCGTATTTTCAGATATTTTAATTATCACTTAATAAACGACAGCCGACTGAATACGTATGCAACCACCTCGTCAAACTTCGCTTGGTCATTTATTCTAACTGCGCACCCATCAAATCAGTTGGACACACAATGCGATTATCTCTACTACTACTAGTGTTAATTTCCAGCAGCAGCTTTGCCAAGCAAGCTATTGTTGAATCCCCTAATAAGAAAATAAAAATAACCATTTCAGATCAAAGCTCTGCACCTCACTATTCAATTAGCTTTAATAATAAAAATGTAATTGAAAACTCATCACTAGGGTTTGAGTTTAAGCAGCAAGCTGCATTTGGTGAAGGCTTCACAATCACCAACATTACAACTAATCTGGTCCAGAGCAAATGGCAGCAACCATGGGGAGAACGCCAAACGGTTGTTGATCATCATAATGAAGTAGCAGTCACTTTTAGTAAGTCATCCCCGCTTGGTGGGACATACACTGTACGTTTTAGAGCGTTTGATAGTGGCGTAGGGTTTCGCTATGAAGTACCGAAACAAGAGGGCTTTGAAGATATAGAAATAACCAAAGAGCTGACCGAATTTGCAATAACCGCCGCAGATAAAGCGACAGCTTGGTGGATCCCCGCACGCGGCTGGAATCGCTACGAATATGTTTACAACACAACACCTTTGCAAGACGCGGCATTAGCACATACACCATTTACATTTAAAAATGCTAACGGCGTGCACGTTAGTATTCATGAAGCAGCATTGGTCGATTATGCAGCCATGGTACTGAACCAGCGCCGACCTGGTACATTGCAAGCAGATTTAACACCTTGGTCAGATGGCATTGCCGTTAAAAAGCAAGGGGCGTTCACTACTCCTTGGCGTACAATTCAGATAGGTGAGAAGGCCATTGATTTAATCAACTCTGACATTATCTTAAACCTAAACGAGCCGAATAAATTAGGGGATGTTTCTTGGGTGAAACCAGGTAAGTACGTTGGCATTTGGTGGGGCATGCATATAAACGAAACCACATGGGGCAGTGGTGAAAAGCACGGAGCCACTACGCAAAACACCAAATATTACATGGACTTTGCAGCCCAATATGGCTTTGACGGAGTACTCGTTGAAGGCTGGAATCTAGGCTGGGACGGAGATTGGTTCTTTAACGGCGATGTATTTAGCTTCACTCAACCATACGATGATTTTGATATAGCCGAGCTGACGCGTTATGGTCAACAAAAAGGTGTGCAACTTATTGGCCACCATGAAACCTCTGGTAATGTGACAAACTACCGTAACCAAATGGAAGATGCTTACGCATTATATGAAAAATCAAACGTTAGCCAAATAAAGACCGGTTACGTTGCTGATGGCGGTAACATCAAGCGTATTGATGAAAATGGCATTGTTCGAAAAGAATGGCATGACGGCCAATTTATGGTCAACGAATACCTACACAGTATAAAACTGGCTGCTAAACACAAACTTAGCATTAATACTCACGAGCCAATTAAAGACACCGGCCTGCGCCGCACTTACCCTAACTGGATTGCCCGTGAAGGTGCTCGAGGCCAAGAATTTAATGCATGGGGCACACCACCTAATCCACCAGAGCATATTCCGATGCTTGCCTTCACTCGGATGTTAGCGGGCCCAATGGATTTTACCCCGGGCATATTTGATATGGGATTTAATGGTTTAGGCGCAGATACTAACCGCCCGCAAACGACCCTAGCTAAGCAACTGGCTTTGTATGTGGTGATGTATAGCCCAATTCAGATGGCCGCAGATTTACCGCGTAATTATTTAGCCAAACCAGATGCATTTCAGTTCATTCAAGACGTACCCACTGATTGGCAGCAAAGTATCGCATTAGCAGGTGAAGTTGGCGACTACGTGGTGTTTGCCCGTAAAGAACGCAAACGTGATAATTACTCAGGAAATGATTGGTATTTAGGCGCTGTAACGGATGAGCATGCACGTACGATTGATATCAAACTCGATTTTTTAGAGCCGGGTAAAGTATTTGAAGCGCAAATCTACAGAGATGGCGATAAAGCAGAGTGGAAAAATACTCCTTACGATATCAAGATAGAACAACGAATTGTAACAGCCAAAGATACGTTATCGCTTAAGTTAGCGACGAGTGGTGGCACTGCAATTAGGTTTAAAGCTATTTAAAATCAGAGCTACGTTTAAGGCGCAGTTAACATCGCGCCTTAAACACTTGTACTGAATCTTATTTAACCTGAACTCTGGTTAAAACTAATGTATTGATATTAGATCACAAATATATTTATTAGTCTCCAGCCGGAAACGTTTAGCGATAACAAGGCGAATTTACGCGTCAACAGCTGGCCTATTGCAAGTAAATTCAACGCAGTTAGCGGTGAAAGTAGCCGCTGGAGATAGATTTATTATCCAGAGTTCAGGTTATTTACTTACTCCATGACGGAGTCACTCACTTAGGTGATAGCCTTGGCGTATTGTTTACCTAAGTAAGACCACATAAACACCCAAACCACCTATCGGAAACAAAATAAGCAAGAGCGGTTGTCCCGTCCTGAAATAGGT